>NZ_CP125643.1:0-300000 GCF_030053155.1 Rhizobium sp. BT03
GTGACGCGCTTTCAAACCGAAATCGAAGTCGCTCCGGTGCTGCAGTGTGGCCCCCACCTCCACCTGTTGATCGAGCCTGACGCATTTTACACCCATCTGTTCTCCCTGATGGGACTTCGCGCGCATGGCAGGACATCCTATATCTCCTACGCTTGCTCGACAGTGAAGTTCGTAGAACGCGGTCGCAAGGGTCCGGCCTGGCTCCACGTCGATGGCGATGCAGTCAATGTCTTCGGCCTGTCGCGCAGCAAAATGATCCCCTACAGCATTCTTGGCAGAAACGGCTGCTACAGATTCCATCTTCAAAACGTCGACAGGCCCGGTGATGACTCGGAGGCAATTTCCTACTTGCGAGACCTTTTGCCTCTTGGCGAATTCCAGTCGGCGGCAGAGGCGATCAAAGCGGCAAATCTTTGCCTCTGGAAGCGGTATTCTGAGAGCCAGGTGGACTTTCTTCAGCTTGATGATAGCGACGTTGCCGATCTGGTCGCGGACCACCTTTCCGATGGCCGGTCCTGGCTGCGAGCCTCGTTGATCGAGGACCGAGCATTCGCGATGCGCCTCATCCATTTCATCGATCAACTCGCTGACACGGCTTGGCGAGGCTGGCTGAAAAACTCGACGCATTTTTTCTGGGGCTGCATTGAAGGGCGGCTTTTTCCACTTTGGCTGGATGGCAGGGTCCTCCGGTCGA
Organism: Rhizobium sp. BT03; assembly: GCF_030053155.1. Taxonomy (NCBI): domain Bacteria; kingdom Pseudomonadati; phylum Pseudomonadota; class Alphaproteobacteria; order Hyphomicrobiales; family Rhizobiaceae; genus Rhizobium; species Rhizobium sp. BT03. Next base: position 695 of record NZ_CP125643.1, read on the forward strand.
AGGAGACAGATGATGTCTGTGTTGAATTCTCGCCGCCAAGTCTTGTGGAGGCCCTGAGAACTGGCCGGATCGTTCCGAACCTTCTGCTGATGTTCATCGTAACGTCGATCCTGCCTGGCGTGCGTGTCCTGGGTGGAAGTCGGCATACGATCTATTATCCGTTGATGCGCTGGGCATTCTGCGAGGCGTTGAGGAACAACCATCGTGACACACAGCTTCTCAACGCACTGTCAAAGGACGAACGGCCGGGGGTTTGGGGCCATCGCATCATCTCCTCGCCGTGCGAGCCATTTTCGCTGTTGAATGCTTTTAGCCGTGGGGGAATTGAAACGCTTCTCGGGCAGTTCGGCAAGATGAGCATTATCGACGCTTGCGGGCCCCTTTCCAGCTTCACCCAGGACCCCCTATGGGCGGAGCTTGCGGTAGCCTATTCCTCCGGGAGAGTGGGCAGACAATCCTCGCAATGGGCGTTCCGCTGATCGCACCTCCTTTGATTTTCTGACCACTTTACCGCCCGAAGCGTGACCTCTCGCTTTTGAGACAAGTGTCCGCGCGTAAAGCGAAGCTATTGAATCTTGTAAAGAATTCGGTTGCGCGGCGGGCGGATTTCAACTAAGTTTGGCAGCGAGGCAGTACGCGCTGCCTTGGGGATTAGAACCCCCTACGAGCGGTTGGTGCCGGCCGATTCGGCACCACACTCCTTGACCTTCGGTCGAGGAGCCTGTGGCGTATGTCCAGGTTCCTCGGAACTAAAGGCCATAGGGCCGTCTCGTACGGTGTTCTAACTCCCCGATCAGTGGGTTGAGCGAGTTATTCCGCGGGGGCGCACCGCGTGAAACTCGCCATCGGGGTGACCACCATGAAGCGCCATGCAGCAGCCCAGGTCCGGACTTCGAGGCCTGCGCAAGCCGAACTGTCGAATGTTGCACGCGAGTCGGTGCATCCGGTCGATCGGCATGTCGGACAGCAAATCCGTATCCGTCGAATGCAGTCGAATGTATCCTTAGGGGATCTTGGCGCCGGCATCGGGGTGAGCTTGCAGCAGGTGCAAAAATATGAAAGCGGCAAGAACCGCGTCAGCGCTTCGATGCTCTACGAGCTTGCCAATTGCCTCAAGATCCCTGTTTCGAGGTTTTTCGAGGGCCTTCCAGATCCCGAAACCCTTCAGGGCCAGCAATTCATAACAGAGATCGATGAGAAGATTGCCTACATTTCCACGGCGGAGGGACGGCGTCTGATAGACGACGTTTTGCTCCTTTCCCCGCGTGTGCGCAGCCGGGTCGTTGCCCTCGTCAGCTCGATTGTCGATGAAGAGATGGAAGAACACAAGGACGTTTCCCCATGAAAAGACAACAAGAGCGCGGCCCCAAATTGGTCAGCGTTCGTAAAGTTCTCGTCGCATACTTCAGGTTCTAAAAAGCGATCTGGCCAACGTTCTTCTCTCGGTCAAGCACAGTGCCAAAACCGGCACTGCGGTCGGCAAGATCGTCAAGGATGTCTGCCGCCACTCTGCCATCGGCGAGCACAGGGAAGGGGAGGCGATCGCGTGCAGGATTCGATAATGCGTCGGTTCCACCGATCACAATCGGACGCAAGCGTACATTTTCCAGCTGTCCGCTAGATCCAAAATTGCAGGTCGCGATGACGCTCCTCCACACTTCCGGCGGGCTCCATTCCTGTTCGTCCTTTTCCGTATGGAAGAGGAAGTTGCCAAGGCCGTAGAAAATTGGCGTACTGCGATATATCTCAGCCGCTTGAAGGACCGGAGCGCCATGGCTGACAAAGAGGCCAGCGCCCGCGTTCACGCAATCGTGCGCGAATTCCCGGACCCAGGCGGGGACTTGTTGCCAGTTCGGCTCCCAATGGTGATGATGCAAATACACGATGACGAATGTGTCGCGGCCCGCTTCTTCCGCAATCGCGGAAAGGTGAGCCCAGGCGCTGTGCCGGTCCACCACAATGCGGCGAGCTGTCTCTTCTGATCTGCAAAACACGGTTCCGTAGAAATCGATTTCGTCTTGGCCATGAAGATCAGGCGGATCTTCCGGCTGGGCATAATTCGCGCGCTCCAAGGGCGAACTTAGAAGACGCTCCTGGATGGAGCGAAGCAAGTCGAATGTTCCCGCTTCCAAGTCAAATACCCTGGAGACTTTCAGACTATTGATGCCGGGCCTTGCTATCCTGCCCGCAGTTGCGTCCTCAGCGTACATGAAAGACGGGCCTGGCCCAGCGTCCATGGCAATCAGCGCAACATTTCGGGATCCGAACGTCATTTTCTGTGCGGTGGAAGCGTGATGCTTGTTGTGGCCGATGCCGGCATGCAGGAAATTGTGTGCCGCAACCTCCTCCAGCGTCGAGAGGATCCCCGGCGGTCCAAGATCGAAAGCATGGTTGTTTGCCAGAGCCAGGCTATTGAAACCGAGCTCCTTCAAGGCCGCCAAGACATCCGGCGCTGCAGCGCCGAAATAGCTGCCTTTGAGCGGCCATCCACCATGACGACCATAGATAGTCGTCTCGAGATTGGTGAAGGCAACATCGCTTGCTTTGAGGACCTCGGCGATCTCAGCGAGCCGTGGATCGCCGATCGCTCGAAGATCATGACGGATGAGCGACTGGCCGGTGACAGCAATGGAAAAGGGTGCGGACATATGGTCTACCTTCGATCTTTGGGACTGCCGACTGCTCACGCGCTATGGCTTCGGGGGAAATGCGTGTCGTAGAGCCAGTGTCTAGTTCGATGTCTGCGGCGAAACATCGATCTTGAACCATTGCTCGCTCAGCCGCTTCAGGGTTCCGTCGCTCGTGGCGGCCTCGATGGCGCTGTCGAATGCCGCAACCAGTTCGCCGTCGTCTTGCCGAAGTCCGACGCCGACACCCGGGCCCCAGAGGCCACCGGAGAGCTGGGGGCCGTAGAGCGTTGCAATGCCGCCATCCGTGCTGTCGAGGAAGGCTTTCCAGGTGAAATAGTCGGCAAGGCCGCCATCGATGCGCTCAGCTACGAGATCGAGATGCATGTTGTCCTGGGAATCGTAGCTCCTGATCGTCGCGACCTTTCCGAACAGTTCATTGAGCACCGCTTCCGAATTCGATGATCGCAATACGCCTAAAGTTCTGCCGTTGAGAGCGGCTCGAAGCTCCTCGATCTTTGCCTGCTTTTCAGGATCGATAGTTGTGAGGTCGAGCTCGGCCGACGTATCCGTGGGCGGAAGATCGAGATCTTTGAGTATGACGAGTTGGTTGAAACCTCCGGCGTAGGGCTTGGAAAAAGCGATCGATTTCTTCCGCTTCTCAGTTATCGCCATCCCCGACATGATGGCATCGAACTTTCCAACGGTGAGCGCCGGTATGATTCCGTCCCAGTCCTGAGGCACGAAAGTGCACTCGAACTTCATCCTCCGGCAAAGATCGCGGCCGACGTCGATGTCAAAGCCGGCGAGCTCCCCTTGGGGGGTGATGGCATTCCAGGGCGGCGAAGCACCTTCAGAGGCGATTGTCAGTGTCTTCCTGTCCATTGCTCCCGCGTTGTTGGCGCAGACGACAAGAGACAGGGCAAGCAGAAGTGTTCGTTTCACGACGATGTTCCTTTCATTGCTGAGTTTGATTGTTGGCGTCCGGGATGTGGGCTGGCGTCAAGTTTCAGCCGAGGCGAGAGGCGGCTTTCCGTTCGCTCTTCGAGGTACAGGTTGCGCCGGCGGTGGACGGTTTGCCGTCGGCGTCCAACGCGTCTCCAGCATCTGGAAACCTTGCGTGATCAAGAGGGTAAGCAGCAGATAGAAAGCCCCCGCGGCAATGAAGACCTCGTATGGGGCGAATGTCTCCGACACCAGCTGTCGGGCGAGCCCGGTCACTTCAAGCAGCGTGATGGTGCTTGCAAGGGAGCTTGCCTTCAGCATTCCAACCACCTCATTTGCATAGGCGGGAAGAGCGATCCTGAGGGTCAAAGGGAACACGATAAGACTGGCAGTGTGGAAACGGGAAAGGCCCAAGGCTTTGGCCGCTTCAATCTGCCCACGCGGGACCGCCTGGATCCCGCCGCGCAGAACTTCTGTCGTATGGGCGGCGCTGTTCAGGGTGAAAGCAATGAAGGCGCACCAGAACGGCTCTCGCATCACGGCCCATAGAAAGCTTTGGCGGACGAGGGGAAGCTGGCCAATCCCGTAGTAAATCAGGAAAAGCTGAACCAGAAGTGGCGTGCCGCGGAACGCATAGGTATATGCCAGCACGGACGCGGAAGCCCACGGATTTGATGATGCCCGTAGGAAGGCGAGCGGGACCGAGACGGCGAAGCCTGCGGCAAGCGATGCGAATGTCAGAACCAGAGTGAGAAGAAGGCCGCGGGGAAGGGTGAGAAACGCTTCAAGCGCGATGGTCATGCTCATTGCCTCAACCTTTCATCGCCGGGAGCGAATAGCGGCGCTCCAATAACCGGAACGAAAGAAGCGACAGGCTTGTGAGGGCGAGGTAGATTGCAGACGCTGCGAGATAGAAGGGGAGTGGAGCGCGCAGTGAGCCTGCGCCTATATAGGCGACGCGCATGACATCCGTCAGCCCGACGACGGAAATCAGCGATGTATCCTTTATCAAGGAGATGCAGAGGTTACAGAATGCCGGCAGAGCGATCGGGATCATCTGGGGAATGATGATCAGAAACCAAATCTGCGAGTTCGAAAGCCCGAGCGCTGCTGCAGCCTCTCGTTGGCCTGGTGCAACCGCGTTGATCGCACCACGGAATATTTCCGCGGCGTACCCACTGAACACGACGGTCAGTGCCGCGACACCGGCCGCAAATGCATTAATCTCGATGTAGCCACCGGCAATCGCGCTCAAAAGGGCGGTTCCGCCGAAATACGTTAGGAGGATGATCAGAAGTTCCGGAACACCCCGGATGATGCCCGTGTAGGCCCGCATGCACGATGAAACCGACTTGCGGGTCGAGTTGCGGAGAACGGCAATAAGCAAACCTAATAGGGTCCCGAAAGCGCAGCTCAAGGCAAACACTAAAAGTGTATTCTTCAATCCAGATAAAAATTGATCTACAAATGCGTACAATGCAAGTCTCCAATATTCTTGCGAGCGCACCGAAATCGGAAAGGTATTCTCCCGACATATACTAAGAGCTTGCCGAGATTTAACCGAGGGTAGATTGGATTTATTAGCTTAACCAGCGCTCTAAGTTCGCCGTATTTCAAAAATATACTTTGACTTGCCGTCGTCAATTTATAAGATTCAGGAAGTTTCAATAAGCGCTACTTATGAGGCGCGTCGCTCGACCACGATTGAGATTCCCGGCCATGGAAATCACCGAATCCGGAGTGAAGATCCGCCACCTTCAAATATTGCGGGAGGTTATGCGCGCCGGCTCGGAAAGGCTCGCAGCGCAGATGTTGCGAATAACCCAGCCGGCGGTCAGCCAAAACATCAAGCAGCTAGAGGAGACTGTCGGCTTCGCGCTCTTCCGCCGGGAAAACAACAGGTTGATACCAACCGTCAAGGCATGGGAATTTCTACGCACAATCGATGCGGCGTTCGCCGGACTTGATCGGATTGGGCCCTCAATCGACTTCCTGCGGAACAATGATACTCGAATGATCGGCATCGCAGCGCCAAGTGCTTTCTCCTTTGCCACTTTGCCGAAGGTGGTCAAAGGGATCCGGGAGAGGAGCCGCTCTTACGCTGTCCAGGTGAAAACAGGAACGTATCAGCAGATCGCAGATCACGTGTTAAGCGGCCGCTCGGATCTTGGCATCTCCCGATTGCCTCTTGACGAGCGCATCCTTGATTGGATGCCGGTCGGCTCGGCCACCAACGTATGTCTTTTTCCGGCCAACCATCGATTTGCGGCACAGCAGCTTGTCACTGCCGAAGATCTTGCTAGTGAGGCGATCATCGATATCGACCCGCAAATTGCCTCTCACCAAATGAGCGTCAATGCCCTTCGATATATGGGAACCGCTCCTGACATCGCCGTGGAATATGACGCCAATGGCCATGACATTGGCTATGTCATGGCAGGGATCGGCGTTTCGATTACGAACGAGATCATTGCGAGCGAATATGCTGAATTCGACGTTGCATTCCGCGAATTTCAGCCAGGGGCAACATATCACTACGTCGTCGTTTGGCAAAAAGATCGAAAGCTGAGTGATAGCCTAAGATTTGCATTGGAAGAGATAGTCGCGGCTTTGACAGATCGGGCTGCTTGACGATCGCATCGAGGTATGACCCTCGCACCGTAAAACAGATGTTGCGAGTTCATGCTGAACCGCGAGTTGTGCGCGTAAGCTTAGAGCGGGATGATTTAGGTAGACCCGTGAGAAGGATTCCCTATGACGCAAGTCAGATTCATCCTTCTGGCCGGTCAGGAGGCTGAGCTGGATGGCGAGACCTGTTTCGAATAACCGCGAGAAGTTGTAGAAGCGGTGATACAGGAGGGGTGTGGTGCCGGGCGGCGTCCAAGCGCTTCCGCATTGGCATCAGCATCGCGATCGATTGGGTGCGGCGCGTGACGCGACGGACAGCGCAGCCCGGCAGGATGAGTAGCCACAAGCCGCGAACGGCGGTGGCTTACCTAAGCCACCGAGCAGATAGTTGCACCATATCGTAGAAGAACATCGCGACAATCGGAACTGCGTCGGTTGGCAGAAGCGGACCGGTTGTTTGTGCGATCATTGGTGCCATGTTCTCTTTAAGTGATTCTGCAGTTATCTTAAAATGGCGGATGACACTTCAATTGGACGCAATATCGACTAGAGCAAATCCTGTTCAATCCGGCTCATATCCAGCAGCCCTGGAGTAGTTTGCGCATTCTGTCGGCGTGAAGCGGAGCATCAATGCGCCTAGGACGTCCCATAGAGCATCGATCTTTCGTTCCGCGCCCTCCGTGGTTGACTGCGGCCCCTAAACCGGGACCGCGTGCCGGTGGCGACGGAAGCTATGAGATCACATGCTCAATGCGCTCGAGGTGGTGCTGAGGCACGATCTGAAGGGGTTCCTCGGCCGCTGCGATTTCCTCGACCGTAAGTCCGGTGGCGATGGCCAGGTCCTCAAGGCTGTAGCCCTTCGCAATCCTGGCTTCGCGGCGACGAGCGGCTGCGGAGGTGTTGTCGGCGGTAGCAAATTGATCCATTCCAAACTCCAAATCACGTTGATGTAGCGGCTGAGGGGGATCTGTCCCCGATGGGTTGGCTCCTTCGTGGTGCCGACTCGGTCAGAGGTTAGCCGCAACCTGCCGAGCCGCTTGGTTTCTCTTCGCAGACGACGCTCTTGCGTGGCTTCCGCCGCGATCTTGTTCTGCGTTCGGATGCCGAGCGCTCCTGCATTAGCGCTGTTGTTCTAGTCCTGCTTTCTATGACAATCAATCCATGGGTTTGCTCATAGGCACACGACGAGCCGTACCAACTGCCTGGGAAGAATTGTCCGCTACTGATTAACTGCGGTCGCAGATATGCCTTGCGCGATCTCATCGTCGAAGTGAACCATCTCGCCCGAGGCCATGTGCAGCGCGTCCGCGACATCGCCGAAGCGCGCCTCACCATAACGGAGGCCGGAACTTATTGAATCGGCGCCCGTTCGTAAGGACCGACATTAGGAGGATCTCACCATGGCAACCACATCCAAAGCCCGCAGCCAGGATCGTGCTCGCGTCGCAGGTGGTCAGGATCACGAGGTGAAGTACGAAGCCCGGAAGGAAGGCATTTCCAAGGAAGCGGTGAAGAAGACCGTGAAGAACGTAGGCAACAGTCGCAAGAAGGTCGAAGCCGAACTCGACCGGCACTAATCCGGGTTGGAGAGTTCAACCGTGAGGGTCCGCAGCCATAAAGTCAGCGGCGGAAACAGCCGTGACCTTGCCCCCAAGTTTTATCCAGTTTTGCGTTCGCTCCAGCGTTTTTTGGTTGCTGTTGTTGGTTCGGTAGCGGCGGGTTGCGGTGCGGAGCCATTTCGGCTGCGCAGCACCACATCACGTCGCGGGTTGAGTGTCTGAGCGAATTCGGCCGGTGTCAGCCAGCCAAGGCCTGAATGCGGGCGTTGATCGTTGTAATCGCTACGCCAGTTTGAAAGCGCAGACCGGGCGTGAGCAAGCGACGAGAACAGAGTTTCATTCAATAACTCGTCTCGCAGCCGCCCGTTGAAGCTTTCGATAAAAGCGTTCTGGATAGGCTTACCAGGCGCAATGTAATGCCAGTCAACCTTGGTCCGGTCCGCCCATTGCAGGATCGCGTTGCTGGTGAACTCGCTGCCGTTGTCGCTGACGATCATCCTCGGCTTGCCGCGCTCCTCGATAATCCGGTCAAGCTCCCGTGCGACGCGAAGACCGGAAAGCGATGTATCGGCGACGAGCGCCAGGCACTCCCTCGTGCAATCATCGACGACGGTCAGAATCCGCAGCCTGCGCCCATCGGTGAACTGATCCGACACGAAGTCTAGCGACCAACGGTCATTGGCCACCATCGGCACCAGCATCGGCGCTCGCGTGCCTATCGCTCGCTTGCGACCGCCGCGCTTGCGCACCGTCAGTTTCTCCTCCCGATAGAGCCGGAAGAGCCTCTTGTGGTTCACGAGGTGACCCTCCCGCCTCAGCAGCACATGAATGCGTCGATATCCAAAGCGGCGGCGTTCATGCGCCAACGCCTTCATTCGCTCGCGAAGCTCATGATCATCGTCGCGCCTGGTCTCGTAACGAATCGTCATTCGGCAAAAACCAATGGCTTTACACGCCCGCCGTTCGCTCATCTCATGATGGCTCATCAGATGCGCGACAGCTTTCCGCTTGGCCGCGGGCGTCACCACTTCTTTCCCAAAAGGTCTTTCAAAGCGGCATTGTCGAGCATGGCATCCGCCAGAAGCCGCTTCAGCTTCGTGTTCTCGTCCTCCAGCGTCTTCAGCCGCTTGGCTTCGGATACCTCCATGCCGCCGAATTTGGCCTTCCATTTATAGATGCTGGCATCGCTGACGCCGTGCTTGCGGCAAAGCTCCGAGACCGGCGTGCCAGCCTCGTGCTCCTTCAGAATGCCGATGATCTGTTCGTCTGTGAAACGATTGCGCTTCATTCCCTGGTCCTCTCAATGGGCCAGAGCTTACTTCAAAATGGATTATGTCAACGGGGCAAGGTCAGCCGCTGAAAGTCTGGCTCCGACGGATCATAACGCAGCGGCGGAAGGCGCCTGACTGCAGGAGTTGACGACCCCGCAGGAAGCGTTTCGGAGCAAGGCTATCGAAGCTGCGGGATACAGCGCCGTCGAGCAAAGCCAAAAGTATTGGGACGCCGGAGCGTTTCTTGCAAGGGGCGGAGCCGCATCGCATGAGGAAGGGGCTGGCGAGCGAACCCAACGAGCTCCAAAGTCGCGATACGCGACGGCGTCGGCTGACTTTACCTGCAGAACAGAATTCAGAGGCCCACAGACCGTGGGGCACCGCGTGCGGACGCCGGTCCCGACCGGTCCGTTCAATCGACTTCTAGAAGCTGCCATCCCGTTTTTGGGACCGGCCAGCATCGTCGATCTTCTCGTGCTCACTGCGCTGAATAGGAAGCGCGGTCGGTATTAAGCCATTCTCCCGTAACGCCAAAGGCGAGCGGCGGAGCGCCGATCAATCGCCCGAGTCGGGTCTCCAGTGTTTGAAACGATGCTCAGGGAAGCGGTCGACGTGAACCTCGCTTAAATCCTGCGGAGTATTCCATTGCCGACATGCCAGTCGATCAGATCCCGAAACAGGCTTAGCGAGTGCCACGTGCATCGTCGTCCCGATGTGGACTGTAGACTAGCTTCCTGCATAGGGCGATGCGATCCTGAGTTGCGTTCATGTGTCCTCTCCTTCGCGACGGAGAGACCCTAAGCTATGCCGACTAGGCGGCTGCTATGGTGCCGGAAACGTTGGCAAAGTCGGTTAATCGGCATAGTTTGCTGGTCAGTATAAACGTGCTTTTGCCGCGCGCGGCAAAATGCAGTTTGAAGCAGCGTCGCGATCGTCGCCCAAGTCCTGCCGCCGCCTTCCGAGCCGGGTTCATAATGCCGGATTTCCGACGTTTGAAGCAAGGGTCACCTATCCCTTCCATCCACTGGTTGACCAAACCGTCTTGGTAACCGGCAGCCATGAGCACGAAGGCGTTCACTATCTGCTCATTCTGGCACACGGTGGTTCATTTCAAATTCCGGCATGGATGTTTGATCCTGCGGCAAGTTCGATCGAGATCGTAGCTGCGCCGCGCCTTTCGGCAACCAAACTCGTTGAACTGCGCGCCAAGCTTTGTTGCCTGACTATTCCGTTGCGGTCGCTGCGGTCGCCGATTGCACATTCAATACTCCGGGAAAGGCGGCAATACGCAGCGATATGTTTGTCGCGGCACGTTCGGCGCCATGGCGGTCGGCAACTGTATCGGGTTCGGCGGCATGCGGGTCGATCGGGCCGTGGCGCAGGAGGTGCTCGAGCGATTGCAACCTCTGGGAATCGAGGCGGCCTTGCGGGCAATGGAGGCGCACACGCAGCGTCATAGCGACAATCAACAGCAACTCGAGAACTTAATCAAGCAAGCACAATACGAGGCTGCCAGGGCGCGCCGCCAGTATGATGCTGTCGATCCGGGCAATCGGTTGGTCGCCGGCGAACTGGAGCGGCGCTGGAATGAGAAGCTGATCCTATTGCGTGATCTCGAGGTCCAGTTCGAGATGCTCTCGACCGACCGTAACACGCCTGCTTTATCGGCCGACGACCGTACAAGATTGATGATGCTCGGTAGCGATCTATAGTAAGGCATGGCACAGGTCCCGACGCGTCTATCGAGACACGCCAAAAGATCATTCGGCTGCTGATCAAAGAAATCATTGTCGATACCGTTGACGACACATTGGCGCTCGTCATTCATTGGCAGGGTGGCGATCACACCCGGATGACGGTGAAGAAAAACAAGATCGGCCAGACCCGCTGGGCAGTTAAGGCTGATGTTGTCGATCTCGTTCGCAACTTGGCGAGCCAGTTGCCCGATTTGTCGATCGCAGCGATCTTGAATCGATCCGGCAAGCGGACAGGGCATGGCGCCAGCTGGACGCGAAGCCACGTCTGCAGTCTTCGCAACATCCACGGCATCTCCGTCTATCGAGAAGGTGAACGGGCCGAACGCGGTGAGAGAACCCTCGACGAGGCCGCCGACATTCTAAAGGTGAGTCGAGCTACCGCCTACCGGATGGTCAGCAGCGGTGTCCTTCCCGCTCGCCAGTTATGCACCGGAGCGCCGTGGATCATCCAGCTTTCCGACCTTCAACACGAAACCGTGCGCCGCGAAGCCGATGCCAGGCGATCCCGGCGTCCGATATCTCAGGATCCGGTTCAAAATCCTCTTTTATAGACATCATCAGATGAGGAGTATGTCGCGCCCTCGTCACCTTCAGCAAACAGGCTATTTTTTCTTAACGCCTGGGGCTTGATTGCCCGCTCAACATGTGGAGTCCACTTCGACGCGGCCGTCTTTCAGGAAGCGCTCGAAGATATCGCGGCGCGATATGGAATAGCGGAGAGCTCCGCGAGTTTTGATTTTCCGGGTAACGCCCCTTAGCCACGAACAGGCACATGATCCTTGGCGCGATTTGAAGTCCACGTGAATTCCCTTGTCCCCAGCGCAACCGTCGACATTTCTCGCAAATGTCGGGCATCCGCCACTTTTGTCAGGTTTGTCGTGATTGGAACGTTTTGTTCGCCGGTCTCTCCGTCAAATACACATCAACCTGCCCTCAACCCGCCCATTGATAAAAGAAAATGATCTTCTTGGCGCGTCGGAGCAGTTGGCATGGTGTTTGCTGATCCCTGGTTACAAGCGGCAGAAAGCAGTCTGCATTATGCCGGTTCATGAAACGAACGGAACGGAGGCCACCTGACCGTTCGTCATCGGATCCGCGTTCTACCAAGCGGCCATGCATCCGCCGGCGGAAGGGTCAATCCCGATGTCACAGCTTGCAACCAACTCAAAGAGAAGGAAAATGCAATGACCAAGATTTCCGAAAGATCCTTTGAAACGATCGAAAACCCGGGGTCATCGTCGCTCAAGGTGCCAGATCAGTTCGGCGCATCTGTTGAAAAGGGGAACAAGAAGGTGACAGAGGCTTTTTTGAAACTTGCGTCCGGCGCTGAAGCGACACAGAAAATGCTGCCTCCGATCCTCGAAACGACAAGTCTATTCGGCAACGAATTGTGGTGGAAGACGATCGCTGCACTGCAGGCCGACGCCGAGGCCAGCTTCTCACATTTGCAAGCTTTGCTGGGCGCCAATTCGCCGTCGCAGATCCTCGAACAGCAGTCGACCTTTTTCCGCAAGCGGGTTGAGACAAGTTTGCAGCACGCCAAGGAAGTCCGGGTGCTCTCAAGCAGGGCGGTGGAGGAAATCTCAAAGCCGGTCAAGGATGCTTTTGACAAGGTGCTGACGGACCTCAAGGCGACGTAAAAGAGGACTCGCACTTAAATCGCCTGGACTGATCGGGGGCGGCCTACCTTATTCATGGACGGAAAAGATGGTGACGGGGACCATCAGGTCGGGAGAGAGCTGGAAAGTGTGTCCTGCGATCTCGATAGCTCCAGCTGACAAGCTCCTGAAAACGGATCGCGGGCGGCCGGCGTGACATATTGGACGGTTTGAACTGGCGAAGAACCCACCATCTTGGTATCTAACCGCGTAGGCGGCAGGGGGCAGGGGGCAGGGAAGTGGTAATGGATTCACGCAGGGACATAGCCGAGCGGGTCATCGCGCGTTGGAAGGCGCGAGGAATCCGGATCGATGAAGACCCGGGTTTCATGGAACTGGTCGCTCTTTGGACGGCAGGGTCGATTGCGTCCGGTGAAATGCGCCGCCGGTATTCGGCGCTCCAGCGCGAGCGGTCGCTGTCCAGGTCAAATCCACTTGATGTGTATCCCTGCGACGAAGGGGCGGAGGTCGATCATCGATCGATTGCGATTCCAGACGACGAACCAGATGAACGGGGAGGTCTCGGACTGCCGGCGCAAGGGTGACTCTTACAAAGGGCTCATCACGCACCATTTCCTGGCGAGCGCAAACTTCACGAAACAGCGGGTCGACAAGCGCTGCGTCGCGTTGTGCATATTCTCGGGAAGAGTCCGAAAAATCCTTGCCACGAGCCGCAATGGCTGGCGGCTCAGCAAGGTAGAAGGTGAGGAGCGGCCGGCGGTACTGAGTCGACATCTTTATCAACTGTGGGCGTGTCGGCTCAGGGCATCTTCAAGCATGGCAAGGCGGTCGCTGCCCGCTATACAGGGTGCATCGCTAATGCCGAGCTTGTCGGCACATCTTCAACGCTGAGTCCCTCAGTCTCGTGCGCCCAGCGTCCGACAAGTTATTGTCTTCCATGGGAGTCCGGCTTGCGCAAATTGCCCCCGATGAAGGTTGGTCCGCCCGGGTCTTCCGCATGGAAAACGCGCGTTGCCTCAAAAACGCCGGTGCGCCATGCATAGGTCGTATCGTCGATCATCTGCGGCAAGACCTCCTGGTTTGTCGGACGGCCATACCATTTGGTGACGATGCGGGCGACTTTGGCGACGAGCGCGGTACTCATGCGAAGGTTCGAGTGTGCATCGAACATCTCCGGCGCCAATAGCATCGAGACCTCGTTTGGGCGAAAGGTTATTCCTTTGCGGCAAAGCCTAGCTCAACGCGGCTGACATCTAAGATCGCCCGAAGGACGTCGATGCCGAATTTGAGGCTTTCCACCTCGACATCCAGCGAGATGCCCTCGGTGACTGTGCCTTTTGCGTTAGCGATTACCACCTCCTCCAGGTCTTCGAACCACTGAGGACTGTTCCCTTTGTGAAGCTTCGATAGTTCCGCAATCGCGACACTAAATGCCGATTGGACCGCGATTAGAGCGGCGCCGAGCTTTCGTTCGTCTACACCCGAGATGCAAACAATGGGGCTGTTTTTCTCATCCATGGGCTGTTCCTCTGCTGGCTCGCCACGAAAACTCTATTTCAACTAATAGGCGACAGAGTCGTCGATCGCCGACGAATGCAAATAGGCCCGTAGGCTGGAGTCTCGGGTAGTTAGATCAACGAATACGCGATGCTGGGGGTGGACCATGTGGAAATGGTGGATGCGCTTGAGGCCTGTTGAAATCTGGGTCCAGCTTCCGAACGTTCCAACCGGCGGCAATGCCTCTAGGCCGTAAGCGTCGCACCTCCTGGTACGCGATAGCGGGTAATCCTTTGTACGAACTGGCTCGCATGCAAGGTCGCCCGAAGGACACAAGTGCCGAGCCTGGGCTTTCCGGCCATAGTCTTCAGTGAGACGTCTGTTGCTTCCACAACTCAACACATTCCGGCGAGCGGCATAAACCTGCAAACTCATTGTTTTTGATCCGCACGCGTCATACCTGGCCTGCACCCCACCGCCATGGCTTCGGCAAAAGGCCTTTTACTCAAAACGCAGGGACCTAGTTTGGCCCGTTTGTCAGGCAGCATCACAAAAAGATCTGCGGAAGGCTCGTCCCGCTTTGCGCGCTGAGGTGCGCCCGCAGTCGATCTGGCAGCGGATTGTTATTCAGGTACACTTTGCAATGAGGCGGAAGCTGCGACAGAATGTACGGCAGTGCAGTTCGCCCGTCGCCAAGTCCTCTCAGGTTGTTTCCACGAACGCTAAGCTCCTCCAGCCCCCTCGGCAGGTTAGGGGGCAGGTGGGTCAGTTCATTACTGTCGGTGCTGAGCCACTTTAGGGTGGCCGGGAGGTCCTCGGGTAGGCTAGTCAGTTCATTGTGAGGGACTTCGAGCCTCGTGAGCTTTGCAGGAAGGCGCTCGGGCAGGCGAATTATATTATTGAGTTCGGCGCGGAGATCCGTCAATTCGAGGGGGAGATTCTCCGGCAGGTGCGCGATTTCGTTGCGGGTGACATGAAGCTCCCTGAGCTCAGGCGGCAGGTTATCGGGCAAACTGGTCAGCCGGTTGTGGTTGACGTAGAGATACTTTAGTCGGGAAGGAAGCTCGTTCGGCAATCTGGTCAGCCGGTTGCCGTCGACGTAGAGCGTCTCGAGCATGTCCGGAAGAACCTCAGGCAGCGTGGTCAGCTGGTTGTCGCAGGCAGAGAGCTTTCGCAGACCGGGCGGGAGGTTGTTGGGCAGCCTGCCCAACCGGTTGTCATTGGCGTTGAGCCGCTGGAGGCCGGCCGGTAAGGTGGGGGGCAGTGCCGTTAGGGACAGCGATGCTAAGTTCAGGGGGGCACGAAAATTGCGGGTTTCCGTCCAGGCCTCGATCCGTGCCATTGCCTCGTGCCGGTCCTCGTCCTGCTCCTGCTGCCCGTCTTCCGCCCAGGCCAGTAAAATTTCTTTCAGTGCCGCTTCGCCGGACGAGGAGCCAGTCAAGCCTTCAACCCAGTTAAAGGTGTCTTCACCGCCGTGTTCGGAACTATTGCCAACACCCTCCTGCCTTCTGCCGTACATTGCGTCGTTCCTTAGGTCATTGCGTCACTGCTGATGTTACTTCCGTCGCGACCTTTCCTTCCAATACCAAATTCGTATCCCGTTATGCTTCGGGGGCATGGCCAGCGTCCTCCCTCGAGCTGGACAGCGCATGATTTTTATCGCGACGTTGAACAATCCCAAACGCAAATAGAAGCGAGACACCTTCGAGCATGGTGAAAGGCTTCGACTGCTGCTCGAGGCGGCCACGCTCCGCCAGAAGCGCTTCGAGGCGAGAGCCCGCCCTGCAAAGCAGCGCTGTAACGCCCAGATCGAGAACGCTGATTTTTGCGCCGCCCGCGCCCTGATCGCAATTTCGTGACGCCGAGTGATAAAGGTATTTCATCCACCAGTTCCAGCTTGGTGGAGACCTAAACCAGACGCATTTGGAGCCGCTTGCGGCCGATTTCGCGTGGCAACTCCATCTAACTGAGGCGCAAGTTCCCGGAACAAACGCTCACGCGCGATAACCTTTCCTCATTTTCGGGCAATCTCGCAGTGTCACGTTGATTTGGTAGGTCAGCTTACGACGCCGAAGCCGTTACGCTTTTTCTCTACGCCTGCAGGGCCCTGCCGACTTAAAGGCAACGACTTCCGGACAGCCGAGGCCCAGAACCAGTTCACCTTGACATCGTGTCACTCGGGCGTAACAGGCGGCAGCCCGAGTGTCGCAATAAGCTTCATTATCGACGGCGTGGGTGGACCCGGTGTCGGCGGCGGCATGGAGACGATGGACCCGAGCCGCGGAGGCGTTGCCATAACGCCAATCATCGTGCCGATAATGGCGATCCCATCGCCGCTGATTTCGATGGCCTGCGGGCCGGTTCTGCCCGATACTACAAGGCGGATCTTGTCGGGTGTTACCTCGACGCGGCTACCTAAGGCCGCTGCGGCAGGGGAGTCGGGCGCGGCGCCGCCCGAGGTCAGGAGGAAGTGTCTCTTGACGTCGATGCTGTAGATATTCCCGACCTCGACGGTATGATTCTTCTGGGCCTTCAAATAGACCTCCTCACGGCCCTGCTTGTCCTCAAAGCGCAGTTCATTGTAGGCATTAGCGGCGCCGCCATCGGTATGCGTCCGGAAGGTCGACCGCGTTTTGTCGGTCGGCAGGGTTTCAGGCGGCAGATTTGAGCCATTGTATACGACGCCGGTCACCAGGGGCGTGTCGGGATTGCCGTGGATGAAATCAACCACGACCTCATGGCCGATCCGTGGGACGACCAGGTTGCCAAAACCCTTACCAGCGAAGTTCTGGGCCACCCGAATCCAGCAGGAGCTGTTCTCGTTCTTTCCGCCTTCTCGGTCCCAGAAGAACTGAACCTTCACACGGCCGTACTTATCCGTCGCGATTGACTCGCCCTCGGGGCCCACGACGACGGCCGTCTGCGGTCCGTGAATCAACCGCGCCGGTGTGCGGCGCCTCGGTCGGTACTGGGTGGTCGCGGGGATAATCTCTACGTTGCTGTGATAGAGGAACCGCTCGCCCTTCCCCCCCACGGTGTCCGCAGTGAGATCGTCCCCCACCTCACCGATGACAGTGAAGTCCTGTCCGACTGCCAGAAAGCGATCGGTGGGTTTCGGGCGGGAACCGACCTGGCCGTAGTAGAAGGGATTTGCCGCCTTGAATAATGACCCGGTCGTTATCTGGCGCGCAGTGCTTTCGATCCGCGCGCGATAAGCGTTGCAGGCGAGTTCCTCGGCACGGATGGTGGCGTAGAAATCACCATCGCTTTTTTTTGTATACTGGCCTGGATACTCGAAGACCTCCCGCATTGCCGTGCAGCCGCTGCTTGCCGACGAGGTCTCGCCCGTTCTGACCGCCACGCTCTCCCGCTGTCGGGTGATGGCGCTTCCCGTGAGCTTGCATGGCGGAATGCCGCCTGTCCTCACGGGAGGAACACGCGCGACAGACGTCAGTTCTGCCATCGGCTTCTCATGGTCATAGTCCCTGAGAACGACCTTGTTCGGCTGTAGCGATACGACCTCGTCCCAATGCAGGATGACATCTTCTTGGTAAAGACTTCGGGCAGGCCTGAGATTGTGGTGGGTCTCTACGATCTCAGGCGTGCAGGCCATGTGACTCGCGGCGTTGTCGACCAGCACCAGGTCATGTTGGTCCTCAGCATGTTCAAAATAGTAGTAGATGCCGTCCTGCTCCATGAGGCGGCTGACGAAGGCCAGATCCGTTTCATCGTACTGGACGCAATATGGGCGCTGTGGGAACCGTCGGGCGGTCTGATTCTTGAAATTGCCTTTATGTTCTCGAAAAATCGTGGTGATGATCTCGATGCTCGTCTTGTTCTGAAAGACCCGACTGTTAGAGCGATGCTCGAGCAATGAAATCCACGGCCGCACCTGCGCCACGTAGTTGAGGTGCTCGGTATCGTCGAGGCCGAGATATTGGAAGCGCGTAACAACACCGTTGAAGAAGCGGGTTTGCGAGTCCTTGAGCTTAAGGCCGATTGTCAGGTTTTGACCGGGGATCGTAGCAAAGTTCTGAACTGGATTGCGGCTGGCGAGCTTCACCTCGTAGAGGAAAGGTTCCCCCAGCCGCTCGGTGCCACTGAGCCGCCGGAGAGAGATTTCATTCAACTCGGACGCGGCCGAAGTGACCGCAACAAAACGATTGTGCCTTAAGAGACTCTCGATTCTTGACTCGACCATGGTGGTGTGTGTTCCGCAGATTTGATGAGAAGGCGCGGTTGCGCCCGATGGCGTGAGTAGGATGCTGCCGAAGCCATCGGCGAAGATGCCGAAAAGCGTTTATTTCGTGCATCGAAATCGCCGACCGTTGCTCAGCCAAGATGTCTTGCTGGCCCGCATCGTCAGAGCCAAGCGGGGGAGGGCGGGGTGAAGAAAGCGTGTGGGTCTCTTGGAACTCACCCACGCTAAATCCCACCCAAATCTCGCCATGCGGCCTTGTAACATCGATGAGTTGGCGGATTCCGGCGGTGCTAGCGACGACGTGTCTCCTGGAAGATTCAACCAGGCCCAGGGCGCAGCGCCCGAGCGGACAACCACGGTGGTCGAGTTTCGCCGCGATCGTCGGCTCGATAGGCCTCTCCGCTGCTGAAGCCTCAAGGGCGTCAAAATGGCGATAACGTTCCAAAGAGGCGTCACGGCGAATTTTGCAAAGGGCCTTGGCGGTCCCATTGCAGTTTGCGTTGAGCTTACTGAAGAGAGTCGAGCTTCCGATGCTTGTCATAACGGGCCTTCCAAGCCGCCGCCCGCCGTGCCGCCGCACTTGGTATCGAGGTTACGTGGGCCATTCACCCGTTCCAGATCGATCTCGCCAAGGAGATCTTCTCCCCGCCCGAAAAGAAGGTCGAGCGGGCCCGCCGCATCATGGATGTCCGTTTCAGGAGAGTGCCATGCGGCAGCCGGTGGGCCCCGGTCAGTCGGGGTAGTTGTCAAGTCATCGGCGTGCTGGCGCGTTTTCCGCTTGCCCATCCAACTGGACCATCCGAGTCTGCCGCAGCGACCCAACTGCACTTCCGGGACCTGCTCCTGACGGAGAACGAGGTTAATCTCCCAGTCAAGTTCATCTCCAAGGTAGTTGCAGATGATCTCCGCTATCGACTTAAGGCCGGGAGCTGCGGGCAGAAGCGATTCGTAATGAGCCAGGCTGAGGGGACCCACAATGAGTCGGAACCGATGGTGCCACACTCTGACCCTCGCACCTGCAATAGCGTTGCTGTTCAGCGTGCCCGTGGCCGGGTCGCGGCCCAGGAGGCAGAGCGATATGCGGGGCAGATCCACCCACTTTGGGGCAAATTCACGGATATCAACCGGCGCCTCGACGAAGCTGGCGAGGATGGCAGCGAGCCCCTCGGCGTTGCGGGTGTGTGAGGCGAGACGGCCGGTGAAGTGGAGTTTGGCCAGATCAGGCATAGCATCCCGCGCGCGCAGGGAGGTCATCCCGAAGCCGGCTAGCGCGCCGAGCTGAAGGGCAAATCGATCTTCTTGTGGCCTGTCATAGCTCACGGTCGGTTCGCCCTCCGCCCATGCGCGGAAGAAGAACGAGGCCATTCGATGATGAAAGGTATCAGCAAATCGGATCAGCGTCTCATCCGCGGCGTTGTGCTGCCGGAGAAGGGCGTACTCCGTCAGATGCAATGGGAGGGGACCGTGGGGTCCAAACAAGCCGAAGGCGTAGGTGGAGATTACGGGGTCGTTCTCCTCGTGCGCAGTCACGCCCGCGATCGATCGAGTCGGAAATGCAAGGGAGGGCTGCTGGGCGATCCGCACGCGATCCAGGCTGGGACCGCTCGATTCTCCCAGCCGAGGCCGATCTGAGCAGATTGCATCGATCCGCCGCAGAGCCTGGAAGAAGTCGCAGGCATGCGGTTCGGCCCTGAGCGAGCTTAGGAAGTCGCCGAGTGCCCCCGAAATCAAAGGATCGCCCGGCGGCCGGCCATCGTCGGCCATCGCATTACCTCCCCGCGCTGTAGCGTCGAGACGACCATCTCGGTGAAGCTGTTGATGGATACGTATTTCGCGAAGAACTGGTTGAGCACGGAGGCGAGCGGAAAGATGCCAACGCCTTCGAAGGCCGCTTCGTCCAGGATGATACCAACCTCAATCCCACGTGCTACGGCGGCTTGTCCACCGCTGGACAATCGCCTGACCGCAGGCCTGGACCGAATCTCCCGGATCCCGTCGATCTGCCGTGAGGCGAAGGCATTGACTGGATCGACGTAGAGGCGGAGGAGTTCACGTAGCGCTTCTGCGCCCCGGTGGTCGTTCCTATCGGAATTGCTGATCGAGAGGTAGTTCAGTGAAAGATGGCTAATTAATCGCCAAGTGATATCGCCATTGGCGAAGGAGTGGCGCGGTCGGCTCGGGGGCGATACGCACCGGGTGGCGGTAACTGGAGCGCCGATTTCCAGGGTGAAGTCTGTCTCGTCCCGGCCGATCGGCAGCAGCAGCGCCAGATCCCGGTTCGAGCACAGGCAGTTTACAGACAAATGCCGGAGTTCCGCCGAATAGGGAGCCGCTTGGCGATCAACTAGAGAAACGAACGTTTCGCTGCCGATGTAGCCAGTCCGCGCGCCATTTAGACGCTGGTGCTCCGACATGAGGCGCTGCTCCCGGCGGATCGCGTAGTATCTGGAATGCTGCTCCTCCTGACCGTGCGCGCTGATGCTATAGAACGGGTAGAACCTCACGGGAGCCGCTTCGTTTTTCGCCCCGTCTCCGCTCATCTCGAGGATCGAGTGGACCTCAAAGTCGAGCGGCCTCATCCTGTCAACAATCACATGATGCTCGGTGTTCTTGTCGCTCACGTGGACGAGATCTGCCTGGCGTTCGAAGAGATTAATCGCGGGCGTTGCGAAGAGAACGATATTTTGGGGTCCGAGCTGTCGTTCCAGCCGTGGCTCGACACGTCTGAGTGCGAAGACGATCTCAAGGGTCTCGGCAGTTGACAGGGCTACTGCGTCTGCCAGCCCGCTAACCTCGACGAACAACGTCCGCTCCGCGAGGGCGAAATACTCCTGTAGGAGACGGTACCCGTCGAAAGAGCGTGGCACCTCGGGCAGGAGAGCACAGCTCGGCTCCAAACCGCGTTGCTGCAGCGCATGAACCGGAATCTTTTCCTGCCAAGGGATAGGCCGGCCGACCGGACGGGCTATGATATTGCATGCGTCACCGAGAAGCTGTTCGGCGAGTGCGGCGCCGATGCCACCGGGGCCTGTTAGGTGCAGTGTGAGAGCCTCTAGTCCGAGTTTATTGAACGGCATGCCATTGGTGGTGCGAAGGCGTAGTCGCAAAGCAGCCTTCGCATCTTGCCGGGCCGGAAGATCCAGTGCGGCGATCTGCCCCGGCGTCGAAAAATAATCGGCAGCGCTCACCACAATTGGCCAGAGATGCACATCATGGGCCGTGCGGAACTCGCAATGTGTGACGGCGCCCGGAGCAAGACGGCCCAAAAGCTTGGTTCCCCGCGGCACGAGGTATCCATTTTCAAGTCGTCCGGCATCCTGGTCGGGCTCGAAACGGACGATCGTCATCGAGGGGAGCGGCGGTAGAAAATGCGGATAGACCATCTCCAGGAGGTGCTGGGTGAATTCCGGAAAGCGAGACTGAAGCTTCAATTGCACCCGCGCCGCCATGAAAGCGAAGCCTTCCAGAAGCCGCTCGACGTAGGGGTCGGCGACCTCCGCTGATTCCATCCCGAGCCGGGCGGCGACCTTCGGGAATGCGCGGGCGAACTCGGCCCCCATCTCGCGCATATAAGCAAGTTCGTCGTTGTACAGTCGCAGGAGCCGGGGATCCATCAGCTTATCTCTGTACCGAGATGAACGCGGGCGGATTCGAGCTCGGAATCTACCTCCGTACGCATCACCATTCGCACCGGCAACGGCTGCGCCCACAGATCGGCTTCGATCCTAAAGCGAAAAGTGCCGCAACCCTGACCATCGTCCAGGACCGTGACCTTCAGGGTGTCCGGTAAGAGACGCGGCTCAAAGCGCTGAAGGCTCTCGATTATCGCTTCGCGCAATGCGCTCTTATCCATCCCTTCGCGAATTTGTCCGCTGAGAGGCCAGGCACCATAATTAAGTGCACTGGCCGCTACGTGAGGGTACGCTTGTAGATCTACGGTTGCACCCAATTGATTGGTGTTCAACAACCAGGAAACATCGCGTAGAATCACCTCTTCCAGTTGGCGAACAGAGAAGCTGCGCTTGTCCTGCGCTTCACACGAGCTGCGCGGCTCATCGTCCGTAAGCCGGTCCAGGAGGGATGGTTGCACGAGATCCCGCTTAACATCTCTGCCCATGTTACAATCTCCAGGTGCAATAGCGACGAGTCGATCCGTCGTTTTCGCGCGCAGCCCCGAATATTCCCGGGTTGCCGATGGCCCCATCAGCCGACGAGCCTATTGAAGTCGGTGCTGTTCGCGATTTGGTTCCAGATGCCCTCGCCGGCTTTGGTAAGAGCGCCTTTTTCATCCTGCCTGTAATAAATGACCTTGCAGGCGCCGAACCGGAATGTGATCGTCTCCTCGGGGGCCTCTTCCGCATAGGACCACTCGACCTTCTCGACTACCAGCATGTTGAAACTCCAGTGCAAGAACAGGTTCGATTCTGATGTAGCTTGTCCGCTCCCCGTCGCTTTGAAAAGTTTCAGTTCGACGCTATTGAAGTGGGCGCCGCGACCACAGGCAACGTACAGAGAGGGCGATGACGTATCCACCTGCTTCTTGATAGTGAAGACCTCGAATTCGGCCTTGCCCGCGCCCGCCCCGGCGGTATGAGGCCCAATGTTCAGCTTGTTTTCGAGTGAAAAGCTCCATTCGTCCGCTAGGGTGATACCGTCCTTTAGAATGATAGATTCGCCCTTGGGCAAAATGCCGTCCTTGGACGCTTGCGTGAATTTTATAACCGCGTCGAACGCCATGATGGACTTTCCTTTTCTCGTTGATCTGATTGGGCCTGGATTGCATCGGCCAGCCCGGGGCAGCTATTCCGGAGTTTTGGCGCCGAGAACGGAGCACAATCATCTGCGGGTTTTCTCAGTCCTTGCGGGCGGATGGCAGGCGCGAGACAAGTCTCAAAGAGATGGTTAGGCCTTCGAGCTGGTAGTGTGGCCGCATGTAAAATCTCGCAACGTAATATCCGGGATTATCTTCGACCTCTTCCACCT
Organism: Rhizobium sp. BT03; assembly: GCF_030053155.1. NCBI lineage: Bacteria > Pseudomonadati > Pseudomonadota > Alphaproteobacteria > Hyphomicrobiales > Rhizobiaceae > Rhizobium > Rhizobium sp. BT03. The sequence goes on from NZ_CP125643.1 coordinate 23,782, forward strand.
TGACCTCGGCTGAGGAGAGCGGCTGCTGTGCCTTACTCTCTTCGCTCCCAAGCTCGGGCGAGGGGTGGACATAGCCCTGAATCCATTGGTTGAGCCACTCCTCGACCTCGTGGCGCTCCTTGAACGTGCCAATCTTGTCCCGGACCATACACTTCAAATAATGTGCGAAGCGGCAGGTTGCGAAGATGTAGGGTAGCCGGGCACTGAGTTCGGCGTTCGCTGACGCGTCGGGGTCTTCGTATTTGACCGGCTTGTTAATAGTTTGAGCGCCAATAAATACGCCGAGGTCCGTGTTTTTGCGGTGCAACAGCGGTAGAAGACCGTTTTTGGACAGTTCGGCCTCACGGCGGTCGCTGATCGCGATCTCAGTGGGGCATTTTAGGTCGACGCCACCGTCGTCGCTGCGGAAGGTATGTACCGGCAGACCCTCGACCAGGCCGCCGGATTCGACGCCACGAATTCTGGAGAGCCAGCCATAGAGCTTGAACGAGCGCGTGATATTTACGCCCATGGCGTAGGCTGCGTTCGTCCAAAGGTATTTCTCGCTGTCGCCGCCGTCTGTGTCCTCCTCGAAGGCGAATTCATCGACCGGGTTGGTTTTGGCCCCGTAGGGCAGCCGGCCAAGGGTGCGTGGTAAGGTCAGGGCCACGTACCGAGAGTTCTCGCTCTCGCGGAACGCCCGCCAAGGGGCATGTTCGGGCGTGAGGAAGATTTTTGTGATGTCACGCGGGTTCGCAAGCTCACGCCAAGAATCCATCTGCAGCAGATGTGGTGAGACGGCAGATATAAGCGGTGAGTGGCTCGCCGCCGCGATCTGCGCCAGTCCCGAAAGCAACTCTACGTCCGGTGGGGTATGGTCGAAATAGTAGTCGGCAATCAGGCAGCCATAGGGTTCACCGCCGATTTGGCCGTATTCGTCTTCGTAAATTTTTTTGAATAGCGGACTCTGATCCCAGGTGACACCCTTATATTTCCGCAGAGTTCGGGACATCTCCACCTTTGAAACTGGGAGAACGCGAATCTTCAACGTTTCATCGGTTTCGGTGTTGATGGCAAGGTGATGCAAGCCCCGCCAAGCTGATTCCACGCGCTGGAAATTTTCGTGATGGAGGATCTCGTTGAGTTGTGCAGAAAGCTTCTGGTCGATCGAAGCAATCATTGCTTGGATAGTCGTGACGACATCGTCGCTGATTAGCGACGTGTTTTGAAGTGCCTGCTCGGCCAGTGTTCGGACGGCACTCTCCACCAAGTCACGGGAGTGGTCCGAGCGGATCTTGAACTCGAATCGAAGCATGCGGGTGAAATCGCCGAGATCAACGGTGGCGACCTGTACATCTGTGGCATCTGCAGGCATCATGATCAGTTCTCCTCTGTGTCTGGGGATGGCAATGGCGGAGCGGCAACCAATGCATCAGGCTTCTCAGTCTCGATGCCATTGCCGAGGGCGCTTAGCAGTGCCGAATCCGCGAGGAAGTGGGTGAGCAACTCTTCGGCACCGTTCTTACCGTCCATATAGGCCAGCAGATTGGAGAGCTCCGTTCGCGCCTCGAGCAGCCTGCTAAGGCTGTCGACCTTGCGCGCCACGGCCGCCGGCGAGAAATCTTCGAGCCGCTCGAACGTCAAGTCGACAGCGAGTTGGCCTTCTCCGGTCAATAGGTTCGGCACCCGCATCACCACCCTGGGCCTCAGCGATCTGAGCCGATCATCGAAATTGTCGATATCGATCTCCATCATCTTGCGCTCCGCGACAGGGGCAAGCGGCTCGGCAGCATTGCCGGCGAGGTCGGACATCACGCCGACCACGAAGGGAAGCTGAACCTTCTTCTGAGAGCCATAGGTCTCGACGTCGTATTCGATCTGTACGCGAGGCGGACGAACCCGCGCGATGAACTTTTGACTACTCGCCTTTGTCATGTGTTCCACTCTCCTGATAGGGAAGATTGCGCACGTCACGTGCCCTCGCCGACCGCCAGACCGGCAATCGAACGGTATTGGGCAACCCCTTCTGGCGCCAACTCTTTGATAAGAGCCATGAAGTCCTTCGAGACAAGTCGCTGCGCGCGCTCCAGGAGGGCTGGCAGCGGGCTCGCGGGCTCATTCACCTGGTACCAGTGGCAAATGCGGCCAAGAATTTCGACAACGTCATCGCGGTTGCGGATCACTTCGGGGTAAGAGGCCTTGCTAGAGTCTGGCAATGGAGATGCCGGGGCTGCAGGCTGGGCCCTTTTCCGATGGGCGTCGACCAGATCCTTGGCCTGGGTGAGTAGCACTATCAGAGGGTCGAATCGAACGGCCTCGTCACTCGCGACGTGCTGCCGAACACTCGCGTCTAGATGGGTGGCGGCTGCCAGGCTGGCGTGGAGACCAGTGCTGATCTGCTCGAGCTGCAGTGGATCGGTGTCGATGAAGGCGTGCTCGATGGTCGAACGATCAATTTCCGTAGATTGGGACCGTAGCGCACCAGCCCAATCGCGGAGCGTGAAAGTCCCGAATTGCCTGGAGGAGGTGAGTGGGACTTGGCGTATTTCTGCCAAGAGCCCGGAGAGATCGCAGAGGCTCGCTAGAGCGTTGAGGCGAACGGTCTGATCTTCGTCATCTTCTGGATCCGGTCGCGGATGTAGCTCTGACCAGTAGAGCTCGACATAGGCCGCGAGCAGCTCAAGCCCCCGACTTAGACCAGAGAAGCCGAACTGACTGAGGGCGGATCGTGTGAGCAAGATTCCGACTCTTAGATCCTTAGTGCGGGCAGAAAGGTCGAGGCCAAGCCGCCACACCTCTGTCCAATCGGGAGCCTCCTCGGTGGCGATGGAGTCGCCTATCTGCTGGTGCGGCTTGCCATGCGACGCTATCTCCAGCTCCAGGAAGCTCAAATCGTAATCGAGAGCATCCCCGCATGCGTTGCCGTCGCTGATCGGTTTTAATAGATGATCTGCATCGAGCATGACCCAAATCCCAGTTTTCCCGACATAAAAGATCGTCGCGCCTCTGTTTCTCAATGTTTAGCAATGAGCAGACGCGATTGCTCATGCACAATCGACATTCGTATATGTCGTGAATGCTTGGGGCGTGAATGCCGCCGCTTCGGATCTTGACGCAGCTATGTGCTGCTCAGGCGCGAGGGACACCTTGTGAACAACAAGAAGCTCTTCCGGGTCCATCGGGAGGAGAAGCTCACGATGCGCAAGCGCCGTGGCCGGAAACGAGCGAAAGGCAAGCGTTGGTGTTGATCCCGCTGGCTGCCAATGATCGTTGGCGCGGGTTCAGGCTTCTGATGGTCGTGAGGAAAGCCGGACTCTCGTCGCCGATACTTCGCTCTCCGGCCTGCGGTCGCCTGTGGACTGGATCGGGTTATCGAGGAGCGTGGCAAGCCAAGCACTCTGGCCTCGGCTAACTAACCCTGCAGAGTTCGCCCAGATCGGCAACCCGCGACGTGATGCAGTGCTGCGCAGCCGGAATGGTCTCCGCACCTAAACCCGCCGATGCCGCCGCAGATGCGCAACCCACCGCTGGAGCGAACCCCAAACTGGATAAACTTGACGGTACAAGCTCAGCCAGATTGAATTGACATCGTCGGGCAGTCGTTGCAAAGGGCAACCTGCGGAGTACCGTTGCAAACGTGAGCCTGAAGGCCTCCAACTACGAAGTCTTCGCGCGGCCGCCTCCGCGCCAGTTGCTGCATAAGGTGGATGGCGTCCTCGGCGATCGCTCTTGGGGGTGTCGGCGCCATCGCGCGTGCAGCGACCCGGCGTCAGTGGTAGAACGGCTCGAGCACTTCAACGGCATTATATCTCCTGCGCTCCGCCGGACCGCCGCACGAGGCATATAGGGCGACAATCTGGATGAGATCCGTATTGACCGCATGTAACGATGCTCCCCGAGATTCGCACGTTGCCTCATTCATTTTGCTCCCAGTTGGAGCGAAGGAGTGGGGTGCGGAGATGGCGGGGTTTCGCAGCGGCCGGCCTCCTTCGTGAGCGCCATTGCCGTTTTCGACGGAAGTCGAAGGTTAATAACCATCGTCGCGGTATTTACTTTTGACAATGGGTGTGATGCGGCTTTGCGTGATCTTCTAAAAAGAATCGAGTCCCGCCGCCAATCCCCCGTTCTATCGCGCACCTACCGCATCCCAACGTGACTGTCGACCCTGCTTCCATTAGTCGTGCAGGGCAACCACGCGGTCTCTCGTGCAGATCCCTGCGATTTCGAATTGACGGACACCGACCCCGTTTGACGGTCGTGGAGTGCACGCACTTAGTCACCCTAGCCGCCCGCGCACTGCAACCCCGCTGTAGCGATCCTTCTACCTCTATGCTAAAGAAAGTTTTGGAAAAACTTGCCTCGTCGCCATCGTTCGACGGCGGCCTTGGCGCCAATCTTGCGAGGAGCGGGCTGATGGTCGCAGCGGCATGCGAGCCGACATTCTGCGCTCCCGACCGTCGAAGACGAGGTCGCTCTCGGCGTGTTAGTCAGCCGGAATGCGCCGGCCGTCGTGCCCCTAAATATCGATCTCGAGCCAGGTATTGGCCTCCAGACTGAAGAAAAATTCGGCGCTCTCACATGCTCATGCAATCCCGTGGTGGACAACCAACGCACATGATGGTGCAGTTCCTAGGGAATGTGGTGATGAGTCATGAGCCGTCCTATATCACCTTGAACGCTGCCCTCCTGGCTATCCGTTTCTTCGAGGCACCCACGATTATGGCGGCATCGGCGGCGCTGAGATCGGGATGGGCCGCCTTCAGTGCGTCTGCCCACGCCCCCTTGCTCTGCCCCGGCAGCTGCGGTGTCTGCCTAGCGATTTCGTCCAGCCTCGCCTGGTCCTGGGCCGACACCGTCTGGAACGCCGTCCTCACGGCGATATCGCGCCTTACGGCACCCACGACTATGGCGGCATCGGCGGCGCTGAGATCGGGATGGGCCGCCTTCAGCGCGTCCGCCCACGCCCCCTTGCTCTGCCCCGGCAGCTGCGGTGTCGCCGCCTTGATCTCGTCCAGCCTCGCCTGATCCTGGGCCGACACCGTCCGGAACGCCGCCCTCCTGGCGATATCGTCCCTAAAGGTGCCCAGGATGGTGGCGGCATCGGCGGCGCTGAGATCGGGATGGGCCGCCTTCAGCGCATCGGCCCAGGCCGCATTGCTCCCCCCCTGCCGCGGTGTTGCCGCCGCGATTTCGTCCAGCCTCGCCTGGTCCTGGGCCGACACCGTCCGGAACGCCGCCCTTTTAGCAATATCCTGCTTTATGGCACCCACGATTACGGCGGCATCGGCGGCGCTGAGATCGGGATGGGCCGCCTTCAGCGCGTCCGCCCAGGCCGCATTGCTCTGCCCCGGCAGCTGCGGTGTCTGCCTAGCGAGTTCGTCCAGCCTCGCCTGGTCCTGGGCCGACACCGTCCGGAACGCCGCCCTCCTGGCGATTTCGTCCTTTGCGGCGCCCACGATGGTGGCGGCATCGGCGGCGCTGAGATCGGGATGGGCCGCCTTCAGCGCGTCCGCCCAGGCCGCATTGCTCCGCCCCTGCCGCGGTGTCACCGCCGCGATTTCGTCCAGCCTCGCCTGGTCCTGGGCCGACACCGTCCGGAACGCTGCCCTCACGGCGATATCGTCCTTTAAGGCGCCCACGATTGTGGCGGCATCGGCGGCGCTGAGATCGGGATGGGCCGCCTTCAGCGCGTCCGCCCACGCCCCCTTGCTCTGCCTCGACTGTCGCGGTGTTTGCCTGGCGATTTCGTCCAGCCTCGCCTGATCCTGGGCCGACACCGTCTGAAAAGCCGCCCTCCTGGCGATAACCCGCTTTACGGCGCCCACGATGGCGGCGGCATCGGCGGCGCTGAGATCGGGATGGGCCGCCTTCAGTGCGTCCGCCCACGCCCCCTTGCTCTGCCCCTGTAGCTGCGGTGTCTGCCTGGCGATTTCGTCCAGCCTCGCGTGGTCCTGGGCCGACACCGTCTGGAACGCTGTCCTTTTAGCAATATCCTGCTTTACGGCATTCACGATTATGGCGGCATCGGCGGCGCTGAGATCGGGATGGGCCGCCTTCAGCGCGTCCGCCCACGCCCCCTTGCTCTGCCCCGGCAGCCGCGGTGTCACCGCCGCGATTTCGTCCAGTCTCGCCTGGTCCTGGGCCGACACCGTCTGGAACGCGGCCCTTTTAGCAATATCCTGCTTTACGGCACCCACGATTATGGCGGCATCGGCGGCGCTGAGATCGGGATGGGCCGCCTTCAGCGCGTCCGCCCACGCCCCCTTGCTCTGCCCCGGTAGCTGCGGTGTCTGCCTGGCGATTTCGTCCAGCCTCGCCTGGTCCTGGGCCGACACCGTCCGGAACGCCGTCCTCCTTGCAATATCGTCCTTAAAAGAGCCCACGGTTATGGCGGCATCGGCGGCGCTGAGATCGGGATGGGCCGCCTTCAGCGCGTCCGCCCACGCCCCCTTGCTCTGCCCCGGCAGCTGCGGTGTCGCCGCCTTGATCTCGTCAAGCCTCGCCCGGTCCTGGGCCGACACCGTTCGATACGCCGCCCTCCTGGCGATAACCCGCTTTACGACGCCCACGATTACGGCGGCATCGGCGGCGCTGAGATTGGGATGGGCCGCCTTCAGCGCGTCCGCCCACGCCCCCTTGCTCTGCCTCGACTGCCGCGGTGTCTGCCTGGCGATTTCGTCCAGCCTCGCCTGGTCCTGGGCCGACACCGTCCGGAACGCCGCTCGATTGACGAGATCGCCCGTTGAGGCCCCCACGATTATGCCGGCATTCGCGGCGCTGAGATCAGGCGCCAACGCCAGCGGCCTTTGAGCATATAACGTCTGCCTGCGGCTGGGCCTGGGATCTGCGTCCTTCTCAGTAGTCCGCCTCTTGCGCCCGCCACCGGTCGGATCGCTGGGCTCCGCGGGCACCTCGGACATGGCCGAATGCTCCTCTCTTCCACCCGGCACCTCGGTGGGCCCGGCAACCGCTGAGGCTTCTAAATTCCCAAGGCCATGCAGCCCCCCGCGCTGAGGGCCAGTCTCCAGCGGCTGGCCCTCGACGAGGTGAATAGTGCGATCGGCATTATTGTATTCATCTGTTGTCCTCGTGAGGTTGAACGCGGTCTCTGCCGGGACGACCGGAACTCTCGTCAGTTCCGTCATGTCAGCCATCATTTGCGGGGTTTGTTCTTCAGGGCTTTGAAGCTCGGTCGGCGGGCTTGGCTGGTCGACGCTTAGCCTTTCCACGTAACGCAATACCGAATTCTCTTGCCAGATGTCGTCCGAATTGAAGTTGTCGGCCACTTGATCGACACGCGCCACTGAAGACTGCGCTCTTTGATCCGCTGGGTGCCGGCCCTCATCCGGCCGCGAAGAGCCCTGCCCCTTAGTCCGAGGGTCCCTGTCAACCATGCTCACCCCCCTGGGATATGGCCTTCAGGAAACAAGGGGTCAGCTGTCGGGCACCGACTGCTGACGGAAGGTCAGAATTTATCAGGGGCTCAAGCGACTTAACCAGAGTGCAAGGGGCGCGACTGCGACCATCGACCGCTCCAGCTTGCCGAGCCTCGTTCGGACGCCGCTCAATCACCGTGGGTCCCGTTTTTTGCTGTTGTGGCATGGGGCGGCTCTGCGGAATCGAGCTCAGGTGACGGGAGGCCGGCAGATCCCGAAGACATGGCCAGGCCGTTGATAACTGGTAGCGTAAACGCATCATTGCAGCAGAACCTCAAAAACCACGGAGAAGAGCCCGCGATTCAAACTAGCGCAGTCCCGGTATTGGATTGCATGCACAGGTGATATGCTCGCATCCGGTTAGTGAGCGGCTATGGCGCAGCTCCTGCGTGAACCCATAACGACAGCGGCGATCCTTCGAGAGATGCAGCGACGACCCGTTCTCCAGACCGGAGGTCCGTGCTTGATGTGGCGATCGGCTCGGATTGCTATCAACGCTGACGGCCGCCGGTGCCGCGCAAGCCGGTTACGACGAAACATCGACATGATCTCTTCTATGGTGGGATTGGCCCAACGATACCAGGGTAGTGGCAACTGTCGCCAATTGCGGCGCCAGTGAGGTCGGCCTTCGTCTTCGAACTCCTTGCTGGCTTCCGCTAAACAACGCGGCCTTATCACAAAAGGCTGGGAGATCTAACGATGATCCCGGCATCCGGACTTCTGCGCATTGCCGGCCGGTAATAGCGCGAAAGACTTGCAGCAATCGCAGCGCCGGCGGCACCCGTGACTAGTATCCGCACTGCCTGGCCCGTAACAATGCGCTGTGACCAGCGGAAGCCGATCTCGTGGAAAGACAAGGCATGCTGCGGGCTGATATGATGAAAGACGCCGGCAATGGTGCGGCGGACCCGGGACCTGAAACCTCCCACCGAGTGGACGGCGACTTGGACGAATTCGCGGCTCGAATGCTTTACGTTCTCATGCGTAGCAAAGCTCTTGCCAATCGCCATGAACGCCTCACCGCCCATCAGGCAGGTTGCGGTTCGATCCCTTTCGCCGTCGCGCGCCCTGCATGTATCGAAAGGCCTTTTCGGCCCCGTCCAGGCGGTAGACCGTCCGGATCCATTCTCGGTCGCTCACCGAGATGAAAACGGTCGATCTCCACCGTGCCATCTTGCATGTGCTCGCGCGCCAACATGAGGCGCAGCGCATATCCCATTCGCTAGCTATTGGGCATCACCAAATGTGGAAATGCCTATCTTCGCCGCATGAATGATCCATGCCGCCAGGCTGCTATCCCGCACCTGGCGCGAACCGGGACTGCAACCGGTTCGTGGATCGTGTCCAGGAGGTGGTTGTCTAATCGCTAAACTGGTCGTCAAGGTGCTTTAGGGGCGGCGGCGCGTGAAGACGATGTTGGCGGCGGCACTGCCTCAGCGTATTCAGGAACATTTTCGACGAGGCAATGCGCATCACGTGTCACCTTGCCTGTTGCGCTGCTCTTTTGGCCCCGTACTTGCGGCGCCGGGTCTCAAGGCTTCCGGGCGGTCATTTGCGAGATTCATCCCGTACGAGTGACAGGACAGGCGAATTGGCGCGTTGTAGGTCAGTGTGAACATGAACGACCAATAAGGCTCTGAGGGCAACGGGCTACTGAGCGACAGTCTAGATGAGACCCCTTGCTTGTCGCGCTGCAAGGGGGCTCATGACCAATCCTGATGAGCTTCGGCGCTTGCATATCTGAGCTGTCCCGACACGCGATGCCCTTCTACCAGCGCATTGTTGGATATCAGATGTGCATGCAAGGGGGCAGTGAAGCTCTGCTACTTTTACGGAGAAAGCCGTTCTGTCAGGTGGACGCGAGGCGAGTCTTGAATGTCGTGGAATAATAGGGTCGTCTGGTCGGAGGGCTTGTTCCTCCGCCCGCAGCATTTTCAGCAGGCCGATCGTCACGTCGAACAGCTGGTGCGCAGCAGGACGGCGGTTTTGCATGGGTACGGGTGGGGTATCAGCGAGCTGCGGCTCAATCGAGAGCTGCTTGGTCTCGGTAAGATCGCCATCGAAGCGGCTCGCGGCGTCTTGGAGGACGGGATGCCCTTCAGTATTCCTGACGAAGCCAACCAGCCAACTCCCTACGACGTTCCGCCGGATTTTCGAGATTCGCTTATTCACTTGGCGGTACCGTTTTATCAACCCGGCGCTCTTGAAACCGACGCGCAAGCGGGAATTGACGTACCTATCCGCTTCGCAGTCTCCACTGAGGATGTTGTCGACACCAACGCTGGCGAGCGAGGCAGCGCCTCCATCGACGTAGCGAGGCTGGATTTTCGACTGCTGCCGGACGCGGCAGACCGGTCTGGCTACACTTGCATCCCAATCGCCCGTATCATAGAGGTCCGGGCCGACCGACAGATCATTCTGGACGAAACGCACGTGCCGCCAACCCCCGACTGCGCCAGCTCCCGGGTCCTCTCGAACTACATCACTGAGATCACCGGCCTGCTTCACCATCGTGGTGAAGCTCTGGCCACTCGGGTCTCCCAGTCGGGAACGAACCGGGTTGCAGAGCTCGCGGACTTCCTTCTGCTGCAGGCGATCAATCGGTACGAGCCGTACTTCTGCCACCTGTCCAAGGCCGCCGTTGTAAATCCGGAATCGCTGTATGTTCTCATGCTCCAGTTGGCGGGTGAACTAGCCACGTTCGCCCGCGTCGATAAACGTGCCCCGACCCTTGGTGTTTACAAGCACGACTCTCTCGCGGAGGCGTTTTTGCCAGTGATACAGTCGATCCGGGCTTCGCTGGGTGCAGTGATTGAGCAGACTGCGGTCCCCGTACCGCTGCAGCGGCAAAAATACGGTGTCCATGTGGCTGAGGTGGCCGACCGCTCTCTCTTTACGACCTCGAGCTTCGTGCTGGCTGCTCGGGCTGATATTGAGGTCGAGCGCCTCCGGCGCGAGTTCCCGTCTCAGATTAAGATCGGCCCGGCGGAGAAAATCACGGAACTCGTCAATGTCGCACTGCCCGGCATTATCATCAATCCCCTACCGGTCGCGCCGCGTCAGATCCCCTTCCATGTTGGATTCAGCTATTTCGAGATCGATCAAAATAGCCGCTTCTGGAAGGATATGCCCCAATCCGCCGGCTTGGCGCTGCACGTTGCTGGCGACTTCCCAAATCTCGAAATGGCTCTCTGGGCCATCCGAGCCGGACAGAACCCACATTTGAGTTAGCCCACCAATGCCCCTCACGCTACGTGTACACAGCAATAGATGTAGTTTTCCGGAATATCTCGTGCCGGGCGACGCGGCTGGTGGACTGACTACCAGCCGAGCAGGCAACAGCCTGGTTCTGCCGGATGATCAGCAGATGGTCTCGAAATCCCACTGCTCAATCGAGTGCATGGCACGGCGATACGTACTGATCGACCGAGGCCGCGACGACACATGTCAAAATGACGAGGCGGTGCCGCTTCCGTCAGAGGCGCCGGTCGCCCGGAAAACCAGCGATGTTATTCAGATCGGCGCCTATATGACCGATGTCGTCGCGGTGTCGCCTTCGATATCCATTGCGGAGAGTGCCGCCGAACCGGAGGGACAACTTGCAGCGACAAGTGAGGAGTTGAGTCTTCTTGGCCCCCTCGAAACGGCCTCGTCGCTCCTGGCGGGCAATTGCACCCGGGGTGAAGAAGCGCTGCTGGACCTGAGGGACGGCGAGTTCCTACCATTGCCGTTCTTAGGCACTCGTTTAGACGCGCTGGCGGGCATGATGAGAAGTCCGTGGGATATCTACGCAGACAGTGTGCCAGATCGGGCCCCCATCTTGACGCAACCCAAGGTGGAGCAATCATCTCGCCAAGAATCATCGAGCGGCGGTCACGGCTTTCCTTGCCGCCTGCGGCTTATCATTGGCAGATGTCCGGAATGCCGGCATCGTAAGCGTGCTGGATCGTGCAGGGAAAATGCTTCTGTATTCCGCCGCGCTGCACAGCATACTCTCCGAGCGAGAGCTGGCGAACAATTATTCAGAAATAAGAGTTCCGACGAAAAAACCCTGAGTCTCGTTCCCGATGTCGGCGAGGCGTTGCGCGCAGTTCTGTGCAATGACTCCAGCGGGTCCCTCCGCGGAGACCTGGCCGTTGAGCAAGCCTTCACCGACCGTGGGACGCATGACGTGTCATTCGCGGTTGTGCAGAAGGCTCTGTCCAGCGTCCGTGCACGCTTGTCCCTAGCAGGGATCGAGAAGGCGATGGGGCGGCCCCGTTCCCTTTTGCACCGCAACCATAAGGCGCGAAACCGGAGTGCGTACGTGCGCGTCTTCAATGACGTCGTATCGAGCATCGAAACCGATTTGCTCCGGAGCTTCGGCGCCGACTTCGCGCGCCCAGTGCGAGAGCGTAGTCGACCCGCCCGCCGATCCCACGATGAGAGCGTCCGCTCCGAAGGGAAGTGGGCGGGTTGATGGTGGTGATTGAGGAAACGATGCCAAAATCCCAGCCACTCGTCCTCCTTCACGCCGAGGAGCAGTTGGCTGTCCCTTCGCCGTCATCGCCAGTGGCGGACGAACTTACCTGGGAGATGCTTGCGCTCGACCGACTTAATCCACTGGTCGCGGCCGCGGCGGCGCTGCTGGGTCTCAGCGCTCAGCTCAAGAGCAGTGCTAGCCATATCGACGTTGAAGCACTGCGCCTTAGGGTGCTGCGGGAGATCGATGCTTTTGAGCGTCGGATCACGCCGCTCGGATTGCCCTCGCGAGCGATCAAGGTCTGCAAATACGCCCTCTGCGCGACCATCGATGACATCGTTCTGAACACAGCCTGGGGCAGCAACAGCGTCTGGACGACGCGCAGCTTGGTGGGATCGCTGTTCAGCGATACCTGGGGCGGCGAGCGCTTCTTCGATCTGCTGACGCAATTGAAAAATGAACCGGCCATCAATATAGAACTGCTGGAGCTGCTCTACTACTGCATGAGGTTGGGCTTCGAAGGCCGCTACCGCGTCACTGCGGGAGGAGCCGCAGAGCTCAGTGTGCTGTGCGAAGACGTCTACCGCCTGATCCGAGCAGCCCGTGGTGACTTCGAGCGCGAACTATCCCCGCACTGGCGGAGGAACTCAAATAATCCGAAGCCACGCCGCACAATCGTTCCAATCTGGGCCGTCGTAGCGTTTGGGGCAGGATTACTCCTCTCGATCTATACCGGACTCCTGCATGCATTAAATGCCCGCGCCGACGCTGTCTTCAACGATATCGCGACATTGCCGCCGAACGGCGTTGTCAGATCGGCGAGAATCGCATTGCCACCAAAGGTTGTTATGAGCAGCGACCGACTGCGTAACTTCCTCGAGCCCGAAATCCGCGAAGGGCTTGTCACTGTGTCCGAGGACCCACAGCAGATCGTCGTTATCATTCGCGCCTCCGGGATGTTCGATTCTGCTAGTCCGGAAGTGAAGAAAATGTTCCTGCCGCTTCTTTTACGAATTGGTCGTTCTCTGAACGGTGAGTCGGGATCGGTCCTCCTGACCGGGCACACCGACGCCATTCCGGTGCAATCACTCGCCTTCCCTTCAAACGATTCCCTTTCGCTCGCGCGTGCGAGCGCAGCTGCCGAGATTATCAAATCCATGATGGATGACCCAGGCCGCGTGCGAGAAGAGGGCAGAGGGAGCGGAGAACCGGTCGCTTCGAACCACACGCCCGAGGGCCGCGCGCGGAACCGTCGGATTCAAATCATCATCACAAAGACACAATGAAGACAAGCCATGCAGTCAATCAAGAAAGCGCTTAGGTGGCAATGGCTCCGTGTCGGCGGGGCGGCGATCGTATGTGCCTTAATCTTCACGCTCGGACCGCATATCTCGGTCGGAGGATTTGCGCCGCTTGACAGCCTTCGCAGCCAGATCGCGGCATCGATGCTGATTCCGGTCGGATACACCGTGATCTACTTGATCCAGTCCCAGCTTTACAAGGTTCAGGCCTATTTTGAAGACCTCGTCCAATCACGAGTGTCGGGAGCGCTGGACGCGGGTGGGGCCGAGCAGAAGAAGGGAGACCCAAGGCCTTCCGACCGAAGTGTGGGGCAAGCCAGCACGCTTGCTGAAAGAGAGCTGGAGGCGATTCGTCATCGTTTCCGCGAGACCCTTACCACACTCAAGGGGCGCCGCTACGCAGGAGGTATCAGCAGGCGGTGGCTCTATCAGCGGCCCTGGTATGTGATGATCGGTCCGCCCAACTCGGGGAAGACCACAGCAATAGTCAATTCCGGGCTCAGCTTTCCGATGGCGGCGAGGTCCGGTCTGAGAGCCGCCGGTGGGTTAGCGGGTACGGAAAACTGCGACTGGTGGATCACCGATGACGCGGTGTTCGTCGACACTGCTGGGCGCTACACGGTACAGGAGGGTGATGCAGACCGGGACAAAGCGGTTTGGCGTGGCTTGCTTCGTATGCTCAGACGCTCCCGGCCACGGCAGCCGCTGAACGGTGTCTTAGTCACGATCGCAATCAGCGAGCTGAATTCTACATCCGAGGAAGTGCTCGCCGATCGCGCGCGCTGTATCCGTGAGCGGCTCCTCGAAGTGTACAGGGAGCTTCGCCTGCAACTGCCGATTTATGTGCTTTTCACTAAGAGCGATCTGCTGGCGGGATTTGTTGAATTCTTCGACGATCTGGGTCGCGAGGGGCGGGAGGCGGTGTGGGGGTTCACCTTTGCGCAAGAGGCGTCGGAGGACGAAGGCGATCCGATGGCGTTTGCCGCAGCATACGATGCGCTTGTTGGCCGCCTAAACGAAAGGCTGCTTGAACGAATGCAGCACGAAAGCAACCTCCAGCGTCGTGCGCTCATGTTCGGCTTCCCACAGCAGGTCGCTAGCCTCAAGCACCTGACGCAACAGTTCTTGAAGGAAGCCTTTGGCGGGAATTCGTTCCAGGAACCGCTTATGCTCCGCGGCGTCTACTTCTTAAGCGGCACGCAAATTGGCATGCCCTTCGATCGAGTTGCGAACGCCAGATCTCAGACCTTCGAGATCGCTCAGCCGCCCTGTACAGCGCTTCGTGGCCCGGGCCGTAATTATTTCATCAGCCGGCTGCTGCGCGAAGTCGTTTTCGCCGAAGCTGGGCTCGTCGATGCCAATCACCGCTTCGATCGGCGCCAGCGGCGGATCCGGTATGGCGCCTACACGATGATAGCGGCGGTCATTGTTACCGCCAGCGTCTTATGGACGTTCAGCTATATTCGGAATGTTCAGCTGATCGAGAGCGTTCGCCTAATGGCTGGCAGCTATGCCAGAGGGGCTGAAAAGCTGAAGCTCGACCGGGTTGAGAGTGGCGATCTTCGACCCATCCTGCCACTGCTTCAGCGGCTGCGTGATGCCAACGGCGACAGCGCGGGCGGCCGCCTATCAAGTTCGGGTCTCGACCAGAGTAAGAAAATCAAGGTTCAGACGCTCGCGGCGTACCGCCGCGCCGTGAACACCATCCTGCTGCCGCGGCTGATGTTCCGGTTGGAAACCTTATTGGTCGAGCGGCACGACGATGATCAGTTCGTCTACCAGGCGTTAAAGGTTTACCTGATGCTGGGTCAGCAGGGTCCGCTCCAGCGCGCGGTCGTCAAAAACTGGATGGCTGCCGACTGGCGAGTGATGTTTCCGGCCGAAGCCGATGCCGGCCTGCGCAGCGCGCTCGCTGATCACCTGGATGCACTCATGGAAGGGCCGCTGCCCCATAGTGAGCTTAATGGCGAACTGATCGAGAGGAGCCGCGCGAAGCTCCAGACCGTCTCGATGGCGCGCCGCGTCCTCGACATCATCGCGACCAGTCCCGAAGCCTCGCGGGCGCCAACCTGGCGTCTGGCCGACCATGCCGGGCCGCTGGCGCAGGGCGTCCTGGCTCGCAAATCGGGACAGCCGCTCAGCGAGGGGGTTCCTGGCATCTACACGAGGGCGGGGTTTTACGGAACCTTCCTGCGATTGCTGCCGCAAGTGGCTGACGCTGTCGCTGCAGAAGGCTGGGTTCTCGACTCACAGGTAGTCGCGCCGATTGCAGCCGGTGATGTGAGCCAGAAGCTGCGGCGTTCGGCGGCGGATCTCTACGCTCAGGAGTTCGCGTTGCGCTGGGACCAGCTCATTGGCGATATGTCCATCCGCCCGTCTGGGGGTATCGATGACGCGCTGCGCACCTTGAACACGCTGTCCGCGCCGACGTCACCAATGCGCCTGTTCCTTTTCGCGGCGGCGCAGGAGCTAAAGCTCAAGCAACCACCGGCTCCCGAGGACGGCTTGACGAAAGGTGACAGTGTCCCCCAGGGCGAGGTGTTGCCAAGCGAGCTCGAGGCACTGTTCCGGTCTCAACCGGCCGCGGACACGCCTGAAGCTCACGTCCAGCTCTATATGGGCGATCATTTCCGGTGGCTGCACCAGCTGGTCGAAGTGCCGTCGAACAGCCAAGCGGGCGCGCAGGCGCCGATCGACAGTGCTCTCCGGGATCTCGGCGAACTGTATCGCTCCCTCAGCCAGGCGCAGGGGCTGGCGGGTTCGAACATCTTGGAACACAACGGGCAGGCGGGCGTCGCCATCCAACAGATCGAGGCGGGGGCGGCCGATCTGCCCGAACCCATCCGGCAATGGATCCTCGGCCTCAGCCGCCACAGCTCGGACCTAACCGTCAGCGGTATGAGGCGCGGGTTGGCGAGCGGTTGGGCGGGCGGCCCCGGCGATTTGTGCCGACGGGCTACCGAAGGACGGTATCCCTTCGCGAGCGGATCCCGCCGGGATATCCCTTTGAGCGATTTCGCCCGGCTGTTCGGCCGCAAGGCGGAGATCGACACTTTCTTCGCCGAGAACCTTTCCCCATTCGTCGACAAATCCAAAGGTTCGTGGCAGTTTCGGCCAACGAGCGGTGTCGATTTCCCTATCGGCCGCAATACCTTGGCCCAGTTCCAACGGGCAGCCACGATCCGCGACACCATGTTCGATGATGCCGGCCAGGTGTCAGTTGGATTCCTGCTCACCGTCGCCGAGACCGATCCGTTGACAGACCAGGTGGTGGTAGACATCGACGGCCAGCGCCTCGAACATCGACGAGGAACGGCCGCCGCGGCCATGCATTTCCATTGGCCTACGGCCGGCGGCGTCGGCGGCGCTTCCGTCGCTTTCATCGGTTTTCAAGGCGCCACCCTCTCCAAGAGCGGCCATTGGGCGCTGTTTCGCCTCTTAAATGAGGCGGATAAGCAGCCATTGGGAGGAGGGGACCTTATTCAGGTACGACTGGTGTCCGGTCGCCATTGGGCGGTTTTTAACCTCCAGCCTGACAGCGTGATGAGCCCGTTGTCCCGCAATCTGCTGTCAGAATTCCGATGTCCAGATTTCTTATGAACGCCGGGATAGCATCCGACTGGCGCTGGGAAAGCCCTATGGGGTCACGAGACGCCCACGCAGGTCTGCGGCGGGAGAGGTCGGCATGTCGGTTGCCGGCCGGATCGGAGGCGGTCACGGCTGCGACTGGCGGCGATCGTCGCTTGATCTCGGCGCGCCGCTTTCCCGCTCGACTAGACCGCTGGAGAGCGCGGTCACCTCCATCAGGCAGATCTTCGGGAAGTTGGGTGATCAGATCCTGTCCCACCCTATCAACCGACGTACACTGATCTAGAACAGGAAACTGGAGAGATATAATGGCCGGAATGAAGCACAATAGGACAAGAGCGAAGAAATTTCTGCAGTTGATCGACCAGACGAAGAACAGAGCGGATTTGGAGTTCTGCTTTGCGGTCGGCACGGTTGGCGATCTGCGGAAGCCTGCTGTCCTGGTGAGTAAGAAAAAGCTCAATGGATTGGCACAAACTTTGAAAAACATGCCTTTTGAAGATGATGAGGATAGTAGTAAGGAGAACTTTTCGCTTCTGCGGAGAGGCACGGGCAGGATGAACGAAAACGGCGTTATCCTCGTCAAGTTGGCTGATGGTGGAAAGGCCGGGTTCCCGCAGGTCCAAAAGGTGATGAAGAAGTATTTCGTGAACTTCCGCATGAGGTTGCCTGACATGCAGGAAGCAGGAATCTTAACTGAAGAAGACATTCAGCAGTTTGAGATGAACGCCGAGGAGAACTCCCAATTTCTTCCACCCGACGACTCTGAAGAATTCAATCGGCCGATGACGGCGCTCGATAGCGCGGAAGGGAACTCTGCAGGGAGTGTTGAAGAAACTGAAGAGAGAAGCAAGCGTGAAGGCGGGGCTGAGCTCCTGGAGCAGCTTCTCCCGGAAGTGAAGGAGGGCATTGCCGCCGCGGCCGCGACCATTTCCAATCACGCAGTAAGTCTCAGCGCGCAAATTGGCGCGGGACAGACCGCAGAGTTGTCCCATCTGACCACGAAGATCGCGGATTGGCTGCAACGTGTGCTGGCTGCGACGCCTCCGGAAGAGCAGGAGGCAACGCTGCACAACTTCGCCGGCCGACTTCTGTTGATGCTGGCCTATCCTGAGAATCTGCGAAATCTTCAATATGTGGATGACATGCCCGATGGGGCGGGGCAGGGCGAGACAAACGGCGACCGCCGCGAAGAGGTCGTGGTGAATGGGATCGATCTGAACAGAGTTCCAACGGGCGCTCTCGATCAAGACGAGGTAGTAGAGTCCTTGTTCCGTCTGATCAAGGCAAAGGCTCAGGAGCGACAGCTTTCTTATCCGCTAGAGAACGCGAATTCTGAGAGGATTGCGAAGATAGTGTCGTCGCAATGGCCGAAGGAACTAGGCGATGCAGCCCGTAGGCGCGCGGTTGTGGAGCGTCTGATCGCAGCGGTGGTCCCGCGGCTCGGTAACGATGATCAACTTCTGGTCCTTCTTGGCATCGCAGACCAGCCCGAAAGGACCAAATCCATCGAGAACTCGGTCGAAAGTATCATAGCTATATGGCAGGCTCATCTCGACACTGCCTTGACGCTGCGGGATGAGGTAAAGAGCAAGATCAACCAGATGGTCGATGTGGAAGCCCGCGGCGGAACGTGGAGGTATGTCGACGACATCTTCCTGCAGTTCGGAGGAGAGCTTTCAGATCAGCTCTCCGCCATCACCGAACGCAACGGTGAGGCACTGTCGAGCGCGACCGAGCGTGTCCGAACCACAGTCCAGAAGAAGCTCGATTATCTCAACGGCAGCGACATTGTAGCCATGCTTGACAATCCTCCAATCGACATCGGTCCGGGCACTATAGGGCAGACGCTGCGGGAAGGGCTCGCGGCCATCACCGATGGACTGAAGCGCATCGAAACCTCGCGCGCCGCGCCCGCCGCGTAATAATCGCCTGTCTCGATGCCGGCCGACCCACCGGAAGGCCGGGCGAGCAGGCCATCAACGGCCTCATCAGCGACGGAAGGAGTTCCGCCGCTCAGGTGGGTCAGCGAAGCGGTGAAGGAGCGGCGCACCAACAGAGGCTCTTCTTCATCGGCTGCCGCTTCAACGACCAGATGCTGCGCACCTACGCCCGACGGATCATGACGCGATCCAACGCACCACGTTTTGCGGTGCTGGATGCGGCAGCGCCGACCAACAACCAACGCCGTTTCCTTGCAGCAAGCCCGATCACGCTTATCGACGTGCCGACTGGCGAAGCTGCGGCTAGGTTTATCGGCTGAAAACCAGAGTAGAGAAGGAGTGTTGCGGGTACGACGATACACGAGGATTTCGGAGGTCGGTCGTCGGCACCGACGTCGGAGGCGGATTTGCCGTAAACGTTGATCATCACGGCCGCTGTTTGAAAGTGCCGCTCGCCTTGCTATGAATCCACCCATTCCTTTTTGCACGCATTCCATCCACAAAAACGATTTTACTGCTCAAAACGATTGCCCTTAGAAAACGCTGAAGAGCGCTGTGTAGATTATGTGGAGTTCTAAAAAAATGGGTCCTCAGGTGCGGAGACGATGCTGGAAATTCGACCTGGAGCCCTCTGTCAGTTGCCTGGCCTCGATTGTTATCTTACGCTGGTCGTGATCGGGCAGAATCTTCACCGTTGCTTCTCCCGTTTCAGTGCTGATAGGGCTCTCACAAGAAGCACTGTTCCCTGGTCGACTAACCTGTGAGTGCATCTCCCACAATCACTAGAAGCCAGAGCAGGCGCGCTCGCAGCCGCGAGGACTTGGTCTGCGCCTTTTGCAGGGCCACCAAACCTCGTGATGTTTTCTTGCGGCTGTCGGGCCGAAATATGAAGGATTGAGTGATGTGGATAGGTTAGGCAGTTCTGCTGCAAGCGCTTCGGCCCGGGTTTCTGTGCGGCGTCGCAACAATGATCAAGAAGGTTGCGCAGGATCGGTTGTCGGCAATGTCGCCGCGCCGGTCACTAATGGTATCGGCTTCGACCCCGTGAGCTCTAGCTGCACTGTCAAGCGCCACCCTATGAAACTACGAAGGCCGGTGGCCAGGCCAGAGCGACCTACCTTCCGAAACGAACTGGAGAGCAACATGCTGTGTCTAGGGCTCAGTGGCGGTCTAAGCAAAGATTACGAAAATTCGTCCGATCTACCGAGCACCTTTATGCACGATGGGGCTGCGGTTCCCGTTCGCGACGGGCGAGTGATAGCGGCGGTCGAGGAGGAGCGCCTTAACCGGATCAAGCACTCCAACAAGTTACCAATGCGTTCGATTCAATATTGCCTCGCATCTGCAGGTGTTCACCTGAGCGACATCGACCGCATCGCGTATTATGCGACCGAGGCCTATTGCAACGCTGTGCTCGAGCGCGTGCGCCTCTTTCACCCAAGCACCCCAGCATCGGATCCGAGACTGTTGCAACGGGCTCGGGGAAGTCGACACGGGCGCTATATTCCTGTGGGACACCCCGATGTTCCATGTGATCGCCATCGTCACACAGATCTGGCCGCCCCTTGGACGCGTGATGGCACAATGCCATGAGGTTGTCACCCGCGCTCCACCGCCGAGATGAACTCGAAAACGTTGGACCCGGAATTGATTGTTGAGGAATGAACGTCATGAAACGCTATGTAGAAAAAGAGGTGACGGATCAACTCGCTTATAGGCGAAAGATGTTGCAAGATTGGAGAGGAGAGCGCCTCACTGGACACCAGATAAACTTGGCATCAATAGACCTCAACCTCCTGGTCGCGCTCGAGGCTCTGCTCGAATACCGGAACGTGACGCACGCGGGCCAGCACATCGGGCGGAGTCAACCGGCGATGAGCCGGGCACTGGGAAGGCTGCGCGGCATGTTCAATGATGACCTGCTGGTGCGGTCTTCAACGGGTTTGATCCCAACGCCGCAAGGCGAACACTTGGCTCAAAGGCTGCCGTCGGCACTGCGTACGATCCGAGAGATGGTGACAAGCCGCAGCGTAATCTCAAAAGAATGGGGGAGGGGGGCAACGCTGGCGATCCCCGATCATCAAGCTTTGGCTGTACTACCGCGCCTCCTGCCGTGGTTACGCGAGCGTGCCCCTCATCTCGACACACTCGCCTGTTTGCCGTTTGATCGTGCCGTGCGGGGGCTTGAGCAAGGTGATATTGATTTGGCCGTTGGGCATATTGACGTGCAACTGCCTGGCTATTTTCGGCGCAGTCTCTATACAGACCGCTTCGCGTGTTTGTTGCGCCACGACCATCCCGCGCTGGCGCAGGAATGGACGATCGACAACTTCGCGACCTTGCGTCACGCTGCCATCAGTACGGACTCCCCCGACCATTTCGGCCCGATCTACGACCACTTGCCCAACCTGCGAGAGGATCGTAGTCCCATACTTTTTTCCAGCGTTCTCACGGCAGCGGTGGTGGCTTCGGGGACGGATTTGGTATTGCTCGTCCCGCGCCGCGTTGCGACCCAAGTTTCCGCGATGCTGCCGCTTAGGGTTGTTGATCCACCCCTCGAGCCGGCACCGTACAAGGTCATGCTCATCTGGCACGAGCGGTGCCATCACGACCCGCAGCATAAATGGCTGCGCAAGGAGGTCGCCGCAGCGTTGGAGACGGGAGCAGACTGACACAGAAGCGGTGATCGGGATGCTCCCGAAGCATCAAAGAGAGCAAACGGGGATTTTGCGCGGGGAGATGACCAAGAGCTCAGCGCTGCTGCGCCCGAGAGTGCCAGGCATGTTGGACGAATATCGAGACTTGGATGCCTATGTGCTCGCGGGGTCTGCTTGTATCCGGGCTTCTGCTGAGCTGCGGCTCGGCCCTGCAGTGGCGCGGATATCTTCGCGCCGGCTCTCGGATCGACCATTTTGATGGTGATCGTCAAGTGATCAACATTTATGTCAGCAGGCTCGCCGACACGGTCTGGCACTGCCGGACCGTTGGTTGAAAGACACAGCTTGATATCGGGGACCTCTGTGGCTCCGCGTGCAAATGTCGCCTTTGTCTTCTTCCGGTCATAACAGGCATCGCTTGGTCCGGCGATAAAGAGCACGGAAAGCTGAGGGACTTCATTGGCGACCGCAACGACCTTTCGCAGCGCCTGGTCAGGCGTAGGCCGGCTTTCGTTGGCGCAGTATTTACTATTGCAGTAGTTGCACTGGATATTGCAAGCTGGTGCGGCTACGACGTGCATGCGCGCGAAATAGTAGTGCGCTTTTTCTAAATAGCAGGAAAGGTCCGTGATTTTCTCCCAGACAGCCGGCTCGACGTGGTGCGGCTTTGCGGACGAACCGCACAATGACGCGGCGCAAGCAGTGGACTTCGCTGTGGCCAGCAGTTGGTTCATAGTTGTCGTGCTGGTCAGGTTCTTGAGCGAAATCATTGGTGGGGGCATTAAAGGCTCCGTTGCTGCTTAACGTCGCGGTTCAAGAAGCAAGGGCCATGCCAATGAAAATTGCGTTAGTTTTCAATTGGTTAGAGTTTTTTGTCCGGTTCCCTCCATTTGCGACCCGACATAGGGTTGTCAGGCATTCGACAATAGACCTACACCGGTAAAATGGCGGCTCGCCTCGAGTGCTTGAGTTGAGGAGGGCAGGTCGGGCCGCTCGACCACACCAGGCTTAGAACTTTCTTTCACCCCGATTTGATGCCCGCGGATGGCATAACCAGCCTAACGTGGGGTGACGCCGAGAGGCGAGCCGCCTGGCCCCAGATTTCTCCCTCGCGTCGATCAGCCGCTCCCGCTCGGTCAGACGAGCCCGATTGGGAGCCAGGCAGGATCGTTCGGATACAGGCTTTGGAGGAGACTTCGCCGAGACAGGCACCGGCAGCCCCGGCGGCCGCAAACGGGGATCCAGTCGACATTGGGCTCTTTCTGGCGAACTCGTCGATCGCATTGTCGCCGAATGGACCGTTAGCTACCTTCCACACAAGCGCAGAGAGGCCCTGGCTGTTCTTGCAGACAAAATCCAACGCACCAATGGTCCTTGATTGCGCGGGAGTTGCTGTCCTACGCACGCTGTTTGAGTTCACAGACGTTCCCTGGGAAGTGGCATTGCGAGGCCAAGTCAAGCGCCGACGGCGCGAATGTCCGTTCGCAGATGCATAGAACGCCATTTTCAACTCAAGACCAGACTTGCGACGGGCCATGGACCACGAAAATGGGTCGAATTGCATGATCGCGAAACGATCCGCGACTGTCCTATCGGTATTGCCGCGGGATAGACGGGCGGACGAGGCGGGGCTGCGCAGCTCCTTCTGGCCTGATGCGCAGGACGTTCACGGAGCGTACACGGGCTCCGCCGAGGGATTCATTGAGTTCACGCTTGGTGTCTTCAAGACCGAACCGCGCAACATCCACCAGATCACCAACGTTCTGATTGAGTTTATCAGCCCGGCTGAAGCACCTGTCGAGAGCTACTTCACTGCGCTCCAACGAGGGCCGGACTGCGGCCGGATCAAACGTTGCCAGGTTTCTCCTATGTGGTCGATATTGCGACCATTTTCTGAAAAGGGAAGGGGAGTGGAGAATTGCCGACCGCACAGTGGTCTATGATTGGCTCGAGGAGCAGACACAGCAGGCGGCGTCGCCAGAGTTTGAGCGGTTCGGTTTCAGGCAGCCGATCGGAACATCGCATTCTAACGACCCGGTCTATACGCTCGGAAGCGGCAAAGAGCATGAAAAGCCGAGGCGGAATAGCGGCGCGTTCAGCTGGTGCCGAACTCTTCTTTTCCGGGACGTGGTGCTAACTTGCTGTCATCTGGCTCCTTTAGCGTTAGATCGCATACGCCGGAGCAGGAGAAGCTAATCCATGAAGCAAGCAGACACCCGCCGTCATTACACGCGCTGCAGGCGGGATTGGCCGCGCTCTGGTCGATGCCTTTGCGACAAACGGCGACATTGTCGTTGCCGTGGATCTTCCTGGAAGCGGAACGGTGCGGTGCGGCGTTGCCGCGCGGCCCTGCGATCTTCAATGTGGCCTCGCTGGGCGGGTTGCTGGGCGCCCCAGACGCAACGGCTACGCTGCCTGGAAGGGGCCTGATCTTGATCACGAAAAGTTTGGCATGCGAGTTGGCGTCGCGTCGAGTGGGCCTGACGGCCATAAGAGCTCGGCTATGTGCGCACGCCGATGGTCGAGAACTGGAACGCGCCGACGAGACGGATCTCGCCGCTATTCGCCGACGCGTGCCGATGGGGCCCATGGGCGCGTCCCGATGATGTCGACCGGACCTTGCGGTTTCCGGTCAGCTCGCACGTCGATCATTCATCGACATCGTGTCGGACGGTCGCCTTGGGCTTGGCGACGGGTCCGGATACGAGCGATTCGAGTTCAAGCGCTTCGGTGTCGTTATTCATGAGGCGCCTGGGGAGTACCTGGGTGATCTTTTAGGGGCTCAACCAGAAGGTTTTCGAACCCGACGGCCATTATCAGAAGATACCCCCAACGGCGATATCGTTGCGGACCACCCAGAAGCCAGCCCCGCCAATCTGCATCGCGGCAGGATCGGAGTGCAGCATGAGGCGGGCCGTCGCAGAGAGTCGCAGCAATTATTGCAGTCTCTAATCTTCGCCTGCGTCCTCCCGTAATACAAGGGCGTATCAACTCAGCCGGCGGCGCAAAAAGTCCTCACGATGAGGCAAGCTTTTAGCCGCGGTTCAAATTGAGGTGTTCGAAGTACCAAGACGGGTCATCATCGGATGAATCTGTCTCGACACTGGCGTCACTCGAATGCTCCTCGACACCTGCTTCATCGTCGCTAAGATACTCCACGGTTTTAGAGAGATAACTCCAAGGTTTGTCGGCGCGCTGCCATCCACCCTTGCTATTCTTTGTCCACTTGTCGGGATGTTGCGTAGGGTCGAGCACCCAGCGATTTTCACCCACATTAACGAAACCCATCTGCTCTAGACGGGTTCCCATCTCCGGCGTAGCGGGACGTGACATGATCAACGGCTGTTCGCCGTCGAGTTGAAGTTGATGTTCGAGCAGAATATCGCCTGCGTTCTCGACAAGCGGATGAGTAACGCGAAGGTCTGCAATCGACGTGATTCTTCTTCGACCGGGAAATAGTTCCCGCCACGGCTCGTTTTCGATGCTAAATCCATCCTCTGTTCTTAAAAGCCCAACGCTTCGTTCTCCCAGATCATAGCTGAAATATCGCGCGCTGGGCGTATCATTGTCGGTGCCGCCGTAGAGTCGAGCGATGGTAGCCGTACGCAGGGCTTTAGAGGACACGAAGGGCGAGTACTCTTGTGGATTGACGGAAATGTGCTTGATTTCATCACCGTAAAATTCCCTTACTTTTCTGGCAAATGTCGATCTGTCGAGCACCTTAATTGGAGGTTCGGAAGAGAGCGAGTATGGTCGCGTTGGCGACGAAGGCGAAAGAGCATGGGGATCTGGCGTTGATCGGGACGGCATGCCCGTAAGCGTTTGTGCCCCGGTCATATTCTCGATCCACCCCGCCATGGCCCGGGTGCGATCATCTTCCTCGGAAATGTTGTAGCGCAGCGATCGTTCTGAGTTATCCATGGCGGTCTCTCCTGAGAGTGAAAGGTGTGATGAAGCGCATTCTTTTCAGTCGCTTCACATGGGAACGGTGCGCTCACATGTCCGGCCTATAAAGCGGATACGTGACTGCTAGACTCGATGAAGCGGGCGGTGCGCGTTGCATGCGCCGCTCCTGATCCCTTTACCTCAGCCCAAGCCTCGAGGATCCGCGAAAGCGTGGCTCCCTTCGCCAGACCATCGTCGAATCGGCTGACAGTCCGTCGGAGGTGTCTGCGCCGCGGCAGGGCTAAGATTAGCTTGAATGTTAGAGGCGTCTCGGAAAATTTACCGCCCCGCGGGCCTGTTCTGTTTTCACCGTTGTTGGTCTCCAATTGCAGATTACGCATATGCTAGTGCAACCGGACTGGTCGCCATCATGCAAAATCGATATTCTAAAATGCTTTGGAAAAGCGGAGCCACGTGACCCCTTAGGTGGTGAAGGTGACCTGCCACTGCGAATTTCCTCCAGAATTGATTAGAGTCCGGCCCATCAAAGGACGGACGAATGAAGAAGCAGAGGTTTACCGAAGAGCAGATAATTGCGGTACTGAAGGAGCAGGAGGCAGGCGCGAAGGCGGCCGACCTCTGCCGTAAGCACGGGATTTCGGAAGCGACGTTTTACAACTGGAAAGCCAAATACGGTGGTATGGAAGTGTCCGAGGCCAAGCGGCTGAAGGCGCTTGAGGACGAGAACGCCAGGCTGAAAAAGCTGCTGGCCGAACAGATGCTGGATGCGGCCGCGCTCCGCGAGCTTCTTGCAAAAAAAAATGGTAGGGCCTGCCGCCAAGCGTGAAGCCGTCACGCATCTGAAGGCCGTGATGGGTCTTTCGGAGCGGCGGGCCTGCCAGATCATATCCGCCGACCGCAAGACGGTGCGTTATCGGTCCTGCCGACCGCCGGAGGTGGCGCTGCGGGCAAAGCTGCGTGACCTTGCAAACGAGCGTCGGCGTTTCGGCTATCGGCGACTGTTCGTCCTGCTTCGACGGGAAGGAGAGCCGTCCGGCGTCAATAGGATCGAGGTTCCAAATTTGATTTCCGGAGGACCGGCATCGATGTACCCAAGACGGAACCAGCCGCGCGATGACGATTCTCGCGAAGTAAGTGAGTGGATCGAAGGCGTGACCGGAGCTTTCGATACGGACGCCTGGATCCGGGAGTACAATTCACAGAGACGAGATGTGGAACAGGATCTGAGCGACTTGCGCCTCGGTTCGCACGACAGTGACGCCGGCGACCGTGTGCCGCGTCGCAGATCCGTGGGCGGTTCGATGCGAGTGACGCCGCAGTCGTTGGCGCCGGAGAACTCGTTGAGCGGCGCCCGCCACAGCATAGACGTCTCTCGGGCGGGCTCCAGCAGCTTGCGATTCGGCGGCTCGGGGAGCAAGACATCGAGCAATATGGCGGAGGCGGGCGAAGTCGCCGCGGCGCCGCAGGGCAAACGCCGCGGATTTACGTCGCGCATGGCGTCAGGGTTCAAGAAGGCGTTCGGATTGAGCAGCGGCAAGACGTCGTCGCGGAGTTCGGGGCAGCAAGACGTCGATGCCGCAACGGAGACTCACGTGGTCTCAACCAAGGCTCGCGTCGGCGCCAAGCGTGGTCGCCCCGCCGACCGGGACATGCATCCCGATGACGAGACCCGCATCAACCAGTTCGCGGAAGCAGTC
Source organism: Rhizobium sp. BT03 (assembly GCF_030053155.1). Classification (NCBI taxonomy): domain Bacteria; kingdom Pseudomonadati; phylum Pseudomonadota; class Alphaproteobacteria; order Hyphomicrobiales; family Rhizobiaceae; genus Rhizobium; species Rhizobium sp. BT03. The sequence continues at coordinate 50,751 of NZ_CP125643.1, forward strand.
CGAAACTACGAAATTCTACCCGACGGTAGCGTCGGCCGAGGGGACGGAAGGGTTCCCGAGGCTACCGTCGAGAACAATTTAGGGATTCTTAGGAGGTTCGCTCGTTGGCTCCGAGCAGAAAACAGAGATTCGATGGCTTCTCGGTTTTTAAACGATCCAGATTCGCTAGCCGGTGATATCGCGGATTACTGGGCAAACGGTGGGGACGATCGTAAGCGTCTTAACTCAGCACTGTCTCATTTCAGGAGGCTCTCGCCTGAGGGGCAAGAACTCCAAGCCGTTGGACCTGGGCCGCGCCTGATGGGGCGCCGAATTCATGTTCCCTATCCCGACGACGCCCTCATTATTGATGCCTTGGCCAACGAAGAGCGGAGTAAGCTCGGATCGGCCTCGACTTCCAAGAGGAATGTTGTCTGGAATATGGCCAGCAATCAACGAAAGTTTAGCGCTTGGCTCCAAAGGGAGGGCAGGGAGAGCATAGTCAGCCGACTCACCGGTACTGATCAGCAGCAACAGTCGTTGCAAAAAGATTACCAAGACTTCACCGAAGACATGGGAAAACACACTATCTCTTTCAAGCGGCTTCGGCAGTACCAGCAAGTCGTTGAGGCGAACGCAGCGTCGGGGTTGTCCCCTGAGCAGGCAAGTGGCCGGGAACCGGCCGGTCTGGACGGCCGTTCGGATCCACGTGCCGAGTTCAGATCAACTTCGCCGCTGCAGCAGGTTGATCCATCGATCGAAGGCCGCAGCGGATTGTCGCTCGACCATATCGAATGGCTGGGCGACCAGCATATCCAGACGGATTATGAGCTGCTAATGCAGGACTTGCAGCGAAACGATCCGGATCTCGCAGCCAGGACGCGGCTTATCGATCCCCTGATAGCCCATTATCATCTGCGCCTGGGCGATGAGAGCACCGCGCTGAGCGCTTTCCAGCGCATCGTTAATGATCAGAATGGAAGAGATACAGCCGACTTCCTGTTCCTTCCAGTGAGCGATGCCAGTGCTTCGGATCCTGATCACCGCGGCACCCATTGGTCGCTGCTACTCGTTGACCGTCGCAACCGCGAGGGGCCGGCTGCCTATCACTATGACTCCTTCCGGGGCCAGAACGACGAGTTTGCAGCAATGCTCGCACAAAGGTTGGGTACCCGTCTGGAGCCCGTCCGCATGACCCAACAGCGGAACGGCTATGATTGCGGAGTCTTCGTGGTTGACGGCACGCGGGCGCTCGTTAGACGTCTGGCGCGAAGAGACCGGCCAGCCGTGCTGCACCTCGACAACCTCGTCGCCGATCGGGAGCAACTCCAACGACGTCTGAGCACCGCGACCAACAGTGCTCGAGCGGGGGCTGCGGCGGCTGAACCGGAGTCCTCCACACAGATCGCCGATCCCGCAGAGTTTTGGCATGGAGTGGGTCAACCCGGCCAGCTTCCCGATAGCTGGAATACAGCGACCTTCCGGCAGGATTTGCCGTCAGCTGCCTATTCACCGGTGCAAAGCGTCAATCCGCCAGACGCACCATGGGAGCAAAGCTTGGGGGCATCGATCTTCGGCACCCCACAGTACACGCTGCCTGTGGACGACTTGGGAGGATTTGTCCCTCCGAGCTGGCAACACGGCAATCAACCGGTACCAGATGACCTTCTGCCTGCAATGTACTTGTTTGACTTGCTGCCGAGCGCGGACAAACCCACCAACTTCAGTATCCATGGTGTGCCCTACACGGCCACTCTGGGGCCATCAGGCATGCAGAGCGACATTTACCTTTTCCTGCAATAGGGTGGAGATGGATCGAGCAATAGATGCCAGTCGTTCTTGAAAAGCACCAAACCGTTGAGAGAGAATCCGTTTTTACGCGGCCACGTGCAGCGCGCCAACCCAGATGAGACGATCCCCAGTGCCGGGGGCGACATCGAATGTGCACGTCGCCAGTCTTCCTTCAAAACGTGACGTTTGGCCAGCATCCCAAGAGGCGACGGCTGTCGCATCTGAGGTGTAGACAGATACGGATGCGGGAAGAGCCTCGGGTGCGAAGGATGCTGGCGCGGTCGCTGAAGTGCTTAGTGCCGTCTATGACGGCCTACCCTTTGCGGGTTCTACTATGGCTTCAGGCCAGGACGAAACCCGCCCATGGCGCCGGATGCATTTCATACAGCGATCATGAGCCAACGTGTGAGTTGGGTGCTCGATGCCGACCCCGTATCCTGCAACTATCAAACTATGCCTGCTGTCAAGCGAAGTGAAGATTTGACCCCGTAGGCGAAACGAAGAACTGACCCCTTCATTGATTTGCTGTTTCGTTTGTCTCAAGCGCTGTTCCGGCCTTCTGCAGAAGGCCGGAACGGCGCTTTTCGCGAAGCCTGTAGCTATCACCTCGGATGGTGATCACCGTCGAATGGTGCAGCAGGCGGTCCAATATCGCGGTGGCGACGACAGGGTCTCCAAAGACGCTCCCCCACTCTCCGACCGATCGATTGGAGGTAATCAGGATCGATCCCCTTTCATAGCGGCGAGAGACCAGTTGGAAGAACAGGTGGGCGGCGTTAGCTTCGAAGGGCAGATATCCCAGCTCGTCGATGATCAGCAGTTTCGGCCGCGATAGGATTGTCAACTGCTTGTCCAATGAGCCATCGTTATGGGCCTTGGCGAGCATCGCAACCAGAGTGGCCGCCGTGACGAATTGAACGTTGTAGTTCTGGCGGATTGCTTCTCGGCCAAGACTGACAGCAAGGTGCGTCTTACCGGTGCCCGGAGGTCCGAGGAATAGGACGGTGTCGCCGTGAGCAATCCAGCGGCAGGTTGACAGCTCCCTGATCTGTCCTCGATCCAGCGAGGGCTGTGCCTCGAAGTCGAAGCCATCGAGTTCGCGTACGAAGGGGAACTGCGCCAACTTGCTCGACATCGAGATGCGCCGTTCATCGCGCCGGGCAATCTCTCGTGAGACCAGGAACGCCAGAGCTTCGCGCAACGTCATCTTCGAGCGCCTCGTCCAGCAACGTGTCGAGTTGATCGCGGATCGCCGTCAGCTTTAGCCGATCGAGTGTCGCGATGAGTAAATCGTGATCGACGGTCGTCATCACCAGCCACCTCCAACAACGGCCTCGTATTCCGCAAGAGGTCGCAGCAAGGCGGCTGGTGCCAGCTCGACTGGAGCGGTGCGAACCAGTCCTTCGCTACCCGCGAAGCCAACAAAGTGATCCCGGTCGACGATCCGTTGTCGCCGTCCCTGGCAGAGAGGATGATCGGCCACAACCTGGCCAGCGTGACGGATAATTACACGGCCAGCCAATACAACGACTTGGACGCTCTCGCCGATGAGACGCCAGGGTACGGAATAGCTGTTTGTGTCGAGATCGATGGCGCAGTCCGCCTGCACTTTGCGCACGAGGTCGCGTAGTTGTCCAAACGGTACGCGGCCGGATAGCGGCCGAAGGGCTTCGGCCTCCGCAGCAAAGCGTTCAATTGGTGCTTCACCAGTCGTGCCGTGTTCTCGTCGGTCTGCGATCTCTCGTATCCATCGGTCAAGGTGCGCCTCGAACGAAGCCCAGTTCTCAAACCGGCGACCAGCGATAGCATTCTTCTTGACGTACCCGACCCCGCGCTCGTCCTTCCCCTTTGTTCGCGCCCGGTAGGGAGCGCAAGCGCGTGGCGCGAAGCCCCAGTAACGGGCAAACGCCCAGAGTCGCGCATTGAAGCGAACCTCCCGGCTAACCGCGTCGTGATGTTCGACAAGTGCCTTCGCATTATCCAGCAAAACCTCAACGGGAACGCCGCCAAACCGAAGAAACGCGCCTTCCATCCCCTCGAACCAATCTGTCTGCCCTTCTCTCAATGAGGCACGGATATGAATGCGTCTGGAATAGCTTAGCGTGGCGACAAAGACGTTTACCCGAAGCCGCTCGTCACCGATCCAGACACGCGTCTGCCCGAAGTCGATCTGCAACTGACGACCAGGCGGCGTTTCAAACCGCACTGTCGCACGCTTTTGCGCCTTGAGTTCCCGCCGCCATTCCCGGACTCGAAGCTCTACCGAACGCAAACCGATGATAATTCCATGCTCGCTCGCCAGCTCCTGCCGGATCACATCGGCATTGCCATCATGGCGAAAGAAGCGTTCACGAAGCCAATCATCAAGGCCATCAAAAGCACTCCTCCGAACCGGCTTCTTGAAGGGTACCGCTCCACCCTCACGAAGATATCGACGGACAGTGTTGCGAGCACATCCAAATTCCTTCGATAGACGCTTGGCACCCCAACCAAGCTCGTGCAGCCGCAACATTGCCACCACCTCATCTGCCTCAAGCATATCTTCGCCCTGCATCGTTCCCCACGATGCAGGATGCGCTGAAATCGCACTTGTCATCCATCTCTCCTCGTTGTCACACGAGGGGGCAGTTCTTCATTTCGTTAGGGGGTCAGTTTCTCATTTCGCCTGACACCTGCGGGCGGGTGCCGCGGTGGACCGACTTGTTCATCACGCAACGATCATTCGAAATGAACGTCGAAAGCTGTCGACGACGTTCCGCCATGGAGGCCAAACGCCAGCGCGGCAGGCCAGCCTCATTCGCGACAATCAAAGGCACCGCACAGTTTGTCGCGGAGCGGCAATCAGACCACGATGAAGCTCTTGCCAGCGACAATCAACATGATAACTTCATCCCGACCGCGACATAAGAATCTCATCCAGATTGTCGCGCGCGTCTCATCCTGATCGCCGCCCCATAGGTCGCATAACTATCAGGCGCGCAACGGGTTCTGTCAGCAGCTACACCGCAATGGTTCCGTTGCCTGAGGCGGCGAAATCAGAAAGGCCGGCGGAAAGATTGGTTGGAATCGGAAATTCTGACGGCACCCTTCGCGCTGCATGTTCCACACATCACCCGAAACTGCTGGCGAGCCTCTCAAGCCATGTGCCGGCCTGATGGTCGAGTGCAGACGATTGTCGGCAAGCCGTCGCCATATGGTGTTCGGCCATGCCTTGAGGGCATGATTGGATCTGGCTTTAGCATGCTGGGCGGCGGTCGGCAGGCATTAGGATCGAGGTTCCAAATTTGAATTTCCGGAGGACCGGCATCGATGTACCCAAGACGGAACCAGCCGCGCGATGACGATTCTCGCGAAGTAAGTGGGTGGATCGAAGGCGTGACCGGAGCTTTCGATACGGACGCCTGGATCGAGGACTACTATTCAGAGAGCCGAGACATGGAACAGGATCCGAGCGACTTACGCCTCGGTTCGCACGATAGTGACGCCGGCGACCGTGTGCCGCGTCGCAGATCCGTGGGCGGTTCGATGCGAGTGACGCCGCAGTCGCTGGCGCCGGAGAGGGGTTCGGGGCAGCAAGACGTCGATGCCGCAACGGAGACTCACGTGGTCTCAACCAAGGTTCGCGTCGGCGCCAAGCGTGGTCGCGCCGCCGACTGGGACATGCATCCCGATGACGAGTCCCGCATCAACCAGTTCGCGGAAGCAGTCCGAAACTACGAAATTCTACCCGACGGTAGCGTCGGCCGAGGGGACGGAAGGGTTCCCGAGGCTACCGTCGAGAACAATTTATGGGTTCTTAGGGGGTTCGCTCGTTGGCTCCGAGCAGAGAACAGAGATTCGATGGCTTCTCGGCTTTTAAACGATCCAGATTCACTAGCCGTTGATATCGCGGATTATTATTTGGCAAGCGGTGGGGATGGTCGGAACCGTCTTAAGTCAGCACTGTCTCATTTCAGGAGGCTCGCGCCTGAGGGGCAAGAACTCCAAGCCGTTGGACCTGGGCCGCGCCTGATGGGGCGCCAGATACATGATCCTTATCCCGACGACGCCCGCGTCATTGATAGCTTGGCCAAGGAAGAGCTGAGTAAGTTCGGACCGGTCTCGACTTCCCGGAATAATACCAGTCACCAACGAAAGTTTAGCGCTTGGCTCAAAAGGGAGGGCAGGGAGAGCATAGTCAGCCGGCTCACCGGCAGTGATGAGCAGCAACAGTCGTTGAAGGAGGATTTTAGGGCCTTTACCAAGGAGGAAGGAAAAAAAGTGGTCGTGAGTTTCGATCGGCTGCGGCAGTATCTAGGCGCCGAGTCGCAGTTGAAACAGCATCATCCTTATCCCGACGACGCCCGCATCATTGATGACCTAGCCAAGGAAGCGCTGAGCAAGCTCGGATCGAACTCGACTTCCAAGAGGAATGTTGTCTGGAATATGGCCAGCAATCAACGAAAGTTTAGCGCTTGGCTCCAAAGGGAGGGCAGGGAGAGCATAGTCAGCCGACTCACCGGTACTGATCAGCAGCAACAGTCGTTGCAAAAAGATTACCAAGACTTCACCGAAGACATGGGAAAACACACTATCTCTTTCAAGCGGCTTCGGCAGTACCAGCAAGTCGTTGAGGCGAACGCAGCGTCGGGGTTGTCCCCTGAGCAGGCAAGTGGCCGGGAACCGGCCGGTCTGGACGGCCGTTCGGATTCACGTGCCGAGTTCAGATCAACTTCGCCGCTGCAGCAGGTTGATCCATCGATCGAAGGCCGCAGCGGATTGTCGCTCGACCATATCGAATGGCTGGGCGACCAGCATATCCAGACGGATTATGAGCTGCTAATGCAGGACTTGCAGCGAAACGATCCGGATCTCGCAGCCAGGACGCGGCTTATCGATCCCCTGATAGCCCATTATCATCTGCGCCTGGGCGATGAGAGCACCGCGCTGAGCGCTTTCCAGCGCATCGTTAATGATCAGAATGGAAGAGATACAGCCGACTTCCTGTTCCTTCCAGTGAGCGATGCCAGTGCTTCGGATCCTGATCACCGCGGCACCCATTGGTCGCTGCTACTCGTTGACCGTCGCAACCGCGAGGGGCCGGCTGCCTATCACTATGACTCCTTCCGGGGCCAGAACGACGAGTTTGCAGCAATGCTCGCACAAAGGTTGGGTACCCGTCTGGAGCCCGTCCGCATGACCCAACAGCGGAACGGCTATGATTGCGGAGTCTTCGTGGTTGACGGCACGCGGGCGCTCGTTAGACGTCTGGCGCGAAGAGACCGGCCAGCCGTGCTGCACCTCGACAACCTCGTCGCCGATCGGGAGCAACTCCAACGACGTCTGAGCACCGCGACCAACAGTGCTCGAGCGGGGGCTGCGGCGGCTGAACCGGAGTCCTCCACACAGATCGCCGATCCCGCAGAGTTTTGGCATGGAGTGGGTCAACCCGGCCAGCTTCCCGATAGCTGGAATACAGCGACCTTCCGGCAGGATTTGCCGTCAGCCGCCTATTCACCGGTGCAAAGCGTCAATCCGCCAGACGCACCATGGGAGCAAAGCTTGGGGGCATCGATCTTCGGCACCCCACAGTACACGCTGCCTGTGGACGACTTGGGAGGAGCTGTCCCTCCGAGCTGGCAACACCGCAATCAACCGGCACAGGCTGGCCTTCGGCTTGCGATGTCCTGGCTTGAGTTGCTGCCGAGCGCGGACAAACCCCAGACCAGCATCACTATCCATGGTGTGCCCTACACGGCCACTCTGGGGCCATCAGGCATGGAGAACGACATTTACCTTTTCCTGCAATAGGGTGGAGATGGATCGAGCAATAGATGCCAGTGGTTCTTGAAAAAGCACCAAACCGTTGAGAGAGAATCCGTTTTTACGCGGCCACGTGCAGCGCGCCAACCCAGATGAGACGATCCCCAGTGCCGGGGCAACATCGAATGTGCACGTCGTCCGTCTTCCTTCAAAACGTGACGTTTGGCCAGCATCCCAAGAGGCGACGGCTGTCGCATCTGAAGTGTAGACAGATACGGATGCGGGAAGAGCCTCGGGTGCGAAGGATGCTGGCGCGGTCGCTGAAGTGCTTAGTGCCGTCGATGACGGCCTATCCTTTGCGGGTTCTACTATGGCTTCAGGCCCGGACGACCCCCCCATGGCGCCGGATGCATTTCATGCGGCGATCATGAGCCAACGTGTGAGTTGGGTACTCGATGCCGACCCCGTATCCTGCAACTAATGCCTGCGGGCGGGTGCCGCGGTGGACCGACTTGTTCATCACGCAACGATCATTCGAAATGAACGTTGAAAGCTATCGACGACGTTCCACCCATGGGGGTCAAACGCCGGCGCGGCAGGCCAGCCTCATTCGCGACAATCAAAGGCACCGCACAGTTTGTCGCGGAGCGGCAATCAGACCACGATGAAGCTCTTGCCAGCGACAATCAACATGATAACTTCATCCCGACCGCGACATAAGAATCTCATCCAGATTGTCGCGCGCGTCTCATCCTGATCGCCGCCCCATAGGTCGCATAACTATCAGGCGCGCAACGGGTTCTGTCAGCAGCTACACCGCAATGGTTCCGTTGCCTGAGGCGGCGAAATCAGAAAGGCCGGCGGAAAGATTGGTTGGAATCGGAAATTCTGACGGCACCCTTCGCGCTGCATGTTCCACACATCACCCGAAACTGCTGGCGAGCCTCTCAAGCCATGTGCCGGCCTGATGGTCGAGTGCAGACGATTGTCGGCAAGCCGTCGCCATATGGTGTTCGGCCATGCCTTGAGGGCATGATTGGATCTGGCTTTAGCATGCTGGGCGGCGGTCGGCAGGCATTAGGATCGAGGTTCCAAATTTGAATTTCCGGAGGACCGGCATCGATGTACCCAAGACGGAACCAGCCGCGCGATGACGATTCTCGCGAAGTAAGTGGGTGGATCGAAGGCGTGACCGGAGCTTTCGATACGGACGCCTGGATCGAGGACTACTATTCAGAGAGCCGAGACATGGAACAGGATCCGAGCGACTTACGCCTCGGTTCGCACGATAGTGACGCCGGCGACCGTGTGCCGCGTCGCAGATCCGTGGGCGGTTCGATGCGAGTGACGCCGCAGTCGCTGGCGCCGGAGAGGGGTTCGGGGCAGCAAGACGTCGATGCCGCAACGGAGACTCACGTGGCCTCAACCAAGGTTCGCGTCGGCGCCAAGCGTGGTCGCCCCGCCGACCGGGACATGCATCCCGATGACGAGACCCGCATCAACCAGTTCGCGGAAGCAGTCCGAGGCTATGAAATTCTACCCGACGGTAGCATCGGCCGAGGGGACGGAAGGGTTCCCGAGGCTACCGTCGAGAACAATTTAGGGATTCTTAGGAGGTTCGCTCGTTGGCTCCGAGCAGCAAACAGAGATTCGATGGCTTCTCGGTTTTTAAACGATCCAGATTCACTAGCCGTTGATATCGCGGATTATTGGGCAAGCGGTGAGGACGATCAGAACCGTCTTAACTCAGCGCTGTCTCATTTCAGGAGGCTCGGACCTGAGGGGCAAGAACTCCAAGCCGTTGGAGCTGGGCCGCGCCTGATGGGCCGCCGAATTCATGATCCCTATCCCGATGACGCCCGCGTCATTGATAGCTTGGCCAAGGAAGAGCTGAGTAAGTTCGGACCGGTCTCGATTTCTCAGAAAAATGCCAGTAACCAACGAAAGTTTAGCGATTGGCTCAAAAGGGAGGGTAGGGGGAGCATAGTCAGCCGACTCACGGGTACTGATCAGCAGCAACGGTCGTTGCAGGAGGATTTTAGGAAATTTACCGAGGCCGAGGGAAAAGTGGTCGTGAGTTTAGATCGGCTGCGGCAGTATCTAGGCGCCGAGTCCCAGTTGAAACAGCATAATCCTTATCCCGACGACGCCCTCATGATTGATGGCTTGGCCAACGAAGAGCTGAGCAAGCTCGGACCGGACTCGACTTCCAAGAGGAAAGTTGTCCAGAATATGGCGATAAATCAACGGAGGTTTAGTGATTGGCTCCAAAAGAATGGTCGGGGGAGCATAAGCAGTCGCCTGACTGGCAGTGATGAGCAGCAACGGTCGTTGAAGGACGATTTTAGGGAATTTACTACTAACGTTGAAGTAAAAATAAGCGTGGGTTTCGATCGGCTGCGACAGTATCTAGGCGCCGAGTCGCAGTTGAAACAGCATGATCCTTATCCCGACGACACCCGCATGATTGATGGCTTCGCCAATGAAGAGCTGAGCAAGCTCGGACCGGACTCGACTTCCAAGAGGAAAGGCGTCTTGAATCTGGCCAGCAATCAACGGAGGTTTAGTAATTGGCTCCGAAAGAATGGTCGGGGGAGCATAAGCAGTCGCCTGACTGGCAGTGATGAGCAGCAACGGTCGTTGAAGGACGATTTTAGGGAATTTACTACTAACGTTGAAGTAAAAATAAACGTGAGTCTCGATCGGCTGCGGCAGTATCTAGGCGCTGAGTCGCAGTTGAAACAGCATCATCCTTATCCCGACGACGCCCTCATGATTGATGCCTTGGCCAACGAAGAGCTGAGCAAGCTCGGATCGGCCTCGACTTCCAAGAGGAGAGTCGTCTGGAGACTGGCCAGCAATCAACGAAAGTTTAGTGATTGGCTGCAAACCAGGGGTAGGGAGAGCATAGCGAGCCGGCTCAACGGCAGTGATCAGCAGCAATGGTCGTTGAAAAAAGATTACCAAGACTTCACCGAAGACATGGGAAAACACACTATCTCTTTCAAGCGGCTTCGGCAGTACCAGCAAGTCGTTGAGGCGAACGCAGCGTCGGGGTTGTCCCCTGAGCCGGCAAGTGGCCGCGAACCGGCCGGTCTGGACGGCCGTTCGGATTCACGTGCCGAGTTCAGATCAACTTCGCCGCTGCAGCAGGTTGATCCATCGATCGAAAGCCGCAGCGGATTGTCGCTCGACCATATCGAATGGCTGGGCGACCAGCATATCCAGACGGATTATGAGCTGCTAATGCAGGACTTGCAGCGAAACGATCCGGATCTCGCAGCCAGGACGCGGCTTATCGATCCCCTGATAGCCCATTATCATCTGCGCCTGGGCGATGAGAGCACCGCGCTGAGCGCTTTCCAGCGCATCGTTAATGATCAGAATGGAAGAGATACAGCCGACTTCCTGTTCCTTCCAGTGAGCGATGCCAGTGCTTCGGATCCTGATCACCGCGGCACCCATTGGTCGCTGCTACTCGTTGACCGTCGCAACCGCGAGGGGCCGGCTGCCTATCACTATGACTCCTTCCGGGGCCAGAACGACGAGTTTGCAGCAATGCTCGCACAAAGGTTGGGTACCCGTCTGGAGCCCGTCCGCATGACCCAACAGCGGAACGGCTATGATTGCGGAGTCTTCGTGGTTGACGGCACGCGGGCGCTCGTTAGACGTCTGGCGCGAAGAGACCGGCCAGCCGTGCTGCACCTCGACAACCTCGTCGCCGATCGGGAGCAACTCCAACGACGTCTGAGCACCGCGACCAACAGTGCTCGAGCGGGGGCTGCGGCGGCTGAACCGGAGTCCTCCACACAGATCGCCGATCCCGCAGAGTTTTGGCATGGAGTGGGTCAACCCGGCCAGCTTCCCGATAGCTGGAATACAGCGACCTTCCGGCAGGATTTGCCGTCAGCTGCCTATTCACCGGTGCAAAGCGTCAATCCGCCAGACGCACCATGGGAGCAAAGCTTGGGGGCATCGATCTTCGGCACCCCACAGTACACGCTGCCTGTGGACGACTTGGGAGGATTTGTCCCTCCGAGCTGGCAACACGGCAATCAACCGGTACCAGATGACCTTCTGCCTGCAATGTACTTGTTTGACTTGCTGCCGAGCGCGGACAAACCCACCAACTTCAGTATCCATGGTGTGCCCTACACGGCCACTCTGGGGCCATCAGGCATGCAGAGCGACATTTACCTTTTCCTGCAATAGGGTGGAGATGGATCGAGCAATAGATGCCAGTCGTTCTTACATTCTAACTTTGCGGTTACAATTGCTGTCAAAGCTGATTAGAGGGGCGACATTGTCAGCCAGTTAGAAACGCGACGCTGGCTCTGATGATCAGCCCCGATCCGACCGGCTGGGCCGGGTTGAAAGGGCGGAGCGGGGGCGGGTGAGGGGCGCCCATCGGCTTTAGATCCCATGAGGAGTGAACAGCGGCCGCCGCTCTGGCAGAGTGAGGTTGCATCAAAACACTCGCTCAGGAGGAGCAGTTTATGGAACCTGCATCCATTCATCCGACCGCTGTCCGCATTGATCTTGGCGCAATTTTTGTATCATTGGAACTGAGCCGATCGACCTGGTTGATCACTTCGCTGTCGCCTGGCAGTGGCGAGAAGATGTCGAAGCACGTAGTGGCCGGTGGCAATGTAGCCGAGCTGCTGGATCGATTTGAGCAGCTACAACAGAAGGCGCGGTTGAGAACAGGGAAGTTATTTCCCATCGTGACGATCCAGGAGGCAGGATTGGACGGCTTCTGGATACACCGCGTGCTGGAGACTCACGGCATCGAAAGTTACGTCGTCGACGCAGCTTCGATCGCGACTTCCCGTCGACGTCGGCGTGCCAAGACCGACAAGATCGATGGAGAGGCTCTGACGCGCACATTGCTTGCATTCAAGCGCGGCGAGCCTCGCGTATGTGCGATGGTCAGAGCGCCAGATCCGAAGGACGAAGATCGACGTCGGATTTGCCGGGAACGCAAAGTTTTGATTGCTGAGCGGGTCAGGCATGTCAATCGCGTGAAGGGGCTACTCTTCGCTCAAGGCGTCAGCGGCTATCAACCGCTCCGTAAGGATCGCCGTCAGCGGCTGGAGGAACTCCAGACCGGAGATGGGCGCGAGTTACCGAAACACCTGAAGGCTCAAATCAATCGCGAACTCGACCGTCTCGAGTTGCTGCTAGAACAGATCGCTGCAGTGGAGAGCGAGCGTAATTCTCTCCTATCGATGGACGAGCAGCCAGCGGTTGAGGCAACCTCGCCCGCAGCGATGCTGCTGTCCTTGAAGGGTGTTGGCGCTGAATTTGCCGCCGTTCTTTGGACCGAAGCCCTGTCCCGGCATTTTGATAATCGGCGGCAGATTGCCGCCTATGCAGGTTTGACACCAACCCCATGGATGAGCGGGACCATCGACCACGAACAGGGTGTCTCAAAGGCAGGAAACCCTCGGCTGCGCACCACGATGATCCAACTGTCTTGGTTGTGGCTACGCAATCAGCCAGCATCAGCGCTTAGCCGTTGGTTTGTGGATCGGGTTCAGTCGAATGGTGGACGCTTAAAAAAAGCCGCGATAGTGGCCCTGGCGCGCAAACTCCTTATCGCACTGTGGAAGTTTGTCACCGCGGGTGTTGTCATCGAGGGGGCTGTCATGAAGACCGCCTGACGACCCCAAAAGATTGCCGAATACACAAATCTTCCAGGACTGATCACTCCTGGCGGATCCAGGTGAGCGAACCGCCTCAAAGTCGGGCTTTAAATGCCGCGCTTTAGATTGGTCCCGTTCTCCTGAGCCTTGCCGCTACGCAAGCGGGATAATGGTGCTGCCGGACAAAACGGCGACCGTATGTGAGTTTGAACCGGTGACGGAAACGTGCCGCGTCAAGCAAAGTGGCTCAGACCATGGGTTCGAAACGAAATTGAAGGGAACAAGCTATGAAACTATGATTGATCTTGACGGCAAAATCCTCATGTGAGCTTTAAGACGATGCGATCGACGCCTCACTCGGCAGCATCGCGCTTTGCCAGCGCAGCTTTATGGCGTTCGATGACGGCCGGATCGTTCGTAAAATCCTTCCGCCGTCCCGGACCGTGAGCACGTCGCACATAGCCGTTCATCTCGCTATTGCTCTTTACCACAGGCTTCGATTGCTGCTCCTGCCGCTCCTTGATATAGGCCAGAACATCGCCGAGCCGCTTGTTCTCGACGATCGCCGCATGCGTCACCCGCTGGTCCTTGTCGAACACCTTGTAGGGCAGGGAGTGTCCCTTCCACCGCACATCGAGCCGGCCGTCCGCATAGGCATAGGTCTCGACATAGCGACCAGCCAATCCGCGCGTCACCTCGCTTTCCACCAGCATGATCCGCTTGCGCTCAAACGAAAACGTCAGCTGCGATCCGACATAGCGCTGCTCGCGTTTGCACAGGATCTCTTTCAACCGATCCGGTGCAAGATTTACCGGCCGGTGCAGGTCATCGGATCGGGCAGGGACAATCGCAAACCGCCCATTGTAGTCCACCATGAAGCCCGGCAGAAATGCATTGCCTGCCAGTCGCAATTCCTTGACCAGACGATCCTGCAGCGTCCGGTTCATCCGCTCGACACGGCCTTTGGCCTGGCTGGAGTTTGCACAGAGAATCTCGATATTTAGCTCCGAGAGTGCCCGAACTGGGTCATGCCCTGACCACCCTTGGCCTCCTTCTTCGTCACCCGGAAGACCGAGTGCTTGTCGGAATAAAAGGCAGAGCGCACGAACCGCAACTGCATCAACTTGCCCGTGGCATCGTCGACGAACACCAAGAGCGAGCACGGATCTCCACGATCTTCAAACCAGCGATGCTCGGACCCGTCGATCTGTACCAGCTCGCCATAGGCTTCTCGCCGCAACCGCGGCTGATGAAACGTCCGCCGCTGCTTGCGTGACAGCCACAGGCCGGCCTCCGACATCCAACTGCGCAACGTCTCGCGCGACACACGCAATCCATCGCGCTCGGCAAGCTTCTCGGCGGCCAACGTCGGACCGAAATCCGCATATCGTTCACGAACCAGCGTCACCGCGTAATCCCGAACACCGTCGCTGATCCGGTTGTTCGACGGCCGGCCAATCGCCTTATGGCGGATCGAGGCCGCGCCGTCGGTGCTGATGCGATCCAACAGCCGCCGCACCTGGCGCTCGCTCAAATCAAGCACATGCGCCGCAGACACCAGCGTCATCCGGCCGGCGATCACCTTCGACAGAACCTCGATCCGCTGCAGATCACGCTCGCTCATCGCAATCAATCCCATCCGCAAATCTCCGCCGTCATCGAAAACGGGGAGAGAGTGACATTCTTACTTTGCAGAATCAGGACATTCTAACTTTGCGGTGTGAGTTCATGCCGAACTGCGACTTGCGCGTTTGACGCTAGCCGACACGTCGGATTTGCGCGAGTAGTTTCTTGCGAAAGACCTCCGCCGGGGTTCGGTAGCCCAAGCACTTCCGCGGTGTCGAGTTGAGCCGATCGCAGATGTCCTTCAGCTCGCCGTCGGTGATCGACAGCGGATCCACCTCTCTCGAAAGCCATTTGCGAACGCGACCATTGGTGTTCTCGACCGTGCCTTTCTGCCAGGGCGACTGCGGGTCGCAGAACCAAGTCTGCGTTCCGATGCCAGCCTGCAGATAGGGCCATTCGCTGAACTCAGTGCCTCGGTCGAAGGTGATTGAGCGTCGAGCAGCGCGGGGCAGGGGTTGGAGCACCTTGATCAACCCGTCCATGATCGGCTTCGACTGCCGGTCGTTGTTGCGCAGGAAGACAGCAAATCGGCTGACCCGCTCGACCAATGAGGTCACGTTGGCCTTGCCGAACTTCTTACGAAACTGAATGAGATCGCACTCCCAGTGGCCGAACTGCTTGCGCTCGGCGACAGTATCGGGACGATGAAGGATGTTGAGTTCCGGGCTGAAGCGGCGACCGTGACGCCGGCGGGCATGCCGCGGTCTGCGTCTCGCACGACGCTCCGGCAGGTGCCGCCACAGTTTGATGGCCTGACCGTCTGCGGAATAGGCGAACTTGTAGATCGTCTCGTAACTGACGCAGATTGGATGGCGCTCCAGCCGCATGCGGCCGGCGATTTGTTGTGGCGACCACCCATGCATGATCCGTTCGATCACCGATTGGCGCACATCAGAGAACCGGGCGAGCTTGCGCAGCTTGGCTCTACGCTCACGCGTCATCTCCTGGGCAGTCACGCAATAGTAGCCGCTCAGATCCGGCATCTGCCGGTCTTCAAAAGCATTCCGCTTGAGCTCGCGGAAAATCGTCGAGCGGTGCCGGCCGAGCTTCTCGGCAATGACGGTGGCGCTCAGGCCAGCCGCCCGCCAGCGAGCGATCCTGCGACGTTCATCCATGTCGATCTGGGAGTAGGTGCGTCTCATCAGCCATTCCTTGCGAGTGATAACCATTGGTATCTATCGCAAGTCGCACTTCATCCTTGAACCCACCCGGCTACAACACCTGTGGCGGTCAGGTTGAAATGTCCGCGGTTGCGCAAAGTAGAAATGTCACTGGCGGCAGCCGCACGGCAGGCCGACCAGCCCCGATCTGAGCGGCTGGTCCGGGTTGCAAGATCAGATCGGGGCGGGTTTGTGGCACCATCGGCTTTAGCTTTAAGACGATGCGATCGACGCCTCACTCGGCAGCATCGCGCTTTGCCAGCGCAGCTTTATGGCGTTCGATGACGGCCGGATCGTTCGTAAAATCCTTCCGTCGCCCCGGACCGTGAGCACGTCGCACATAGCCGTTCTTCTCGCTGTTGGTCATCACCACCGGCTTCGACGGCTGCTCCTGACGCTCCTTGATATAAGTCAGAACGTCGCCGAGCCGTTTGTTCTCGGTGATCGCCGCATGCGTCACCCGCTGGTCCTTGTCGAAGGTTTTGTAGGGCAGGGAATGTCCCTTCCATCGTACATCGAGGCGGCCATCGGCATAGGCATAGGTCTCGACATAGCGGCCGGCCAATCCGCGCGTCACGTCGCTCTCCTCCAGCATGATCCGCTTACGCTCGAACGAAAACGTCAGCTGCGACCCGACATAGCGCTGCTCGCGTTTGCACAGGATCTCCTTCAACCGATCCGGTGCAAGATTTACCGGCCGGTGCAGGTCATCGGATCGGGCAGGGACAATCGCAAACCGCCCATTGTAGTCCACCATGAAGCCCGGCAGAAACGCATTGCCTGCCTCCATGGTGTCGATGCCTGCCAGTCGCAATTCCTTGACCAGACGATCCTGCAGCGTCCGGTTCATCCGCTCGACACGGCCTTTGGCCTGGCTGGAGTTTGCACAGAGAATCTCGATATTTAGCTCCGAGAGTGCCCGTCCGAACTAGGTCATGCCCTGACCACCCTTGGCCTCCTTCTTCGTCACCCGGAAGACCGAGTGCTTGTCGGAATAAAAGGCGATCGGCGCCCCGTGCTGCTTCAGATAAAGCTCAAGTGCGTCGAAATAGCTGAAGGCGCTTTCCGAGCGCACGAACCGCAACTGCATCAACCGGCCCGTCGCATCGTCGACAAACACCAGGAGCGAGCACGGATCTCCACGATCCTCGAACCAGCGATGCTCGGACCCGTCGATCTGCACCAGCTCGCCATAGGCTTCGCGCCGCAAGCGCGGCTGATGAAACGTCCGCCGCTGCTTGCGTGACAGCCACAATCCGGCCTGCGTCATCCAGCCGCGCAACGTCTCGCGCGACACACGCAATCCATCGCGCTCGGCAAGCTTCTCGGCCGCCAGCGTCGGACCGAAATCCGCATAACGTTCACGAACCAGCGTCACCGCATAATCGCGAACACCATCGCTGATCCGGTTGTTCGACGGCCGGCCGATCGCCTTGTGGCGGATCGATGCCGCACCGGTCGTTCTGATGCGATCCAACAGCCGCCGCACCTGGCGCTCGCTGAGAGCAAGCACATGTGACGCCGACACCATCGTCATCCGCCCGTCGGCAACCTTCGACAAAACCTCGATCCGCTGCAGGTCACGCTCGCTCATCGCAATCAGTCCCATCCGCTTGTCTCCCGCGCCATCAAACGCGGGGAGAGTGACATTCCAACTTTGCAGAAACAGGACACTTCAACTTTGCGGCTACAACACCAAATAGCATAATGCATGTTATGGAACTTTACGCTGAACCGGCCGCGATAGTTACAAGCAGGTCCTTGGCATCGATCTGGTCGCCGGCTTTGACGAGAACTTCGGCGATCGTGCCGTTCTCCTCGGCGTGAATTGCCGTTTCCACCTTCATCGCTTCGGTCGACACCAGCACATCGTCGGCATTGATCGCCTGTCCGGGCGACATAAAGACGCGCGAGATGGCGCCCGGCATCGGTGCGCCGACATGAGCGGCATTGCCGGGTTCGGCCTTGGGTGCGAAGACGGCGGCCGGTGACGCTGAGGAATTTTGCGAGCTCTTGCTGTTGGTTCCTCGCGGACCCGAGCCGCATCTCGTTGTGCACCTAACCGGCTCGGCTCACGTGACAACAAACACAAGAACATCTGGTTGTTTCTATCAAGTTTGGCGCAGGAGGCGCAGGAGGAAAATCAACATGACTGTCGCGGCTAGGCCCATGATTGCCAAAGCGTATAGGCCTGTAGAAAAACCTCCGGGCTGACTACGGAGATACCCTATAACGAACGGCCCCACAAATGCTCCTAGGTTCCCGAGTGAGTTAATGAATGCGATCCCGCCGGCGGCAGCGGAGCCACTAAAGAAGCAGAAGGCAGCGCCCAAAGGGTCCCTTGCAACCCAATATGCCGCGCATGAGCATCCCTCGCCAGAACCCGTCAGGGCCGGGTTGATCTACCGTACGGCCGGGGCAATACTCCAGGATTGGCTTAGCTCCTCCGATGCGTCAAAATTCCGCTTGATGAGTGCCATATCAAGGCATAACCAATCGGCCATTCTCCGATTCCCGGAGAATTGCCGGACATGACTTGGAGCAGGTGCCATTTCTCCGCAGCCATCCCGGATATTGCAAAAGGACCGATACCATGTGCTTTGAATGCAATTCCTCCCCACTCAGCCGTCGCTCCCTGCTGAAATTTGCCGGCATCGGAGGCGTGGCCGTCATGACTGCAGGCTTTGACATGACCATGCCGGCATTCGCCTCGAACGCTCCCGCCCTCCTGCCGGATGAAGCACTGGCAAAACTCCAGGAAGGCAACAAGAAATTCGTCACCGACACGGAAGCCTGCGCCGCCAATATTTCCAAGCGCCGGCAGGACGTCGCCAAGAGCCAGGCACCTTGGGCGATCGTGCTGACCTGTTCCGACAGCCGTGTCGTGCCGGAACTTGTATTCGGCGGGGTGACGCTCGGCGAACTCTTCGTCGCCCGCAATGCCGGAAACGTGGTCGACACCGATGTGCTCGGCACGATCGAATATGGCACCGAACATCTGCATGCGCCGCTGATCGTCGTCATGGGCCACAAGCGTTGCGGGGCGGTCTCCGCCGCCTGCGAGGTCGTGTCCAAGGGCACCAAGCTCGATGGCTCAATCGGCAAGATGACCCAGCCGATCCTGCCCGTGGCTTTGGCGGAGACCGATCGCGGCGACAATTTTGTCGACAAGACCGTCCATGCCAATGCCTTCAACGGCGCCGAGCGCATCCTCACCGAAAGTGCGATTGTTTCTCGCCTGGTCGAGGAAGGCAAGGTGAAGATCGTGCCCGCCTATTATGATCTCGATACCGGCGTGGTCGATTTTCTGCACAAGGTCTGACCTACGAGGCGACTTCATGTTGCCGACGGCTATCCGCGGGCGCCTCGTCGCGTTCGCGGAACCATAGTCGCTGATGACCCTTGCCGCCCGCAGCATCACCCGGCGGGTTACGCGGGCCGGAGCTGAGGTCGCGAGCTGGCTGCCTGGGCGACGCTCTTCTGGAAATTTCCGACCATACGCCTGCGCAATTTGGTGAGCTCAATCGACAGGTCCGACAGCTGCGCGATGACATCTATCGGAACCTGGGCAGCTGGGCCGCGCCCTCCTGAGCCAGTACAAGGACATAGGCGTCGCTCGTTTCAAAGAACGCGAGACAATCGGCCTCCGGCAGGATCTCAACAAGATCAAGACGGCGAAACCGCCTGTGGAGCTTGAACGCAAAGGCGCGATCTGGGTTCAGCCAACCCTATTCGCTGAATCGAGTATCGCGCCTGGAGGCATAACGGAAAACTACGGCATCGAAACTGGCCGCATTGATCGAAGATTGGTACGAACCGTGAAATTGACGTAAGCGACAAGCTGACCCCATCTGGCGTCAGTAGCGTTGGCCGCTGTATTGCGGACAGACGATTCACAAACTGTGAGCTTCTATGTCTGCGCCTAGCTCTGGAACTAGAAACTTCCATATGATCGAGGCTGTTCCGGAACGGCTTGAGGGCGCCCCACGGCAATTTCGGCGCCGCTGGTCCGATGATTTTAAAGCGCGGGCTGTGGCTGAGGCAATGGAGCCCGGCGCAAGCGTCTCAGCCATTGCGCATCGCATCGGCATACATCCCTCGCAGCTATTTGGCTGGCGTCGTGATGCTCGTGACGGACAACGATCTTCCTCGCAAATCGGGCTGGTCAGACGGAGACTGGGACGATTGGCACACGTGCGATGATCGAGCTTATCATCGGCGACGTCGTTATCCGGGCCGACGCAGATATCGGCGAAGCACACCTGCAGCGGGTGATCCGAGCGGTGCGGTCGGCATGATCCCGTCCGGCGTGAAGGTCTTTCTTGCGAGCCATCCCATCGACTTCCGAAAGGGGCCGGACAGCTTGCTTTCGCTGGTACGGGATGCTGGCAGTGATCCGTTCAACGGTGCACTTTATGTCTTTCGGGCCAAGAGAGCAGACCGAGTCAAGATCGTGTGGTGGGATGGCTCCGGCGTTTGCCTCTATGCGAAGCGGCTGGAAAAAGCCCAGTTCTGCTGGCCCCGGATCGGCCATCATCGCGTCCAGCTCAATCATGCCCAGCTTCTGGCTTTAGTCGACGGAATGGACTGGAAGCGGGTTCGATCCACGCCGGTGAAGCCTCCCGAGATTGTTGGGTAAAACCGCTGCGGCGAAGTGAATCAGGTCCCTGAAAGCATGGGCGGAGCGCGGCAAAATATGCTCTGATCATACCCATGACGCGGCCCGAGATTGAGCTCCCGGATGATGTAGAGGCTCTCAAAGCCATGGTTCTTGCCATGGCCGCAAAAGCAGCCCGCGTCGAGGCTTTGGAGAAGCAGGTTGACGATCTAGAGGCCCGCAACGCGGACGCCGATGAGCGCATCGAGCGGCTGACGCAGATCCTGAAGGCTTTCGATCGCGCCCGATTTGGCCGACGCTCGGAAAGGCTTGCATCATCCACCGTCGATGACGAGCAGCACGCCTTTGTCTTCGAAGAGATCGAGACCGGCATTGCGACGATCAAGGCTCAGGTCACGAAAGGCCGCGGTAGCGCGGACAGCAAACGCGCTCCGCGGCCACGCAAGGGCTTTGCGCCTCATCTTGAGCGCGTCGAGGTCGTGATCGAACCGGAAGAGCTTCCAGAACATGCAGGTAAGACCAAAATCCTGATTGGAGAAGACGTCTCCGAGCGGCTGGATGTCGTGGCAGCGAAGTTCCGTGTCATCGTCACCCGTCGGCCGAAGTATGCCTTTAGGAACGAGGATGGTGTCGTCCAGGCGGCGGCTCCGGCACATATCATCGAAGGTGGCATTCCAACGGAAGCACTTCTGGCCCAGATCGCCGTTTCCAAATATGCCGACGGGCTGCCACTCTATCGCCAGGAAGCCATCTACGCACGCGACAAGGTCGAACTCGACCGCAAGCTGATGGCTCAATGGATGGGCAAGCTGGGGTTCGAGCTCAATATCCTCGCCGACTACATCCTCGATGAGATCAAGAAGGCCGAACGGATCTTTGCCGACGAAACGACCTTGCCCACACTTGCACCTGGTTCCGGATCAGCGAAGACGGCATGGCTATGGGCGTATGCCAGGGATGACCGGACTTTTGGGGGCAGCGGTCCACCGATGGTAGCCTATCGCTTCGAGGACAGTCGAGCCACCGAGTGTGTCGCACGACACCTGAGCGGCTATCGTGGAATCCTGCAGGTCGACGGATATGCCGCTTATAACAAGCTCGTCCGGAAAGATGGAGGCAATGACAGCGCCATCCTGGCCGGCTGTTGGTCGCACAGCCGGAGAAAGTTCTACGAGTTGCATGTCGCAAAGAGCTCGAAGGTCGCTACAGACACCGTCGAGCGTATGGCGAGGTTATGGGAGATCGAGGAGCGTGTGCGCGGCCAAAGCCCTGAAGCTCGTGTCGCTGCACGCCAGGAGATCTCCGCAGCGATCGTCCGTGACCTCTTCACTCTCTGGCAGGCGACCCTGCCACGGGTCTCTGGAAAATCCAAACTCGCCGAAGCTCTGCGGTATGCCATCTCGCGTCGAGACATCTTCGAGCGCTTCCTGACCGACGGCCGCATCGAACTCGACTCCAACATAGTCGAGCGAGCAATCAGACCCCAAGCGATCACGAGAAAAAATAGTCTATTCGCTGGAAGCGACGGTGGCGGCCGGACTTGGGCGACCATCGCGACGCTCCTGCAAACGGCAAAGATGAATGCAGTCGATCCGCAAGCTTGGTTGACCCAGACGCTTGAGCGCCTTGCGAATGGATGGCCCAGCAGTGAAATCGACGCGCTCATGCCATGGAACTACGCCGCCTGAACGGCCACGGCTTGTCGCTTACAAATTGACGCATGGTGGCTGGAAAAAACGCCGAGCTATGCATCCGGTTCGAGGATCACGCCCGCTATGGAATGCCTGCGATACAGGGCTCCAAATTCGGTTCAAAATCCTAATCCGCCCACTCAGGATCGGTTGTAAAGGCGATGGTGAGCCGACGACTCGGACCCTCGTTACCAATCGCGAGCCCGATTTCGTCACGGATCTTATCCCATTCCTGCAATTTCCTCGCCGGGAGGTCCTCTGAGACAACGAAATGTAGCTCGATTTGCCGGCCTCGGCCGACCCGGGCCACATAAGCCCGGTGGGATATGAATCCATGTCGTTCGATGATTGTTTTGGCGACCGCGTCAACTTGTTGTTTGAGATCTAATGGCGTAACAAGCAGTATGTCGGCGAGCGCTCGCCGAACCGTGCCCGCCGGAATGGGAATGATCACAATGCAGATTAATGCCAGCGCGACCGGGTCAATAAACGGCGAGATCCATTCGTAAGAAGACCCCTGAATGAAATATCCGATGGCAAACGCGACGAGTAACCCGATCGTTAGCCCGGCGGACATCAGCCAAGCTTTCGTATCCAGGGCAACGAAATCAGATTTGATCTTACGATTAGCTCGATCACCAATAACCCCCATGGTGGCTGTCACACCGAGTGTTACGACGGAGTAGACGATCGCTTGACTAAAGTTGAGCGGACGTCCCCCATGCAAAATGCTGCCGATTGCGTTGACAAGTGCGTAAACAGCCGACCCGGTTATGAGAATGCCGTTGAGAGCCAAGACTATGGGCTCAAGATGCCAGAACCCCATCGTGAAATGCTCGATAAGTTTTCCTTTGCTGGAGGGCGCTTCGGATGACGCGATGAGCTTTGTAACAAGCAGAGCTACGACAGTCATAGCAGCGTCCGTCAATGCGTAGACACCATCGAATATGATTGCGAACGAACCTGAAATGATCCCGAACAAAATGCCGATGCAGGCAAGGAGGATGGTAACGGCAATTGAAACGCAGAGAAGCCCCTGCTCCGTTCTCATGAAATTCATAGGCTCAGCCTTATAACTTACGTTTCTTTATGGTCCTCTGGACGCGGTACAGACCATCCAATTCAGCTACTGAAGCGAGCACATCCACTTTTGGATCAAGGTACCTTTTTAAATTCAAATGCTGACCTCTCCTGTCCAGTGGGCTCGCATGAGCGTCTTTCACATACCTGGCCACAAGACAAAATCGCCTCGCTGTGTTCTGGCAGTGCGGCCTCGACTATCTAAACAAGGGCCAATTTTGCTTTGCAGGTAAAGCGGGGCTGGACGTAAGGCTCCGGTGAAGGCCGCAGGTCAGGCCGCTTGAGCGTTGACGGTCGGCGGCGTCCAATTCCACGGAAGCAACTGCTCCAGCCTGGTAATCGACGTATCAGCGATGCGGGCAAGAACGTCGGCCAGCCACACCTGCGGATCGATGTCGTTGAGTTTTGCCGTCATAATCAATGTGGCCATGAAGGCCGCACGATCTGCACCGCGGTCTGATCCGGCGAAGAGCCAGGATTTTCTGCCGAGCGCAAAGCCTCTGAGCGCTCGCTCTGCCGCATTATTCGTCAGGCAAATCCGGCCGTCCTGCAGAAATGATGTGAAGCCATCCCAGCGCTTGAGCATGTAGTCGATCGCCTCCGCCACCGGAGAACTGCGTGAGAGCTTTGCCCGCTCGGTTTGAAGCCAGACCTGCAGATCATCGACGAGTGGCAGACAGTCTCTCCGGCGACGCTCCAGGCGTTGATCGGCCGTAAGCCCGTTGATCTCGCGCTCAATATCGAACAGGCGGTCGATCCGTTTGACGGCTTCGAGCGCCATAGGCGAGATCGGCGCGGCGTTCTTTCCACGCTTGGCATTTGCGGCAATGTCGGCGAGCACGAAGAACTTACGCCGCGAGTGTGCCCAACAAAACGCCTGCCTTAGAGGATTTGGATCGCGATCAACCTTGAACAGCGGATTGTAGCCGCCATAGGCGTCCGCCTGCAGAATGCCGTTGAAGGTCTTCAGGTGGCGCTCCGGATGCTCCTGCCGTCGGTCCCGCGAGGCATAGTAAAGGGCCGCCGGCGGAGAGAGCCCTCCGAACGGCCGATCGTCCCGGACATAGGTCCAGATGCGGCCCGTATCGGTCTTTCCCTTGGCCAGGATCGGCACGGTCGTGTCGTCGCCGTGCAGACGTTCGGCAGCAAGGACATGCGCCTCGATCAGGGAGTGAATGGGCTTCAACGCCGCGGCACATGCTCCAACCTGATCGGCCAGCGTCGACAAGCTGAGGTCGACGCCCTCGCGGGCGTAGCGCTCGCTCTGGCGATTGAGCGGCTGGTGCTGGGCGAACTTCTCAAACAGGATCATCGCCAGCAGGTTCGGCCCGGCAAAACCGCGGGGTGTCACATGGAAGGGTGCGGGTGACTGCGTGATCTTCTCACACTCGCGGCAGGTGAACTTCTCCCGCACCGTCTGGATGACCTTCCACTGACGCGGGATGACTTCCAAGGTCTCGGTAATGTCTTCACCAAGCTTCGACAGTTTAACCGATCCACAACAGGCGCAATTCGTGGGAGCGGCGATTACGACGCGCTCACGCGGCAGGTGTTCGGGAAAGGGCTTGCGTGACGGACGCTTGCGCTCGAAGGCTTTGACGGCTGAAGCTTTGGCTGCGATCTCCGCCGCCAGTTCATCTTCACCGGCGTCCGCTTCCAACTCCTCGAGCTGCAGTTCCATCTGCTCCAGGAGCCGCGCCTTGCGCTCGGACCGGCTGCCGTAGAGTGCACGGCGAACCTTGTCGATCTCCAGCTTCAGCCGCGCGATCAGCGCCTCGGAATGCGATACGAGTGCCTTTGCGCTGGCGGCTTCTGCCTTGGCGGTCGCTGCTTCTGCTTCGGCTGCGACACGTCGAGCGCGTTCCTGGGCCAGCAGTGCAAGCGCACTGGCAAGGTCGTCCGGAAGCTCTTCGGTCGCATTGCTCATGACAGGATGGAATCATATTCGACCCTGTCATTCCAGTGTTTTTGCTTATCCGGCCGACGTCGGCCGCCAGGTCTTTTGCGGCATCCGCCAGTCGATACCTTCCAGCAGATAACCGAGCTGCGCAGGCGTGATCACCACCGTGCCATCGGCCGCTGATGGCCAGATGAAGCGGCCGCGCTCCAGCTTCTTCGTGAACAGGCAAGCGCCCTGGCCGTCATGCCAGATCACCTTGATCAGACCGCCACCGCGGCCGCGGAATACGAACAGGTGTCCACACATCGGGTCGCGCTTCAGCGCCTCCTGCACCATCAACGACAAACCGGGGAAGCCTTTTCGCATATCGGTGTGGCCTGTCGCCAGCCAGACCTTCACGCCACTCGGAACCGGAATCATCGCAGCCCCAGCACGCAATCGAGAATCCGGCCAAGGGCATCCGTATCGATGTCGCTATCCACGCGCACGCGCCGACCCCGTCCAAGCTCGATTGTCACATCGCTACGCTTCCGACGAGGGTGGGATGTGGTGGGCGATTCCGGTTGAACGGGAGAGACTGTCGAAGCGGCCTCGGATACGATCACCGGCACCAAAGTCGCCGTATCAGACCTTGGCTCGTCGATCCGGCAAAGCTCTTTGCGCCAACGGAACAACTGGCTGACATGGATGCCGGCCGCGCGGGCAATCTCGGAGATGACCGCGTCTGGCTCAAAGCACGCAGCGACAAGGCGCTCTTTATCTTCGCGTGACCAGCGCCGACGGCGCTCTACAGACGTGATCACCTCAATTGGATGCTTCGTCATATGACTACTCCTAGTGTTACCACTAGGACTGGCAGTCAGAAGCCCTCTATCGCAAGACGGCCTTCACCGTGGGCTTACGGCTGGACATGATGCACGACACGGAAGGACGCATGAACATAGTCCAGCACTTCGCTGACGGTCTCGCCGCCGCGAATGAAGTCGGAGCCACCACAGATAGGGCATGAGCAGGCCACCTGTTACACGTCATCATGGCACGGCCGAGGTTGCAGAGCTTGCGCGGCGATAGGGCTCTCGACGCATCCACGTCATCCGGCAGGTTCGAATTCCGTTGACTCATGGTTGGATCTGATTTGATGAGAGGCGTTCCAAAGAACGCCGAGGTTTTCGCCCTCATGATAGGCTGTGGCTGACACCACGTTCTAGTCTAGCGATGATCGGATCGTCGAGCCCTTTGGCGACTCCTGTAATTACGGCTGGATTGCCAGATGGAAAAGAGCAGGCTTGCGATATACGCCCACTGAAGAAGCAACAAACTAGCCACCATTGCAACGATGACTTCGTGGATGGAATGCCAGACGAAGTAACTCGTTAGTGCCTTCGCCCAGACGACGAGCAGCAGGAGGCCGCAAAAGATTGTGAAACGCAACACCGTTCTCCTGATTTGTTCGCGAGATTGCGCAGCAATGTCGTCTGCGGCAACGAGAGTCTGGCAGTTCTTCAGGCGGCAACCGCCGCGTGGTTGAGAGCCATGATCATGCCAGTGAGCTCACCATCGAACTCTCGTTCTGGCCATTGCAAATGCTGAGATTTTGGCAGCGGCGGCGCGGGACTGCAGCTTGCGGACCTTCTTCAGCTGCTCCACAATGTCTGACATGATCTCTTTCCTCGAAAATTGATTTCATGATGCCCGCGCCACGTCGGGATAGGTTTCGATAACTTCAATAGCGTCATCGACCATTTTCGTGCCGGTCTCGGCGAGCTTGCCTAGCGTCTCAAAGCCGAACCGGTGGACATCGCGCAGGGTCTTCGACAGAACGACCAACCGTCCAGTCGTGAAAAGCAAGCGGCCGAAGCCCTCATGGCCGATCGTCATGATCGGCGATGCCAACAGGCCTGTGCACTCTTCGATCACAAGCCCCACGCAACTGTAAAAGTTCTGTAGCCTCCACAGCACATACGGATCCGGATCGCCTATGATCGGGATCTTACGGCGCTGCTCCTTGGTGAGGATGAAGTCGGCCAGCAGGTCAGTGTCCGATTTGCCTTCCCACGCCCCATGGGCATCCTGAGCGCGAATGAGC
Organism: Rhizobium sp. BT03; assembly: GCF_030053155.1. Taxonomy (NCBI): domain Bacteria; kingdom Pseudomonadati; phylum Pseudomonadota; class Alphaproteobacteria; order Hyphomicrobiales; family Rhizobiaceae; genus Rhizobium; species Rhizobium sp. BT03. The sequence goes on from NZ_CP125643.1 coordinate 78,069, forward strand.
CTTATCAGGCATCTGAGAAAAGGGGTGGCGAGATCCCCATCCTCGTTGACAGCAGGGCCATCCGTACTTCCTGTCAATGTACCCATTTCTTAGTCCTCCTCATCGAAAGGCTTCTTTTCAATGGCGCCTGCTTCGGTTAGCACCTTGCGTAACCAGGGTGGCGGAGTAGTCCTGAGCATCGCCCGAGTTCGCGACAAAACATCTTCGATCAGTTGAGGATCGGATACTTTAATTGGGTGGATTTTGGCCGAAACAACTCGGGCTGCCGATGGCCCACCGATCGCCAGACAGAACAATAAGTGACAACCTTCCAACGCCTTCACCTTCGGGTTAATACGATCGACGTCCTCGTTCCGATGCTTTCCGCTCTGGTCGGAAACGTCTTCGAAGTCCAGGACTTCCACCAGTTTCCAGTCGTCGGGACTCACATCATAGACGACGAAACGTTTTGCCGATCCGAAATGGGCGTCGAGAGATTTCATATCTTGAGTGGCGATTGCGACGCGCAACGCGCCAGCCTTCCGTTTTGGAGCTGACGAGTGAACCCCGTCAGGGACGAGGGAAAGGCGACGAGCGGCGATCATCTAGGCAGTTCTCCTTTGCGGGAGGGATCAAGCGATCCAGGACACGGCGCGCGCTGATTGGCCTGGAAGATGTTGGAAACATCGAAGATCAGGTCGCGCGTTCCCTGATAGAGACTTGTGAGCTTATGCTGGCTGCCGAGTCGGTCGTATATCGGGAAGCCCACCCGCATGAGCGGAATCCCAAGGCGCTCCGCCGCTTGTCGTCCATGCGAATGCGTGACGAGAAGATCAGCGCCGACGGCAAGTTCTTCGAGATCGCCAAGATCACCGACCTGGAGCGATTCGGCCGGCATTTCCGCGAGTATTTTTGAGGTGCCGGTCGTGGTGACCGCTGCCGCGATTTCGGCGCCCATGCCGGTGAAGAAGGTAGCGAATTGGTAGAGCTGGTCCGGCTCCACAGCAATTGCGATTTTCTTGCCTCCGAAATGGAAATGTCCGTCGAGCAGGGCGTCCTGCAGCTGTGCTCGGCGACGGCGGATGTTTGCTGGCACCGGCGCACCAGAAATCTCAGAAAGAAACGAGACGAACCGGTCGGCTCGTTTCAATCCTGTCAGCGACTGGAACAATGCGTAAGGGACTCCCGTCCGGGTCCGCAGTAGCTCTGCGGGGCGGCGCATATGCTCGCCGATCGCGATACATTGCGCCGCCGTGCCAAGCTCTTGTATCTCGTCGACGGGAGTACCGCCATAGGTGGTCGGAACCCAACGATCGCCGGGCACCGTGCCGTCGAGAGAGCCGGAAATGTCCGGCAGGATCACCGGCTTCAGACCGAAGCTTTCGACCGTTTCGCGCAGAAGCTCGATGTCAGCGACTGTCAGATGCCATCCTGGTAGGATCGCAATCTTCTTTTGGTGGCGGCTCTGCTCGCCTGGAGTGGTGATGCGCTCGACCATAGAGATGACGGCCTTCGCCCATCCCTCTTCGATCGCTCCCTCGAAATCCGGGGTATTCGCCAGCACAACCTCCGTACCCGCGAGCTCATCGGCACGATCCCGCTTGATGTTGGCGAGATCGCCTGCGAAATCTTCGCCGCGGGTTTCCACCAGGGCTGTCGTGCAAATTCCGATCAGCTTGGGTTTTGCGCGCCTCTTGAGATTTAGGATCGCCTCTTCCAGATTGCCTGCGCCGCCAAGAATGGTCGCCACTGCGTCCAATGCCGTTGTCTGCAAGGGAATGGCTTCCTTAAAGTGCCGGACTAAAAGTACCAGCGCCAAGCTGGTGCAGCCCTGGCTGCCGTGGAACAGCGGCACGGCACGCTCGACGCCAAGAAAGGCGAGCGCGGCGCCGAGCGGCTGCGACGATTTCAGCGGATTGACCGCAGCTGATTTGGTCTGGGGAAAGACTTGAACCATCGGCTTTCCTCAACGCTTGCCGAAGCTGCCGGCGACCGCGCCGACAAAGTTTTGCAAGACGTACCCAGTCTCGTTCTCGCTCTTGGTATTCGTCAGTTCTTCTTCCACCGCATGCTGGCATTCCCACGGTGCCGGCTCCCGCACCTCCATCCAGATCGGATTGTGAATAGCAAGATCGATCTGGCGAACGAGCTCCACCATGCCGTCATAGCCGGCATAGGGGTGGTGGCGTTCCTGGTTGATATCGAGCCAAGGTGTCTTGGCCTTCAGCGCGATGAATTGCGTGCGCCCGCCAGACAACATGATGTCGGCTTTACCGTCGGCGAGCATGTTATAAAGCTCGCGCGGCGCCATCGACTCGAACAGGTGTTTTTCGTCTTTCAGGAGTTGCTTGATACGTTCCTTGTCTTCAGGCGTGGATTTCTTGACCGAGGTGCCCACGATCTCGATGCCCACCTCCATCAGCGCATGGACAACCGACCAGGACTTGACGCCGCCGGTGTTGAGCAACACGCGCTTGCCTTCAAGCCTTGGTCGATATGCTGCGAGTTTCATCCAGGCAATCGCCTCCTCCTCCGCGATCAATGCCTCGGTGCGCTCGAGGATTTCGGGATCCGCCCCCTGCATCACGAGCAGCTTGGCGATCTGTCTGAGTGCTTCCGAGGTGTCGGTAATTCCGTAAAAGGAGCCTTCGAAGAACGGGATATCCCAGAGCTCCTCCATTTTGCGGGCGAGGTTGATGAGTGCTGTCGAGCACACCAACATGGACGCCTTGGCGCGATGCGCAGAAGCAATGTCAAGATATCGGGCGTCTCCTGGAATGCAGGCCCTTACTCTGATCCCCAGCCGGTCAAGAAGCGGCTTTACCAGCCAAAACTCGCCGGATAGGTTGAACTCACCAATGATATTGATGTCGTAGGCGGTCACGTCGTTCGGCTCTACGCTGCCGATCACATGATCGAGCAACGCTTCACCGGCGAGCTTATTGCCAAGGTTCTTGGAGCCGGCAAAGCCCGGTGCGTTGACCGGCACCACCGGAAGGCCGAATTTTTCCGCGGCCCGCTTGCAGACGGCCTCGATGTCGTCGCCGATCAATGCTGTCACACAGGTCGAATAGACGAAAATCGCCGGTGGAGCATAGGCCTCCTTGATCTCGCGGATTGCTTTAAAAAGTTTCCGCTCGCCGTGCCCCATCACCACTTCGGTTTCAGTGAGGTCGGTCGTGAAACTGGTGCGCCAGAGCGTTGGACCTGAGGAAGCCGATCCGCGGTTGTCCCAGGAATTGCCCTCACAGCCGAGAGGCCCATGGATCAGGTGCGCGACGTCGGTGATCGGCTGCAGCACGATCTTGGCGCCATCGAAAGCGCATCCGCCGGCTGCCGCCCCGGGGATCAGCGGCTTCGAACAGCCGTTTTTGCGCGCCTTGGAATCCTTGCTGCGGTTCTTCTCGCAGGCAGGCTCGTCAAAGACATCCTGGACTTTAGCATTGAGCAAGGGCATTGCGGTCTCCAAGTTCAGATGAAGGCGGCCGGCCTCACAAGGCCGACCGCCGCCGCTCCTAGCGGGTCAGGTCGTAAGAATAGTCCGTCACACCCGGCTCGCTCGTCTCGCGATCGAGCTTGTCGAAGATCTTGTCGAGGATCGTCGTCAGGACGCGCAGGCCGCCCTGGTAGCCCATGAGCGGGAAACGGTGGTGATGGTGCCGGTCGAATATCGGAAAGGTCAGCCGGATCAATGGGGTGCCGGTGTCGCGCTCGAGATACTTGCCATAGGAATTGCCGATCATAAGATCAACCGGCTCGGTAAAGAGCAGCGAGCGCAACGCCCACAGGTCCTTGCCCGCCCAGACCTGGGCATCCTTGCCGAAGGGCGAGGATGCGAGCAACGCCTTCATCTCGGCTTCCCAGGCCGACGTGCCGTTGGTAGCAAGGCAGTGGGTCGGCTCACCGCCGGTTTCCAAGACGAACCGGGCAACGGCGTAGACGAAGTCAGGATCGCCGTAGATCGCGTATTTCTTCCCGTGCAGCCAGGCTTGGCTATCTGCCATAGCGTCGACGAGACGGCCGCGTTCCAGGCCGATTGCCGGAGGAATTTCCTTGCCGGTAATCTCCGAGACCTTCATCAGGAATTCGTCGGTCGCCTGAACACCCAGCGGATAATGGAACGAAGCCGTAACCTGACCGACCTCCTTGCAATATTCCAGCGTTTTGCGCGTGTTATAGTGCTGCAGCGACAGGGTCGCTTCGGCATTCAACGCCGTTTTCAAGTCCTCGATCTTCGTGCCGCCGTCATACATGCGGTACGTACCGTCAGACGGCGTGTCGAACTGGTCGGAGGCATCCTGGATGAAGATGTAGGATACGCCCATCATGTCGAGCAGGCGCTTCAGTTCGCGGTTGTTGCCGACGCAGAAGCCGTCGAAGCCGGGAATGATGTTGATGGCTTGAGCAACCTCCTTCCGCTCGTTGCCTTTCCAGAAGTTCTCCAGAATGCCCTTGATCATGCCGTCATAGCCATCGACGTGGCTGCCGACGAAGGCAGGCGTGTGGGCGAAAGGAACATCGAAGTCGTGCGGGACCGACCCTTCGTTCTTTGCGTTTTCGATGAAGCCGTGGAGGTCGTCTCCAATGACTTCGGCCATGCAGGTGGTCGAGACGGCGATCATCTTCGGATCGTAGAGCTTGTATGTATTGGCGAGCCCGTCGACCATGTTCTTCAACCCGCCGAACACTGCCGCGTCCTCCGTCATCGAGGACGAGACCGCCGATGAAGGCTCCTTGAAGTGACGCGACAGATGCGAACGGTAATAAGCGACGCAGCCCTGGCTGCCATGGACGAAGGACATCGTTTGCTCAAAGCCTGCGGCTGCGAAGACGGCACCGAGCGGCTGGCAGGCTTTGGCCGGGTTCACGACCAGGGCTTCGCGGCCCAGGTTCTTTTCGCGATACTCCCAGGTCTTCGTGAAGTCGTTTTGATCGGCAACGACCTGATCCGGGTGGGGGCATTCGAAATTGGCTTTCTTCTCGGCGAGCATCTGCCTGTATTCCGGCTCGCGGAACAGGGGAGCATGGTCGAGAACTTTTTCCGCCGACTGCGGCATAGTAAGCACCTTTCTTTTCATCGCGCCGCACCGGTGGCGGCAATGGGATGTCATCTGTCACGAGTGCGGATCAAGTCCGATGGGAAGAGCCTGGCCTGCCCCTTCCCAAGACAGGCCAGGCTCTCATTCGGCCGCAACCGCCTCAGCTGGCGCGGCCTCTTTTTTCCAGGGGACGTCGTAGAGATCCCACACCGGATTATTGATGGCCAGATCCATGTCGCGGGCGAATATGGCGAAGCCGTCATAGCCGTGATACGGGCCGGAATAATCCCAGGAGTGCATCTGGCGGAAGGGGATGCCCATCTTCTGCACCGGATACTTCTCTTTAATGCCGGACCCAACAAGGTCGGGGCGGATGCCTTCGATGAACTTTTCCAGCTCGTAACCGGTCACGTCGTCATAGATCAGCGTACCCTTGTTCACATAATGGCCGGTGCGCTGATAGTCGTCGTTGTGGGCGAACTCGTAGCCGGTGCCGACGATCCGCATGCCGAGGTCCTCATAGGCCGTGATGACGTGGCGAGGACGCAGGCCGCCGACATAGAGCATCACCGTCTTGCCTTCGAGGCGCGGCCGGTACTTATCGACGACAGCATCGACCAGGGGCCGGTACTTGGTGATGACAGCCTCGGTCTTGTCGACGATTTCCGGACCGAAGTGCTTGGCTATTTCGCGCAGGGAGGTTTCGATCTGGGACGGACCAAAGAAATTGTATTCCATCCACGGGATGCCGTATTTTTCCTCCATGTGCCGACAGATGTAGTTCATCGAGCGGTAGCAGTGGATGAGGTTCAGCTTGGCCTTTGGCGCGCGCTCGACCTCAGCGAGCGTGGCATCACCCGACCAGTTGCCGACCACGCGCAGCCCCACCTCCTCCAATAGAATGCGCGTAGCCCACGCGTCGCCACCGATATTGTAGTCGCCGACGACGTTGACATCGTAAGGGCCGGTCTCAAACTCGACTTCGTTCTTGTCGAAAACCCAGTCACGGATGGCGTCGTTGGCGATGTGGTGGCCGAGCGATTGCGAGACGCCGCGGAAGCCCTCGCAGCGCACCGGCACGATCGTCTTTTCGTGCTCCTTGGCCTTCTTGCGCGACACCGCCTCAATGTCGTCGCCAATCAGCCCGATCGGGCATTCCGACTGCACGCTGATGCCGTTGTTGAGGGGGAAAAGCTCCTCGATCTCGTCGATGACCTGTTCAAGCTTCTTGTCGCCGCCGAACACGATGTCCTTTTCCTGGAAGTCTGAGGTGAACTGCAGCGTCACGAACGTGTCGATGCCCGTCAGGCCGACGTAGTAGTTGCGGCGTTGCGACCAGGAATAATGACCGCAACCGACCGGCCCGTGCGAGATGTGGACCATGTCCTTGACCGGCCCCCATACCACGCCTTTGGAACCGGCATAGGCGCAGCCGCGGATCGTCATCACGCCCGGAATGGACTTGATGTTCGATTTGACGTCGCATTCGGAAAGGGCCTTCGGCTCATCGCCAGGCTCGTCGCCGCTCGTTGCGACGCTGAGGTGCTTCTTGCGGCGCTTCGCCGCCTTGTCTGGATATTGCGCTAATACTTCCGCAATGAGCTGTTCATGCAAAACGCTGTCATTCTCGTAATCAAGGCTCATGGGCCCCTGCCCCCTTTCAAGGTTCGGGTTAGGTCGTCGTCGCCGAAGCGGCTTTCTTGGAAGGACGCGCTGGCGCAAGGGCCAGCGCGTCCTGTCGACAGCGGCAGTTATTGAGCCGCAACCACCGCTGACTCCTTGGCCTGTAGTTCGGCCAGCATCTGCTCGTCGCTCTTCATGATGCCGAAGTCGAGCAGCATGTCTTCGAGCTCTTCCATGGTAATCGGGGTCGGAATGGTCCCTTGGCCCGAATTGGCATGGATCTTCTCGGCTAGCGCCCGATATTCCCCGGCCTGCTTGGAGTCCGGCGCGTACTGGATCACCGTCATCTTCCTGAGCTCGGCGTGCTGGACGATGTTGTCACGCGGCACAAAGTGGATGAGCTTGGAATTGAGCCTGGCAGCCAGCGCCTCGGAGAGGTCGAGCTCGCGGTCCGTCTGGCGCTCGTTACAGATCAGGCCGCCGAGCCGCACGCCGCCGGAATGGGCATATTTCAGGATGCCCTTGGCGATGTTGTTGGCGGCATAGAGCGCCATCATCTCGCCGGACATCACGATGTAGATCTCCTGGGCCTTGTTCTCACGGATCGGCATCGCAAAGCCACCGCACACCACATCGCCGAGCACGTCATAGGAGACGTAGTCGACATCGTCATATGCACCGTTCTCTTCAAGGAAATTGATCGAGGTGATGACGCCGCGCCCGGCGCAGCCGACGCCCGGTTCCGGACCGCCGGACTCCACGCACTTGATGCCTTTGTAGCCGGCCTTGAGCACGTCCTCGAGCTCAAGGTCTTCCACCGAACCTTCCTGCGCTGCCAGATGCAGAACCGTGTCCTGTGCTTTGGCGTTCAGGATCAGCCGGGTGGAGTCGGCTTTCGGGTCGCATCCGACGATCAGGATCTTCTGCCCGAGGTCGACAAGCGCTGCGAGCGTATTTTGGGAGGTGGTGGACTTGCCGATCCCCCCTTTGCCGTAAAATGCGATTTGACGCAAATCTGACATATCGCCTTCCTTCTTTCGTTCCATCCATCGCTGAGTAAAAGGCAGGCAGCTCGCGCCGCCTCGCATGGCAATCTTCAAAACCCGTGCCATGTGGGCCGATCGAGCCAAAGGAAAGATCTTTTTGTTGGGTTTCAGAAAGTTACTCCGAACCACCACAGGAAACTGCCAAACAAACCTAATGTCGCCGATCAGACAAAGCCGACAGACGGTGTCGTGATGGCATCACTTGCACCGCTAGGTCGACCGCGACTATCAGCAGGACAACGGATCCGAAAACTGGAGACAATCGCACCCAGCTCCCAATCGAAAAATGTTGAAGCTTTCGATCCTGACCTGCCGCTGACGGCGATTAGAGCCTCGGCGGTCTTGAACCGCTCCCAAACGTTGGACCACCGGATGCTAGAGTTTTCCGGCTTCATTCAGGGAGGCGGGCTGGTTGCGCCTCCCGAATTCACCAACGAGATCGGCGCCTTGTTGCCGATCGCACCATGAGGTCTTTCCTCATTGTAGTATCTACGCCAATCCTCCATCTTTTCGCGGGCATCCGCAAGGGTCAGGAACCAATGCTGGTTCAGGCATTCTGCACGGAAGCGGCCATTGAACGCTTCGATGAAAGCATTATCAGTCGGCTTTGAACTCAATCAGAATGTTCGTGATTTGATGGATGTTGCGCGGTCCCGTCTTGAAGACACCAAGGGCGAACTCGATGAAGCCCTCGGCCGAACCGGAATAGGTCCCGTGATTGTCACGTGCATCGGGCCAGTAGGAACTGCGCAGCGCCCTTTCATCGGCGCGGTCTATCCCGCGGCAATACCGATAGAGGCAGTCGCGGAGCGCCTCGCGGTCGAGCAATTCGGTAATTTTTTTGTGTTTCATCGCTTGTCGCACATCTGATATCGGGGCGCTTACCCATCCAGTGACGCAGCCAGCTTTCAACTGCTCGGCTGACGTAAGGAAAAACCCTCCCTCTGCTTAGGCATGCATGTAAACAACTGCCCTTAGAAGTAGACATCAATGGGAGAGCTGCGGGTAAGGTGTTTGGACAGCGACGGCGCCGTCATGCACCAGTTGCGTTGCGTTTCAACCCCCACAATGTTGGTTGAACAAAAGGCGATCGAGCAACGCATCCGAAACGCAATCTATCTCCAGCGCACGTTCAGGGCAGGATCGAGCGCCTCGCGACGCGAACAGTTCGTCCCTCTCCTCGACATCGATTGCACCGGGCAGTATGTATCCCTCGTCGTCAAGATTGAATATTTCGGGCGCTTGGGCCCAGCATCTTGCATGACCTTGGCATTTGGAAGTGTGCACTATGACGCGCATACGGTACTCCATGTCTTTCCTCCTCTCAATTATCAGGACCAGTCCAGGATCAGATTCTCCATTCCAAACACGTGGCCCCCATAGGTGATGGGCGCCGTACCATCCTTGATACGGAAGTCAGGGATGCGCGACAGCCACTCCTCCAGGCCGATGACGATCTCTCGCCGGGCAAGGTGTGATCCAAGACAGCGATGGGGACCGTACGCAAAAGCGGTGTGGCGATTGTCTTCTCGTGCCAAATCGATCGTGTTCGGATTTTCGAATTCCACCGGATCACGATTGGCAATCATCGTGGCGCAGGAAATGTAGTCCCCCTTACGGATCGGCGCGCCTTCGAAATTGATATCTTTCGTCGCCACACGGATCATCTGCACGGTCGAATAGGCGCGAAGCAGTTCTTCGGCTGCGAGCACAATTCGATCCGGTTTGCTCCGCAGCAATTCCTGTTCTGTCGGATTGCGCGCGAGATAGGCCAGGTCAAAGCCGATCGCCGTTGCCACGGTGTCCAGTCCCGCGACGAATAGAAGCACGCCTATTCCATGGATTTCCTGGTCTCTCAACAGGCGGCCGTCGACCTTTGCCTGCACGACGAAGGTCATGAAATCGTCGGCCGGTTCTTTGCGGCGCATCGCTGCAAGTTCATCGATGAACGCCAAAATTGTTCGGGCGGCTGCGGTTCGTCTGATGCCGTCGCCGTGGAGCAGGTCCTTCCCCCAGCCCACGAATGTATTGAGGCGCTCATCGGATAAGCCGAGCAAACGGAGGAAGATACTAACCGCAAAAGGAAAGGCGAAGTCCGTCAAGATGTCGCAGCTTGTGCTCGACGCGGAAATCTTGGAAATCAACGCAATCGCCCGATCACGGACCGCCGGTTCAAGCTCCATTATCCGCCTGGGCGAAAGCAGCGGATTGAGAAGTGAGCGAAACACGCTGTGAGCCGGGGGGTCGAGTTCAAGCGGGATCAGCGGCCAGTTTTCGCCAAGCGCCGAGGCGAAAAGGCTCCGATGGCTGGAAAAGGTTCCGGTGTCCTGCAGCAATTTGCGTTGGTCCTGAGCGCGAACGATGACCCAGGTACCTCGGCCATCGCGCGTATTGCAGGGAGAATAAAAGATTCTCGGTCCATTATGGAGGCAAGCGACAGCTGCGTGCGGATCCCCATTTGGCATGCGCTCCATGCCGGGCGACGTGAACAGGCTGAAGTCCTTCACCATTTCGGGAGGGACATGTTCTGGAACCCTAATGGTAGCCACTGCTTTTCTCCTGTCATCAAAGCCCCTTCGCCGAGAACGAATTCTCCTCGGAGAGGGAGCGAGCAAAATCGTTGAGCGCCAGATTTCCAATCTCAGCAGCGCGAGGCGCCAATGACATGCGATGCAGCGATCAGATCGCCGTGCGGCTCGAAATCCACGCTGCTTTGTTGGCCGAAGTCGAAATTTCTTGGATGCCTCGCCCGCCCTTCCGGTCGACATCGGATTTTCACGGGTACCTCTCTTCCGGTAAATGCGTTCTGAGCACAGATGCATTTTGATTTCCTCCGCTCCATGGCGGTCACCAAAGAAACCGGCCGACAGTCCTTGCCGCCCCGCAAGAAGAACTTCAAAGTTCATGCCAATTTGATTGATTTGGCCGGAAAGAAATTTTTCAATTGCCTTTCAGCGCTTTGGCTCAAGGCAGAACTAAAGATTGGCTGATCAAGGCCGTGTCGCGTATCTAACAAAACCCGACATCAGGTGCCGGATGCCATCTATTCAGGTGCGACTTTTTTCCAGCCACCACAGCCGGGGGCCAGAGACAGCGCGACGAGTAACGAATGTCCTGATGTACTGCGATGCAGTGGGATAGCTTGAGGGTGGGTAGCTTTGAATTGTGGCATCGAGCTAGCGGCGGAATTCCGGGAACAGCTCGAAGCGTGCTACTCCTTTGTCCTGAATGTCAGTTCTACCAGCCCGACGACACCACCCTAAGAGTCGGCGGCAATCTGCCGATTGGGTGTTGCCTGACAGCAATGGGTATGGTGGCCTACCGTCCGCCGAGACGGAAGGCGATGGCCGCAGAAAGCCCGCTCAAGCGGCGGGCCGAAAATGCCGTCCGAAACAAATCCACAAACTACCCTGCCTGGCACGGCAAGAGCGTGGGTACGGAGATTTGATCTGGATCAAATCGCAATCCCGATGAAATTGATAGCCATCAAAGACGCGCTGGAAGAAATAGGGATAGCCGAAGTCGCAACGGCCGCGTGGTCGTCTCGGGCATGTCCGGCATAGGCGGTTTTCGAAGGGATCAGGACATGGACGTCGCACGCAGTGAGGTTCTCGTGATTGGCACTTCCGTCGCTTGCCGTTCCTGCCAGGCGCGGCACGGCGTCGTTTGCGGCGCCTTGTCGGCTGGCCAGCTTAGCGAACTTGGCCGCCACTCGCTGCGCCGCAAGGTCGACGCAGGCTGCGAGATCATTGCACAAGGATCGGAAAACTCTTTCTATTCGAACATCACGCGCGGCGTGGTGAAGCTCTGCAAGGTGATGTCGGACGGGCGCCAGCAGATCGTTGGCCTGCAATTCGCCCCCGATTTCGTCGGCCGCCCCTTCGTGCGCGAAAGCACGCTGTCGGCCGAGGCCGCGACCGATGCGGAGATCTGCGTGTTCCCCCGCAATTTGCTCGAACGCATGATATTGGAGACTAGGGAATTGCAGCGTAGCCTGCACGCTCAGGCGCTGAACGAGCTGGATGCCGCGCGCGAATGGATGCTGACGCTCGGCCGGCGGACCGCCGAGGAGAAGGTCGCAAGCCTGCTCCACCTCATTGCCGCCCACGCCGAGACGGCGACGAGCACTGCCTTCGATCTGCCGCTATCGCGTGCCGAGATTGCCGACTTTCTCGGGCTGACGATCGAAACCGTCAGCCGCCAGTTGACCCGGCTTCGCAAAGAGGGCGTCATCCGCATCGAGAACATCCGGCATATCACCGTGCCCGACATGGATGCGCTCGCAAAGAAAATCAGCGGGTAATTACCACCCGCGTATTGGAAAGGCCAGCCTGGCGCGCCAGCGTAAAGAACTAGGCGGCATTGTCGGGATGCAGACGGACGTGCCGGGCGCTATCGAGCATTCCGGGCGAGAAAACTTCTAGTCCCGGAGCCGCCGGCTTGCAGCTCGGGATAGCCGCCGGGCAGGTGGGTGGCGTCGCCATCGGCGCCGGGCGCCCAGCAGGTCGCCAGCGAGCTGAGCGGTGAGCGGTGAGAGGAACAAAATATCAGCTCCGCGGCGACGTCAGCCGAGCAACAAATGCTCGTAGGCCAAAGGCTACATAGCGCGACCCGGGTGCCGGTCGGCATCAGCCGATCGATATTGGCGGCTGCGAGCTCTTCACGCCCCCAACCTGCGGATATCCGCCATCGTCGTCTTCTGTGACGAAATTATCGGAGCCGTTTGCGTTTCACCATTTTTCGATGCGCGGTCCGAGCCTGGCGCCCCCTTTTTGTCGGACCTCAAACTTTCTTGTGCAGTTTCAAACAAGAAAACGTGCGCGGGTAGACATACGCACGAGCAGAACCTCAAACCTCGTGACCCGCGCCTTCCCGCCGCGACCGGACTGGCGGGCAGTATGCTAAGGTTCTAAAAGGCGGCAGAGAAACCTTGATCGAGATGCGGTCGGAAGTAGCCGAAACAGCGCCCGGCCGTCAGCGCGGCACAACGGCTTCACAATTCGCTCGCCCGCACGAGCAGCGCACGAGTGCGGCGACGAAGGCCCTGTGCTGACCGCAAGTCCATCTCCTTCAGGCCAAATGGCATGACGCTTGCTTGCCCTGGCGTGTGGGCCGAGGTCGGATTCGTGTTAGCCGTGACTGAGAGGCCGCAAATAAATTTTCCTAGAGGAGCTTCATTGATGACCATGGAAAAGCAGGTCCCTATTGTCACCTTTCGCACGCGGGTTCGCGACGAGTCTATATCCGGTCCCAACCCCTACCGCTGGGAAGACAAGACGACCGACGACTATTTCAGCGGTAAGCGGGTAATCCTTTTTTCGCTGCCGGGCGCCTTCACGCCAATCTGCTCCACCTTCCAACTGCCTGATTTCGAAAGTCTTTATGTCGAGTTTAAGAAGAATGGCATTGACGACATCTACTGTCTCTCCGTCAACGATGCCTTCGTCATGAATGCTTGGGGCAAGTCTCAGGGGTTGAAAAATGTCAAGCTTATCCCGGACGGTTCGGGAGAATTCACTCGGAAAATGGGTATGCTCGTCGCCAAGGACAATCTCGGTTTCGGTCTGCGCTCCTGGCGCTACGCTGCCGTGATCAATAATGGCGTCGTGGAGGGGTGGTTCGAGGAAGAAGGCTTTGGCGACAACTGCGCGACCGATCCGTATGGCGTTTCTTCGCCGCAAAACATTTTGAAATGCCTTAAGGCCCCAGCCTTCGTATGAGCATTGAAGCCAACGACCAGCAGCTACGACTTGTCGTGCACACCTGCGCCGAATGATAGGAGTTTTGCTCGAACCATGAAGTCCTTTACAAGCCTTCATCAGCGTCAGCAGCAATCGCTGGTTATTACGCCCCAGCTCATCGCGTCTATTCGCTTGCTGCAGCTGGCGCACACCGAACTGAATCAGTTCGTGGAACAGGAAATCGAGAAGAACCCATTTCTCGACCTGGCGTCGAATGACGGCGGGGCTTCTGGCGTATCGCCAACTGCGGCGGATGATCCAAATATCAGCGCACGCGAAGACCACGTTGATGGACCGGCCAGGACGGACATGCCTGAGCTGTCTAGTCCCTGGAAATCAATCCGTGACACAGGCAACCTTTCGCCGGGGGAAAGGCCTTCCCTGGATGAGTTCGCCGCCTCAACTGAGACATTGCACGAACATGTCGCCCATCAGATCGCCCTCACTGCCTTCACACCCCAGGAGCGGCTGATTGCTGGCGCGCTTGCCGACCATCTGGATGACACTGGGTATCTGCAAGTGAACCTTCTGGAGCTAGCAGAGAGGCTAAATAGCCCTGAGGCTGGAGTGAAGCGGGTTCTTGAGGCTTTGCAGCTATTTGACCCGCCGGGCATATTTGCGCGAAGTCTGGGCGAATGCCTCGAGATTCAGTTGCGCCAACGAGACCGGTTCGACCCGGCCATGGCAGCTCTGGTCGCAAATCTCGAGTTGCTTGCGCGACGCGATTTTCGAGCACTGAAGCGACGTTGCCGGGTCGATGAAGACGACCTTCTCGATATGTTGAACGAAATTCGTGCACTTGACCCAAAGCCTGGAAACCAGTTCCAGTCCGCAAGGTCGGAATCCATCATACCCGACGTCTTCGTCCTACCCTCGCCGGGAGGCGGATGGCACGTCGAGCTTAATCGGGAGATTTTGCCCAAGGTACTGATCAACCAAACCTATTTTGCGCAAGTTACTCGCCTAACCGCCCAAAGCTCGAAAGATCAGTCATTCCTGAACGAATGCTTCCAGAGCGCGAGCTGGTTGGTTCGGAGTCTCGATCAGCGCGCCACGACGATCCTTAAGGTGGCGACCGAAATCGTGCGCCACCAGGATGTCTTTTTGGAAGATGGCATTGCTCATCTTCGCCCTCTCAATCTTAAGACCATCGCTGACGCGATCGACATGCACGAGTCCACTGTAAGTCGGGTAACGTCGAACAAATACATTCTCACGCCCCGCGGCGTGTTCGAGCTCAAGTATTTTTTCACCGTCGCGATCCCGTCCTCACAAGGCGGTGACGCGCACTCGGCCGAAGCTGTGCGCCATCAGATAAGGGCACTTATTGCCGCAGAGACGCTCCATGATGTGCTGTCCGACGATGGCATCGTTGCCAAGCTCAAGGAAACAGGCGTCGACATTGCTCGCCGCACAGTCGCCAAATATCGCGAGGCGATGAACATCCCCTCGTCCGCGCAACGCCGGCGGGAGAAACGGTTTGTACTGGCGGCCGCGGAGGGATAAGTCCTTTGTACCGTAGGTGATGCCCTTTTCCCAAAAACCGCGGAACTGAGGCACATGTGACATTGTGCTTAGTCCTCTCCATGGAGGATCGACTTCATATGGGCTGGCGACCGCAGCCTCGTCACGGGAGCTTCAAAAGTTGTTCCGGCCGCTTAAGCTGACGTTCCAGAAAAGATTAGATGTCTGTTCCATAGCCCAAGCGCTTAGGGGCTAAGCGGTTAATCACGAAAACTCGTGCAGAATTTTTATGTCGCGCAAGCGACAAATCTAGAAGCAGTTGTCGCCTCCCATTCATTTTCGCCGAACCGCTGGGATTTCGGTGCGGCGGCAACGAGAGCCTCAACCGAAAATGATAGACGGAGATACGCGGGCAGACGTTCTGGAGTTGGCGCGCTTTCGAGATCTCCGATGTTCGACGACGCAGGAATACAACACGCGGGCTGATCGAACTCTTGGCCTTCCTCACCGCTTGGCACGACGCATGCACGGTAATCCGAAAATGCGCCATCGAACAAAAAGGAATCATCCCATGATCAAGCTCACAGAGAATGCCGCCGCCATCATGAACGTAACGCTTTCCCGAGCCGAGCAGGCGGAAGGCTTTCGCATCGCGGTCGAGGCAGGTGGATGCGCCGGCTACAAATACCTGGTGGGGCTAGAAAGCGTCCAGGGCCAGGGCGACGCGGTGATCGAAACAAATGGGGTCAAGGTGTTCGTTGACGCAGACTCGCAAGCACACATCAACGGCATGACGATCGACTTCGTGACGGGACCAGAAACCTCCGGTTTTGTCTTCGACAATCCCAATGCGCACCAGAACTGCACTTGCGGCAAATCCTTCGGCTGATCACCGAGAAAGCGAGAGAGCCATGCGGAATTATTGCGAAAAGGTCATGGTTTCCTTTTTCAATCCGAAGAACGACGGCGTGCAGGAAAATCCCCTCAGCGAGACCGGGGCAGTTTCCTACGGTAGAGGGCCTGAATTGATAATTGGAGTCGATCCAACGGTGGAAGCGTTTCTGGTGACGCCGTCGTCCTTGCGTTCCAACCCAGCGACCGCCTTCTCGCCAGCGCTGGCCGAACTCATAACCCTAAAGCCCGCCGAAGCGCCTCAAACCGTCCGTCAGGAGACAGCAGGCTTTTTAAGCGGTTTGCTGCCGGAGAGAAAGGTCTGCTCATCAACGGATTATCCTGAGGCAGCAAAATTTTTTGGCGGGCATCCGGGCCAGGATTCCAAAGGAGACGCCCCCTCTGCAAGCAGTTCCGCGCCGAGGAAAGGTGAGCGAAGACGCGTGCGTGTCAAGAGGCTTGATTTCATGACCAAGTCGCTCACTTCGCTAGATCTGGCAGTAGACGGACGACACTCGTTCAAGCCGTCGAAGACGTGTCAGCGGTTTATACAATACTGGTCGTCGAAAGCCTCGTTCCGGCAGAGGAGGACGATCAGACCGTCACAACAGAAATCTGAGGCCTGGAGAAATTGGCAGGGTCGAAATGGATGTTGTAGCCGGCAATCGCGTAGGACAGGGTCTAAAAATCGCCGCAGCCTGCAACAGTTCAGTTCTCAGCGACAAGCTAAGCTGGCGACCCATCTAGTTAAGCAGCCGCGGCGAATCCAACCGTTGGAAAAGGCGCGAGCGCACAACGTTCTTCCCTTCCTACTGATGGCGGCTATGCGACGTTATCGATGCCAACAAGATCGCGTGACGCGCCATCGCACGACTCCACCCCGCGCTGCTTGCCCGAGGCTATCAAACAACAGCATGTGCAAGACGCCGCAGCATTGTCACCGCTTCCCCTCAGTCGAGATCCACCCATGAGAGCGATCTATCTCGACAATAATGCAACGACCAGAGTCGATCCTGAAGTGGTTGAAGCCATGCTGCCGTTCTTTGCGGATCAGTTTGGAAACCCTTCGTCGACGCACGCTTTTGGCTCCTCCATCCGCGAGGCGGTGAGGAAGGCGCGCCGGCAATTGCAAGCGCTGATCGGCGCCGAGTTCGATCATGAGATCGTGTTCACCTCGGGGGGGACGGAAAGCGACAATGCGGCGATCCTTTCGGCGCTGGAGGTGATGCCTGAGCGCACAGAGATCGTGACTTCCGCAGTCGAGCATTCAGCGGTGCTGACACTCTGCGGCCATCTGGAGAAGACGCGCGGCATTAAGGTACACAGGATCCCAGTGGATCGACATGGACGTCTCGATCTTGACGCCTATGAGACCGCCCTCACTCATCGTGTAGCGATTGCTTCGATCATGTGGGCGAACAACGAGACGGGAACCATTTTCCCGGTCGCTAAGCTTGCCGAGATGGCCAAGAGAATCGGTGCACTTTTCCACACCGACGCGGTCCAGGCGGTCGGCAAGGTTCCAATGGACCTCCAACCTACTGCAATCGACATGCTTTCGTTGTCCGGACACAAATTCCATGGACCAAAAGGCATTGGTGCACTCTATCTCAGGCGGGGCTTATCTTTCTCCTCACTGATCAAGGGAGGTCATCAGGAGCGCGACCGACGCGCAGGGACAGAAAATACGGCCGGGATTGTCGGTTTAGGCAAGGCTGCCGAACTCGCCCTGAAATCAATAGACGACGAGAGCACCCGATTAAAGTCGCTCCGAGATCGATTGGAGAACGGCATTGTCCAGCGTGTTCCAGGCGCCTTCGTAACCGGCGATAGGCTTAAGAGGTTGCCGAACACGGCGAACATCGCCTTTCAACGTGTCGAAGGAGACAGTATGCTCCTTCTTCTCAACCGCTATGGCATCGCCTGCTCTTCCGGCTCTGCTTGCTCCTCCGGTTCGCTGGAGCCGAGCCATGTCTTGAGGGCAATGGATATCCCTCATGCTATGGCGCACGGAACAATCCGCTTCTCGTTCTCGCGCGATAACTGTGACGAGGATGTCGACCGGGTGCTCGAAGTTTTACCGGGCATCGTTGAAAGGCTCCGGAGCCAATGCCGTTCCGGCCACGTGGCCGACACGAGCAGCCGGGTTCGTTCAGGGGAGTAGGAGCAGGCACGCTCATGAAACGGCAATTCCTTTTCACCGATACGACCTGCATGACGGCACCGGCATCGTATGAACGATCAGGTAAAAGCCGGGGCTCTCAGTCACATAGATCGCCGGTTCACCGCCCATGCGTGTTCGTGGAGGGGGCCCAGCGCCATATCATCTTAATCAATCTCTCGACACCATCGGTGGATCGCATCCGACCACCAGCCTATGCCGACTCCAGTTGCAACGCGACTGCCTTGCGCCTAGCCGCGTCGAACCACGCATTCCGTACGTTGCAGCTTAAGCTACGGGAGAACGATCTCGCGATCACCGCTCACGACCAGGGGGAATCTTATGTGCCGTTGCTCCGCTGACAGCAGTCCCGTCGATGTCAAAGACATCCTCAATCGGCTGAAATCTCTCTCGGCTGCGGAGGAGTTCTTCGCAGCCCTAGGGGTCCCCTATGACCCTAAGGTTCTCGATGTCTCACGACTCCATATCATGAAGCGTATGGGCCAATACCTCGCGGCAGAGGACTTCTCCCATCTCCCAGACCGGGTAATCGCTGCTCGTGCCCGTGCCATACTGGAAAGGGCCTACTGTGATTTCGCGACCTCCGCGCCGCTCTCGCACCGGGTCTTCAAGGTGCTCAAGGACCACAATCCGAACAGACCTGTCACACCCGGCCGCACCGTTGTCCCGTTAGACTCTTTCCTGAAGCCGTTCGAAAAGAAGTGAGCACGGTTGCGACACGACAATGTCGGGAAGCTTACAATTCAGTCATATGCTAGCAACGTCGGAATCGAAGCCATTTCAATGTGATAGAGAACGCCAAACGGTTGGCACGAATGATGCACGCAAGCATGTGTACTGACAAGCCCGCCACCCATAGAGGGAGGGAGTAAGAAACCGCCATGCACATAGTTATCTGTATCAAACAGGTACCGGACTCCGCACAAATACGAGTGCATCCGGTGACGAACACAATCATGCGTCAGGGAGTGCCAACCATCATCAACCCCTATGATCTGTTCGCCCTTGAAGAGGCGCTCCAGTTGCGCGACCGCCATGGCGGCGAGGTGACCGTGCTCACCATGGGGCCGCCCATGGCAGAGGACGCGTTGCGCAAGGCGCTCACCTACGGCGCCGACCGCGCCGTACTCTTGACCGACCGTCATTTTGCCGGCTCCGACACTCTGGCGACCTCGTTTGCTCTTTCGCGAGCCATCGCGAAGATCGGAGAGGCCTTCGGTACGCCCGATATCGTCTTTACGGGCAAACAGACCATCGACGGCGATACCGCCCAGGTTGGGCCTGGCATCGCCAAGCGCCTCGACCTCCTGCAGCTCACCTACGTTGCCAAAATCGTCTCTGTCGACATCAATGGGCGCGAGATTACGGTGGAGCGCCGCTCGGAAGGGGGCACGCAGACGCTGATGAGCAAGCTCCCTTGCCTAATTACAATGCTCGAAGGCACAAACGAAATCCGCCGCGGCTCGCTCGATGACGCGCTACGGGCCGCGCGCAGCCAGATCGTGAAGTGGAATGCGGCCGACGCTGGCATAGAGGACCTCACCAAGTGCGGCCTGCGTGGCTCGCCAACCGTCGTTAAGAGGGTCTTTGCCCCTCCTGAGCGGGCGGAAAAGGCGGAGCAGATCGACACCGCGGAAAAAACACCGCGCGATCTCGCGGAGGAGTTGATCGCTGGGATCTTTTTGCGCCAGCCGGCGCTCGAAAGCGAACTCGCCTTTGACGGCGAATGAAGGCAAGGAGCGACGATGTTGAGCACGAATCGAGAGAGCCCTCCTCCAGCCGCTGGCCGTGCCGCCATGAAGAAAGAGCTGCCCGATCAGTTTAAGGACCATCGGCACGTTTGGGTCTTCATGGAGCTGGAGCGCGATCAGGTGCATCCCGTCTCCTTCGAGCTGCTCGGCGAAGGCCGCAAGCTCGCCGACAAGCTGGGCGTCCAGCTTGCCGGCGTCGTTCTCGGACCACCGGGAGAGGCCACGTGGTTTGCCATCGCCGAGGCTTTTGCTTATGGCGCCGACCTGGCCTACCTCGTCGAGGCCCCACTGCTCGCCGACTACCGAAATGAGCCTTTCACCAAAGCATTGACGGATCTGGTTACTAACTACAAACCGGAAATCCTTCTTTTAGGGGCAACGACGCTCGGGCGCGACCTTGCCGGTTCCGTGGCGACGACCTTGTTGACAGGGCTCACGGCGGATTGCACCGAACTTGATGTGGATGCGGACGGCTCGCTTGCGGCGACCCGGCCGACTTTCGGCGGCTCCTTGCTTTGCACGATCTACACGCTCAACTGCCGGCCGCAGATGGCAACGGTCCGGCCGAGGGTCATGGCCATGCCTCCGCGCGGGAATAATAAGATCGGACGCGTCATTCAACACAAAGTGTCGATGATCGAGGAAGAGATCGTCACTAAGGTCCTCGGTTTCTTGTCCGATGGCCAGTCGGCGACGGCGAATCTCGCCTATGCGGACGTCGTGGTTGCTGGAGGCCTCGGTCTCGGCGCGGTGGAGAACGTGAAGCTTATGAAGAAACTCGCGCGGACGATCGGGGCCGATTATGGCTGTTCGCGCCCCCTCGTCCAAAAGGGCTGGATGCCTGCTGATCGGCAGATCGGCCAAACTGGCAAAACTATCCGGCCGAAGCTTTACATAGCAGCCGGCATTTCCGGCGCCATCCAGCATCGCGTTGGCGTCGAGGGAGCTGATCTTATTTTAGCCATTAACACCGATCCTAACGCGCCGATTTTTGATTTCGCCCACCTCGGCGTCGTCACCGATGCGATCCGTTTACTGCCGTCATTAACGGAACTCTTCACCCATCGACTGTCGCCGCACAGTCGCGATAAGCTTGCAAACTGAGGGCGCCCCATGACTGAGGAAAACTTCGACGCCATAGTTATCGGGGCCGGCATGGCCGGAAACGCAGCTGCTTACACGATGTCGAACCGCGGCATGAAGGTGCTGCAGTTGGAGCGTGGCGAGTATCCGGGCTCCAAGAATGTGCAGGGCGCCATCATGTACGCGGACATGCTGGAGAAAATCCTGCCGGATTTCCGGGATGATGCGCCTCTGGAGCGGCACTTAGTCGAGCAGCGCTTCTGGATGATGGACGACTCGTCCCACATCGGTATGCAATACCGGTCGGACGACTTCAACGAGTCGAGACACAATCGCTACACGGTCATTCGCGCCCAATTCGACAAATGGTTTTCACGCAAGGTGCGCGAGGCCGGAGCGACGCTTCTATGCGAGACGACCGTGACGGAACTCGTTCGTGATCCAAAGGGCAAGGTGATTGGCGTTCGCACCGACCGCGCCGGCGACGTGATTCTTGCTGACGTGGTCGTTCTCGCAGAGGGCGTCAATGGGCTGCTCGGCACGCGTGCTGGATTGCGTGACACGCCAAAACCGGAAACTGTCGCGCTCGCCGTCAAGGAAATGCATTTCCTGGCCGAAGAGGTAATTGACCAGCGGTTCGGCCTCCAGGCCAATGAAGGCTGCGTCATCGAGGCAGTTGGCACGATCTCTCGCAACATGGCCGGGCTTGCCTTCCTCTACACCAACAAAGAATCGATCTCGATCGGCATTGGCTGCCTTGTCTCCGAATTCGCGGCAACAATGGAAAGTCCTTATGATCTGCTCGAAAAATTCAAAAGCCATCCGTCGGTAAAGCCGCTGATCGCAGGAGCGGAAGTCAAGGAATATGCGGCGCATCTCATTCCAGAAGGTGGTTACAAGGCAATTCCGCAGCTTTTTGGTGACGGCTGGGTCGTCGTCGGCGACGCGGCACAACTTAATAATGCGGTGCACCGCGAGGGGTCCAACCTCGCCATGACGTCGGGGCGCATCGCCGGCGAAGCAATCGTCCAGATCAAGAATCGCAAAAAGCCGATGGTCAAGGAGAACCTCTCCCTTTACAAGTCGATGCTTGAAAAGTCGTTCGTTATCAAAGACTTGCGGAAATACAAGGACATGCCTGCCCTGCTGCACACCAATTCCCGCAATTTCTTCACGACTTATCCAAGGTTGCTGTCGCAGGCCGCACAGAACTTTGTGCGAGTCGATGGCACCCCGAAGATCGACAAGGAACGGGCGACCACGGGCACCTTCATCAAGGCACGCTCCCGCTGGGGGCTGTTTGGTGACGCGGTTCGCTTGGCGCGCGCGTGGCGATAAAGGAGAGATGAGATGACGGTTGCAGTGACGAACATACGCGTAGAGGACAAGCTTTACCAAAATCGATACGTGGTCGATGCCGGACGCCCGCATATTAGGGTGCGTCCACACGATTGGCCAAGCGTAAATCTGTATGCCCTCACAAGTGTCTGTCCGGCCAAGTGCTACGAATTGAATGACCAGGGCCAAGTGGAGGTTATCGCCGACGGGTGCATGGAGTGCGGCACGTGCCGCGTACTCTGCGAGGCAAGTGGAGATATCGAGTGGAACTATCCGAGAGGCGGTTTCGGCGTTCTCTTCAAGTTCGGATAAAGGTTTGCAACTCCACGATTCAGAACCAACTTGGGTTTGCAGACGGGCGCATCGGAAACTTGCAGAGGTGCGCGTTGCAGATTGGTATTAGAAATTACTATATATACATGCAAGCAAGGGTGATAAGAAACGTTAGACAACCCAAGGCCATATAATGACCCACATGCCCGCCCGACCGGTCGATGGAGCGGAACCCCTATCTGCGCTACCTGCTGGACCTATGCGCCAAGCGGGCACGCAGCGCAGCGGAATCTACGAGATATCAAAGGTACTGACTGCCCCCGCCCGGCTAGAGATTACGCTTGCCAACGTCGTGAACGTCCTCTCTTCCTTTCTGCAGATTCGATGCGGAGCAATCGTTGTTCTAGACGCTGAAGGTCAGCCCGAGATTGCCGCAACTGGCGACATCCCCCCATCCTCTCAATCAGCCGCTCGAGGCGTTATACCTAAGGCCGTAATCGACCATATCGCGACGACCGGTATGCCCTTAATCGTAAAGGATGTCAGCAAGTCCGAATTATTTCAGGCTGAGCCGCAACCGCCTTGGAGCAGCGGCACCGTCCCAATTTCTTTTATTGGCGTTCCGGTAAAAGCCGATAATAAAATACTTGGCACAATATCGATCGATCGCGTCAGGAACGACGCCGCCCCCTTCCCCGCCGACGAGGACGTTCGCTTTCTGACCATGGTCGCCAATCTGGTCAGTCGGACGATCAGGCTTCATCGTTTCCTGAACCTGGAGGGTCGGCGACCTATCGGCGAACAAGAGAGACCGGAGAAGCCGATCATCGCGCAAAGGGGCGCGCCGGGCCGACATCCACCCGTCAAAATCGACGGGATTATCGGGGATAGCCCGGCTCTCCAGCAGGTGGTTGAAACCGTCTCGGTGGTGGCGAGGACGAATTCCACCGTGCTTCTGCGGGGCGAAAGCGGCACCGGCAAGGAATTTTTTGCACAGGCGATCCATGAACTTTCCCCTCGTAAAAACAAGCCGTTCGTCAAATTGAACTGCGCCGCGCTGCCCGAAGGCGTCCTGGAATCGGAGCTGTTTGGGCATGAAAAAGGGGCTTTCACCGGGGCCATCGCGCAGCGCGCCGGACGCTTCGAACTGGCAAATGGCGGAACGCTTCTACTTGACGAGATTGGCGAGATTTCGCCCGCCTTTCAAGCCAAACTGCTGCGCGTCCTGCAGGAAGGCGAACTGGAGAGGGTGGGCGGAACCAAGACGCTTGCGGTCGACGTCCGGCTCATATGCGCCACGAATAAGAACCTCGAGATGGCTGTTGCAAACGCCGAATTCAGGGCCGACCTGTATTACCGCATCAGCGTAGTTCCAATTGTCCTGCCGCCGCTTCGAGAGCGACCCGGCGATATTCCACGCCTTGCGAACGCTCTTCTTGACCGATTCAACAAGGAGAACCAACGCGAGCTGACGTTTTCGTCGTCGGCGATCGAGGTGATGTCGCAATGCTATTTCCCAGGTAACGTCCGGGAACTCGAAAACTGCGTGCGAAGGACTGCCACCCTTGCGCGTTCAAGCTCGATCGTTTCGTCTGATTTTGCCTGCAAGAACAGCCAGTGCCTTTCGTCGCTCCTCTGGAAAACCGACGGGTCGCCCGGCGGCATCACCGTCGATGGGCATGCCCGGAGCAATGTGATGCCGACTTCATCGCCGCGCTCGGGCGGGAGCATCGGTGCGTCGGACGAGGTATCTTCCGTCAAGGCTTGTGATCCGCACGGTTCCGGTTGTCCCGCAATGGAGTCGCGCCTCACGCAACGGGACCGGTTGATCGAGGCGATGGAAAAGGCCGGATGGGTTCAGGCCAAAGCGGCTCGTATTCTCGGCCTTACGCCTCGTCAGGTCGGCTATGCTCTACGCCAGCATCGCATCGAGGTGAAAAAGCTTTAAGCGCCTGGGTGATGTTGGACCTTCTCGATCTCCAATGCCTGGTTTGGTGGCTTACGGACAACTCTTTTGTCGACTGTCGGAAGCTTGACAAGTCTGTGTCCGAACACGGTCGGAATCGGGCAATAAATGCAAATTCTTAAAGCAAATCCCGTCCTTGGGATGGCATGGCTTTTGCGTTTTGAAAGGCGACGTCAACTAGCAACGGAGCACTCAATGTCCGCACCGATGATTTCGCTTGAAAGTGCGACCAGCACGACATCCTTGTATCAATTGCTGGCGACCGCGAAACCGAGTGGCTGCACATCCTCGTCATGTGGCGTGTCCACAAAACCGGCCGACGTGGACCAGGCTATCTGGGCGAAGATCAAAAACCACCCCTGCTATTCAGAAGAGGCTCACCATTATTTCGCGCGCATGCATGTCGCGGTCGCACCAGCCTGCAATATCCAGTGCAACTATTGCAATCGTAAATATGACTGCGCCAACGAAAGCCGCCCTGGGGTCGTCTCGGAAAAGTTGACGCCAGACCAGGCGCTGCGCAAGGTCATTGCCGTCGCCAACGAAGTGCCGCAGCTTTCCGTGCTGGGTGTCGCCGGACCGGGCGATGCCTGTTACGACTGGAAGAAGACAAAGGAAACGTTCGAACGAGTTGCGGGGGAGATCCACGACATCAAGCTGTGCATCTCCACCAACGGGCTTGCGCTGCCGGATCACGTCGCCGAACTTGTCGACATGAATGTCGATCACGTGACAATTACGATCAACATGGTTGACCCTGAAATCGGCGCAAAGATCTATCCCTGGATCTTTTACCGCAACCGTCGTTACACCGGCATCGAAGCTGCGAGAATTCTGCACGAGCGGCAAATGGTGGGCCTGGAGATGCTGACCGCGTGCGGCATCATCACCAAAGTCAATTCGGTGATGATTCCTGGTGTCAACGACGAACACCTGGTCGAGGTAAATAAATGGGTCAAGGAGCGGGGGGCGTTCCTGCACAACGTCATGCCGCTTATTTCCGATCCGGCCCATGGCACCTACTACGGCTTGACCGGACAGCGCGGCCCGCGGGCGCTCGAATTGAAGGCGCTCCAGGATCGTCTCGAAGGCGGCGCAAAGCTAATGCGCCATTGCCGGCAGTGTAGGGCCGATGCCGTCGGCCTGCTTGGGGATGATCGGGGCCAGGAGTTCGCACTCGACCAGCTTCCCGGAGAGATCACCTATGACGCCCGTAAGCGCGAGGCCTATCGGGAAGTGATCGCCCGCGAACGCGGCGATCACGCGACCGCCAAGAGCGAGGCAATCGAGACAGTCAAAGCAGCCGGCGATGGGTCCCTCCACGTCGCGGTCGCGACAAAGGGTGGCGGTCGCATCAACGAGCACTTCGGCCATGCGAAGGAGTTCCAAGTATACGAAGCTTCGTCGAGAGGCATCACCTACGTCGGGCATCGCAAGATCGAACAGTATTGCCTCGGAGGCAGGGGCGAGGAAGCCACCCTCGACGGCATCATAACTGCGCTGGTCGGTATTGACGTCGTGCTATGCGCCAAGATCGGGGAGTGCCCTAAGACTAAGCTCATGGAGGCCGGGGTTCGGGCAACGGATGCTTATTGCTATGACTACATCGAGACCGCCATCGGCACCCTCTACGCCGCCAAGTTTGGCGTCGAACCACAAGCGGCGACGGCGTGAGCGCTCTTAATCCAACATCTTCAGGAGTTTAAAAATGGCCTTCAGGATCATAGCGTCCCAATGCACCCAGTGCGGTGCCTGCGAGTTCGAATGCCCCTCCGGTGCGATCAGGTTCAAAGGTGAGATCTACGTTATCGACCCGGAAAAATGCACCGAATGCAAGGGTACCTTCGAAACGCAGCAATGCGCGGAGGTTTGCCCCGTGCCGAAGACCTGCGTCCTCGCCGCACCTGCGATTTGACCTTCAGCATGGTCGGGGCTCCTGCGGAGAAGCCTTCAATGATATCCTGCAAGGAGGAATGCCCATGGGCCTTGGACGTGAACAGGAGGTCGAAATCCACAGGCCTCCACGATTTACACCCGGCGAGCGGGTGCGGGCCAGACTTCACGTAAAGAATGACGGCACCTATGCTGGCAAAAAAATTGGGGAAAGTTTGGTGCGGAAGGGCGACGAAGGCTATGTGCGCGACATCGGCACCTTTCTCCAGCAGTTTTACATCTATGCCGTCGAATGGGTCGAACGTGGCACTATCGTCGGCATGCGTGCCCGTGAACTGACGAGTCTAGACAACGCCGCTGCTTGCGGCGCTGCTGAAATCGCGGGGCCCCCAACGAAGGAATAGCGACATGAAGATAATGATTCGCAGAACGAGCGCCGGCTTGTCGGCTTACGTACCAAAGAAAGATCTCGAAGAGCCGATCGTAGATGTCGAGGCTGATGACATGTGGGGCGGCACGATCACTCTCAGGAACGGCTGGAGACTCGTCTTGCCCAAGCTATCGCGGGATACGCCTCTGCCGATCACCGTCCACGCAAGGAAGATTCCTGACGAGGACTGATGCTGCAAACGAGAGGTAAGAGAAAACAGCATGAATAAAATTTTGACCTCGGACCGTCTCCTGATCATTCGCAACGGTGACGCCGAAGAAAGACTTAGGCTGCTTCAGGAAGCGCTCGCTGCGGATCGGATCGTTCCCTATCTCGGTCCGGATCTCCTTCGGCTGCAATCCACGGAACCACCTGTACCGGACACCCCGGAAGCCGTCTCCGCGGCACTCAACGAACGCACACCTGCCCCTTCCAGGATACGCAGCAATATGTGGTCAGTCGCGCAGTTTATTGAACAGCGACGGCATCGCCGGACGCTTCAGGCCTGGATGGCAGAAATATTTGGAGCACCCGTGGCGCCGACCGCCCTCCACGACTGGCTCGCAACGCTGCCGCTCTCCCTTATCGTCGACGGTTGGTACGACGGGACAATGCGTGCGGCTTTCGCGAAGACCGGTCGAACGGATGTCGTCGAGATTCAGGGCGTCACGCGTGCAAACGGCGGCGGCGACATTTGGACAAAAACTTACGATCTGTCCGGGAGAGACGTCGAATGCGTCGCAGCGCCAAAGACGGTCCTCTATGCGCCGTACGGCAGTGTTATACCAGCTTCGAACTTTCTGGTGTCCGATTCCGATTACGTGGAAGTCCTAACCGAAATCGATATCCAGACGCCAATACCTGGAATGGTGAAAGAACGGCGTATAGATCGCGGTTTTCTTTTCATTGGCTGCCGCTTCAACGATCAGATGCTCCGGATCTACGCTCGACAGATCATCAAGCGCTCTCACGGCCCCCACTTTGCAGTACTTGATGCGGAAGGCCTTACCAAAAACGAGCGCCGTTTCCTTGCAGCAAGCGGAATCACGGTGGTCGACCTGCCGATCGGCGAAGCCGCGGCTCTGCTTGTACCATTTGGTAGCAAGGCGGATGGTGACCATGGCCGCACGGCTCCCGCTTCGAATCTCTGTAGCGGCTAGAGTGCCGCAGATTGAAAAAGTTCTGTTTCTGCCAAGTTCGAATGCCATACTGCCCACGTTTGCTGGCGTAGGGGATTGCGGGTGGGATCAATGGCGATGAGCGAGCGTGATCTTTAGCGGATCGAGGTTCTGTCGCAGGTGATCGACGGAAGATCGGCGACGACCGCAGATTACTGTTCGCTCAATGTCAATGCGAAGGACCGATTATGAAGAAACCTAAACCATTCCCAATACAGCGGCAGAGCCGCGGCCGAATCGCCAGAAATAAGCCTCGCATCGGCCACCGGGTGCTCCACTCGTGCGCCAATAACACGCGTAATCAACGGGATCGAGACGGCACACGCTTTACGGTCTTGCGCTTATTTGTGATCTTTATCCCACAATATGGACTTCGATACTTGGTGTTTCCAAGTGACAAGCAGTGTGGCCAATAATTCTAACCGCCTAGCTCTGCGTCTTCATACTTCCAGAAATGATGTCCCTGGCGGCTGAAAGGAACGCGTCCATTTGGGTTCTGGTGCCGATGCTGACGCGGATAAAATTTTCCAAACCGGCATCGGGAAAGACGGCTACAAGTATGTTCTGCCTATCCAAAGACGCTTGCCACCATTTGCCATCTCGTCCGGGTGGCACCCGAGCTAGCAAAAAGTTTGTGTGGGAGGGAATGACAGAAAAGCCCAATTGAGACAAGGCAGTGGTCGTTCTGTGTCTTTCATGTTTAATATATCTGTGGTTCTCGTCGTAGTCGGCGCGGTGCGAAAGGATACTAATGCCCACCGCATGGCCGATCACGTTCATGTTAAAGACATTTTGCAGGTTGCGTAGCCTCCCAATAAGTTCGGGATGACCAAAGCCGAAACCGACGCGAATTCCCGCGGCTGCAAAGCCTTTCGAAAGTGTTCTCAATACTAGAAGGTTTGGATGACGATCGACTAGGCGCAGGGCATCATCGGGTGCAAAGTCGACATACGCTTCATCCACCACTATCAACTGGTCCGATTGCGCGACGAGGCGGTCGATTTCAGCCACCGGAACGAATGTTCCCGTTGGATTGTTCGGATTGGCCAGCAGTATGAATTTTGCATCTTTTGCTGGACCAAGAAGCAGCTGCTCGATTGGCAGAGAATAAGACTCGCCCCATTCGATTTCGAGAAATCTGGCACCCTGCAACTTGGCCAGTTTGCGGTTAAAGGAAAAACCTGGCGATATCATCGCAACGCTATCTCCCGGGTCGAGGAATGCTCTGTAGATGAGCCCAAGCAGCTCCGACGAGCCGTTCCCGGCGACCACCTGATCCTGGGAGAGGCCATACGCGCTGGCGGCTGCGTCGCGCAAGCTCAGATTGTCATCTTCGGGATACAGATAATGCCGTTCGAGGGCCGCCAGCGCACTTTGCAACACCATCATCGGCAACGGAAACGGATTCTCATTCGTGTTTAGTTTAACGCAGTTCGCATCTCGCCCCGGTTGATTGGAGGGTAGCGCATTTAGCTGTCTCGCCATCGGCGAAAGAGCCGAAAGCACGGCTTGCAGCTTTGCATCAGCCATATCTTTTCTCCGTTTCAGTAAGCCGAGTCGTGAGCGCGTGATCGGCCGTCTCCTGTTGAAGCCACATCGGACGTTGGCGCGGGCCGCCTGCGGGCTGCTACGGTCGCCGCGTAGTTAATAGGCCAAGGACCGCCGCGGCCGCTTCAAGCCGCCAATGGTCAAGCCTCCCCACTCTCACACTCATGCGTCACTTGCTCCATTCGCCTTTCGAGGAACTGTTCGATCTCAAACGCCAACGCCGCAGGGTCGTGGCCAACCGTTTCGAGATGTAATTCAGCGCCCTCAGGGATTTCGTACGGCGAGGAAACGCCGGTGAAATTGGCGATCTTGCCGGCGAGCGCCTTCCGATAAAGCCCCTTCGGATCGCGTCGCGCGCATTCCTCAAGCGGCGTGTCGACGAGGATTTCAATAAGCTCCCCTCCTCCATCAGCTCGGCGACCTCGGCAACGCGGCGGATGTTCTCGACGCGATCGGGTTGATTGAAGCCAGGTCGCGATTGAGCCCGTGGCGCACGTTGTCGCCGTCGAGGATGTAGGTGTGCTTCCCGTGGGCATGCAGCAGCCGGTCGAGCGCATTGGCGATTGTCGACTTGCCGGAGCCGGAAAGTCCAGTGAACAAAAGGACGGCTGGCTGCTGACTCTTCATCGCCGCGCGCGCCCTTGTCAGCGTCGGTCGCCTGCCAATGCAGGTTGTCGGCGCGCCTTGCCCAGCTTTGGCTGCCACTGAAATTGAAGACCCCGGTCGGCCCTTGGGCTTTGCGAAAGAGCTCGGGAGGATCGACGTGGTCGATGAGTTCCAGCTCGTTTTCCCAGCACAGCTTCCACCGCACCTCAGAACGCATGCAAAGACCTCCTTTGGTATTTCCTGCTGCTGTTTTTGAAGCCCGCACTGTGCGATCGAAGCAGTGGCCGCCCCGATGCATGTCGGCGCCGTTGCTCGGGTTCGCGCTATAGCCAGTCCGGATCGTCAAATGTTTCGCCGTCACTCGCGTCTGAGATCATTCCTAGTGCATCATCACGGGAGATTGGTAAAATGGATTGTATGAATGGAATTATCGATGCTTTGTATGTCGAATATACGGGTTTCTTAGACTTTGACGTGACCTCCCTGGCACTCGCGGCGTAAAGACGACCGCGCGTCCCCTCCAGCGGCCGAAAGCAGGGATGCGTTGGACCAGTTGACCCAACTGCGCCCTCCCCGGTTTACCCACCTATGTCCCGGAGTGGCGATGAACGGTCGCCAGCTAGTCCTTCGCGGTTTCTGATGGAACTTCATCAGGGACGCACGTTCTGTTTATTGAAGCTAGCGATCTACGTCCTATTCGCGATCGTCTGCAGTGGCGCTGGTAGACGCGACTTTCATGGCACGATCGCCGCTATCGCTACCGGTCTCGTCTATGCGGCTTAGTAAGCTGAAAATATCTTGCAAGATCTCTTCATCGAAAGTCCGCAACTTCACGATAGTAGCCAGCAGCAGAACCGCTTTGGTTTCAGTTTCGCCCCAAAGATAAGGTGCCGCCGGGGCGATAATCTCTTCCGGAGTGGCATCCAAAACCTCACACAGATGAATCAGTCGGCTCACGGTCAAGCGGGATACTCCATTTTCGTACCGGCCGTAGACCTGCTTAGTGATGCCAAGCAAGGGCGCCAGTTTCGAGCGCGGGAGTTTTCGCTTATCGCGGGCTTCGCGAAGGCTGATGCTGATCAAGTTTTCGAGTTCGGCGCTAAGTGCAATCCGTCCGTCAAAAGGTTTTCGATAGACCGGCTTGTCTATGCCTGGATCATCGACTTGTTGCAAACCGAGTTCATTAATCCATTGCTTCAATGGTGGTCCTGACATTGCTCCGACTGAGGTAAATGCGCCAAAGCTCTTTATACGGAAAGTGATGTGCTTGGAACCACCAATGTTTCGTTTCGATCTAATTTGGCGCATTTTGGGCCACGCGGACCTCACCCGATAGCTATCGTTCACCAAAATATATAAGTGATCGCAAGTACATAGACATAGATCATACCGAAATCGCTTCACGCAAGGATTATCCACTTGCGCCAAATTGGCTATGACCCTCAGTGATTTTGGTGATAACGGTCGCTTCATTTCCTCGTCTAGCTCCCGGGACGTCGTGTGCGGGCATGGTGGCCTTTTGTCCTGCACGTGGAGCTCTCGGTTCACGGCAGACCAATCACGGCTCCGCGCGCTGGCTGCTCTGGTGTTTGGTTCCGGCATTTGATGGTGCAATATTTTCCTTGGCATGGAGGGAAGCACTATGGGCCAGGTTCTACACGGGAGCGCCACGACGACAGAGGCAATCCGTCGAGCAATAGTGAAGAGAGCCTGAAAACGCTTTCGAAGCGATACGGGATCAACCAGAAAACCGTGGCGAAATGGAAGAAGCGGACATCGTTGGTCGACCTTCCTACAGGCCCAAAGGACCCGCACTCGACGACCCTTTCCCTCGAAGAAGAGGCCGCTATCGTCGCCTTCCGCCGGCACACGTTGCTGCCGCTCGATGATTGCCTCTACGCTCTTCAGCCGACCATTTCACATCTGACGCGTTCGTCGTTGCACAGGTGTTTGCAGCGCCACGGCATTTCACGTCTGCCGGAGGTCAGAGGCGACAAGGAGCCGAAGAAGAAGTTCAAAAGCTATCCGATCGCTTACTTCCACATCGATATTGACGAGGTGCAGACGGCTGAGGGCAAGCTCTATCTCTTTGTCGCAATTGACCGAACATCCAAGTTCGCGTTCGCGGAACTCTACACCAAAGCCGGCAAGATGAATGCCGCTCAGTTCTTGCGCAATCTGATCGCGGCAGTGCCCTACACCATTCACACCGTTTTGACCGACAATGGCATTCAGTTCACCAACCGAGCTTGTGATCGAAATGCCTTCCAGCACATCTTCGATTGGGTCTGCGACGATCACAGCATCGAGCATCGCCTGACCAAGGTGAAGCATCCCTGGACCAACGGACAGGTCGAACGGATGAACCGAACGATCAAGGAGGCGACCGTCAAGCGCTTCCACTACGACGATCATGCGCAGTTGAAAAAACATCTGGCCGACTTTATCGACGCCTACAATTTCGGGCGCCGGCTCAAGACGTTAAAGGGCCTTACGCCTTACGAGTTCATCTGTAGACGATGGACTTTGGAGCCGGATCGATTCATCATCGACCCCATCCATCAAATGCCGGGACTAAACACCTAGGCGATGCCCTTACCTCTGAACGGCGACAGCCATGAACAGCGTTTCCAGTCTCAGCGACTCGACCCCGTTTTCGCGGAACCTGATCGTGATGTCAAAAGACTGTTTCCGAGCCGAATGGCAAAAAGGATCGGCGCGATGGAACGGAGGCGCGGAGAGGACGCGCTTAGATTCAGCAATCGAAATCAAAGCATGCGCGCCGGCAGCTCGAATACCCACATGGCATTGAGCGGGAAAACCCAACGAGGGAGTTTAACACAGACCCTACTGTCGAAGCAAAGCGCATGCAAATAGACTTGGCGTCGCTCGCCGACGAATCGCTCGAGCATCGAGCGAGATCAACGCCAACCAAACATCGAAAAATTGCGCAATCGGCGCGTATTGTTGATCAGACGGAAATTCGAGTGAAAAACTAAGTTGTGAGATTGCGGGTGTCTGCACACCGACGACAGCGCGTCGGCTGCGACAGCTATCACCAATACTGCTAACTACTGGTCGGGGCGTCATAGACAAACCCAGCTCACTTCACGGGCTCCGCTACATCACTGATACCTCTGTCGCTCTCGTCGTCATCGGGGATCATTCGCTGCAGGAGCCGAATAAGATCGCGCGTCGTGCCGTTCGGAAGTCTCCTAAGAATCCTCGCCAGTGTGAGACAATCCTCGGCCTCCTCCGATGTGCGGCCCCAAAGATGTGGCGCAGCTTCAAAGATCATATCGATAGGCATGAAGCCAAGAATCTCACACAGATGGATCATCCGAGTAACAGTCATTTTGGAAAATGCCCGCTCGTAGCGTCCGTATACAGGGATGGACAGACCAAGCATTGGAGCAACGTCTGCGCGAGACAGGCCCTGCGCTTCGCGTGTCTTTTTCAGGAACGCGCTGATCAATTCCTCCATGTGACCCAACGATGTAATTTCGCCGCCGAAACCTGGCTTTCGATAGATCGCCTTGTCAACCTCCGGATCGGCGGTGCTGACGAGGCCTCTCGAACTTCTGTAGCTTGCTAGATCTTCCGTCACCGCACGTCCCTGTTTTCCTGCCACTCGTTGTAGGCTTGAGCCAACCTGAACCGATTTGAACCACTTGTCATCGCCACACTACAACCGTTTTAAATACCCATTTTGGGCATTTTTTGCGTTATAGCAAATATTTGAGAGTTTAGCCAAATTGCTTCATGAATGCATTCAAAACAGTCTCGCTAGACCGGTGGCCCAGTTCCATGAAAGATGAGTCGGCTATGGCCGCACCCGCGACTGAAACATCTAGGTTGCGTCGAATTTGAGCGAAAATTCACATTCAATGCTCAACATCTTCTAAGCGGTCTTCGTTGAGGACGATAAGACATAATCCTCGAAAACCGATCCATTTCCCCGTCCCACGATATCCCATTTGGCTAGCTGGGAAAGCTCCGCCGTGCTGGAAATCACTCAGCCAAGAACCCATATCGGTTACCGCTCCCGCTAGCGTGTAGGTTCGATGCTCTCTGAAAATTCCGGCATCATGGAGCAAGTGCCACAAACGTGAACTTTGCTAAACGAAGCCGCCACCTTATCGCATCCACACAAAGGGCTTGAAATAGTCGACCGTGAGGGTTATATCTTTGTGAGCAGCAGACAACGAGGCTTCCGAAAGGTCGCTGTTGCAGGTGCACCCTTAGAGGTCGGTACACCGCGGTAGGGCACACGCGTTCGGCGGAAACGCCATGGGAAGGCTCCTTTAGGGGGCCTTTTTTGTTTCTAGGGCACCCTTATTTGCTGGAAATGAGCCTTTTTTACGAGTTGGCAGACGTTACACCTTCGCTTGATGCGGCTGAAATTAATTTCTTTCTGATCAGCGCTTTTTACCACCAGTTCTACGTTGTGTTCGTCTGATCTGCTCGGGAAAAGGTAATAAACAACAAGATCATTAAGGCCAGAGGTCAGGACAGGGCCTGAAACGGCAATGTTACCTGCCCAGTAAGGCATACAGAGGTAGGCACAAGATGCTCGAACGTGAATCTACCTTGCGGATGTTCGATTGTTGGGAACGAGTCGTTAATAGTCGTCATGAGGCGCGGTCACCCGAAGACAGCTCTCACGATCTGGACCCATTCACTGAACTGGATTATAGATTGCGCTGGGTAGTCTGGCTCTGAGACATTGAATTTTCTCCCGATATAAGGGCACGGGTTTGACAACCTTACGAAAGTGCTAACCCCTGAACGTGGTTTCGTTCTCCTGGTAAGGGTCCTTTCATGTTCAAATCGATACGAATAGAGCACTGACCTTTCGCTTCCGTCCTTACGACGGAGTTGTCTGCTTATGTCTCGCGTATGGACCGGAAGCCTGAACATGCTGCAGGAGCGAATTCCATCCTGAGACCGAATTCCTACGACGCTTTCTCCGCAGGAGACCGGAGGTTCGAAATACGACCAGTGCGCCTGGCCTGACCCGAGAGAGGCTTCGGGCAGCCGAGGACGACACCTACGGCCTGTTCGTCGACTTCCGTTGGCCCAAGAACGTCGGGAAGCCATATTGCCCTCGCTGTGGCTGCCTGGCGCCGTACGGCGTCGTCGTTCTGATGCTCGGAGCCGGAATGCCGCGCCGAATTTTCGGTTTTCGCCGACCGCAAGCTTTCATTCAAGAAGATCATCATGGCAATCTGGGAGGAATCACGGCCGCCAAGGGCATGGCGGCGCTCCATCTGAGCCGCAAGGTCAACGTCCAGTACAAGAGTATCCATCCGGCGAAGGCCGCGGCACTTATGATTTCGGCTCGTCTGCCATGATGCGTTCGAATCTTGTCGCGATCGCATTGCTCGTCGACAAGGAACTGCCGAACACCTCCTTCCCAGGTGCGGATATCGGCGAGGAACTCCTTCAAGCTTTCGATGCCCCGGTCGGTGAAGGTCGTGATGCCCTCTTCGCTGCCGTCATGGGCATGGATCATCTCACCATAGTCGATGTTGTCGGAGTTGCTGGCGACCTCCTGGATGAGTTCGAGGTTCTCGCCAATCAGCGTGGCGACGTAGTTGATCGTGTAGACATGCGTCGGGCGCGCCATCAGGCCGCCATCTGCCGGGCGCTTCCGGCGGGCCAGTTCCACGGCAGCAGTTCCGGCAGCCGTGATACGGGAATGCCAGGCATGCGGGCGAGCACGTCCGCCAACCAGGCCTGCGGATCGATATCGTTCGTCTTTGCCGTGACGATTAGGGAATACATGAAGGCAGCACGCTCGCCTCCGCGCTGGGAACCGGCGAATAGCCATGCCTTTCTTCCGAGAGCAATGCCCTGTTCATTCTGCCCATGTCGGCGATGAAGTCGAGGTTCACTATTGCTGGCATCCATATTTTGGCCAGAAGGTTTCCATTCGTCGCGTCGAAGAACGAGCGACAGGCCGGTTTTTGAAGGTTCTGGGGCCGACAGGTGTCGTCATCGCGATCTCAGGGTGGATGATCGATCCCGTGGTCTGCCGCGGCATGACCATGGGAACGCCACGCGTCGATCTTGCGACGCTAATCGAATTGAACAGGCTGGTCTCTGGCGGCAGCAAAGCGGCACCCTTCCGAAGTGGACGTAGAATCACTCAGGAGGACCATGATGAGATCTCGCAATACGCTGGTGCCGGCGTCGGGCCGGCAGCTCGACCTGATATTCGAGGAGCTCAACGATGACCATCACTGATTTGATTCCGACAGCGCTGCTCGCGCGCAAGGCCGTCGTTTATGTGCGGCAATCCACTCAGTCGCAGGTTATAACCAATCTGGAAAGCCAGCGACGGCAGTATGATCTTGTTGACATTGCGCGACACCACGGCTTCAGCCACGTCGAGGTGATCGACGACGACCTCGGGCGCTCTGCCAGCGGAACCGTCGCCCGTCCGGGCTTCGATCGTCTCGTCGCCCTACTGTGCGCCGGCAAAGTTGGTGCCGTTTTCTGCTTCGATGCTTCACGGCTTGCGCGCAACGGTCGGGACTGGCATCACCTGCTCGAACTGTGCGGCCTGGTCGAAGCCCGCGTCATTGACCATGACGGCGTCTACAATCCATGTCGACCCAACGATCGGCTGCTGCTGGGAATGAAGGGCAGTATCAGCGAGTTCGAACTGGGCGTGCTGAGAGCCCGGATGCTCGATGCCGCCAGGTCGAAGGCGCGCCGTGGCGAACTGCGACTTTCTGTTCCGTTCGGCTACATTTGGCATCGGGAGGCCGGGCTTGGGCTCGATCCTGATCTGCGTCTGCAAGAGGTAATTCGATCCATCTTCGCCCGCTTCCACGACCTTGGAAGCGCGCGTCAGGTGCTGCTGTCGATGACGAAAGATCACATTCACTTCCCTCGGCCGTCGGATGAAGGGCGCATGACCAACTTCGTATGGATGCCAGTACGTTATCGCAATGTGATCGGCATCCTCAAAAACCCCTTCTACGCCGGCGTTTACGTCTATGGGAAGAGCGAGAAGCGGACTGCCATCGTCGATGGATGGGCTCGGCGCAGTTACGGGCACGGCAAGCCCGTCGGTACCTGGGAGGTGATGATCCGGGACCATCACGAAGGTTACATTAGTTGGGGCGAATACGAGCGTAACCAACAGCAACTGGCCCTCAATAATTATGGCCGATCGGGTGGGACTAAATCGGGCCGCGGCGGCAAAGCATTATTATCAGGTCTCCTGACCTGCGGACGGTCTGGACGGCGACTGAGTGTTGCCTATACGGGAAATCCACAAAATCCTGTCTATCGCTGCTATAAACAGAACCTGATGATGGGCTTGCCCCGTTGCATGACGTTCGGCGGCTCGAAGGTCGATGCGGCGGTTGCGCGCGAGTTGTTGCGCGCGGTAGAACCATTAGCGATCGAGGCGACTTTTAAAGCAGAGCGGATGCACCGGGAGCGACAGGAAGACCAGCGCCACATTCACGATCTGGAGCTACAACAGGCCCGCTACGAGGCTAGCCTCGCCGAGCGCCGCTATGCGGCATGCGATCCCGACAACCGCCTGATAGCTGCACAGCTTGAGAAGAATTGGGAAACGGCGCTACGCCGCGTCCGTGATCTGGAAGTGCGCAGGCCTACCGAAAGTCCTTCAACCATCGAAGTTGACCCAGGCACTTTCGCAAACCTCGCCGACAATCTGCAGGCGGCCTGGGAGTCGCCGGATGTCACCATGCGCGTGCGCCAGCAACTGCTACGTACATTGATCGCCGACATTGTTGTCGATGTCGATGATGAGGTGCGCGACGTGGTGCTGACCATCCATTGGAAAGGCGGTCAGCATTCGGAGCTCAAGGTTCGCAAGCCCCAGACGGTTGAACACGGGTGCGCCACAACGGAAGATGCTTTGGCAGTGATGCGGAGCATGGCAGGACGCTGGTCCGATGAACATATCGCCGCGTCGCTCAATCGAATGGGAATGCCCACGGGGCAAGGAAAAACCTGGACTGCACACCGGGTCGCTTCAGTAAGGCGGGTCCGGGCCATTCACGCGTACAAATCAGCCGATAAAGAGGGCGAATGGCTGACCATGACAGAGGCGGCGGCGGTTTTGGGCGTGACCAACCACCGAATACGCCACCTGATCAAGACGAACGTGTTGTCTGCCGAGCAGGTGGTTCCCGGCGCGCCGTATCAAATCCGGGCCAGCAATCTGACTTCGGCAACCGTCCAAGCCGCGATAGCCCGAAAGGGCCGCCCGTGTCGCATTGCTGACACCGAGACGCTTCCAATGTTTACAGATACTTAAAGAGGGAGTGCACAATGACTCAGGTACGGCAACGCCGCGCAGGGCTCGTTCGGCGGCATTGTTCGTCAGACACAGTCTGCCGTCGTCGAGGAACCGGGCGAAGGCTTCCCAGCGACCCTCCTTCTCGAACATGTAGTTGATCGCCTCGGCGACGGGGTTGTGCTTCGACATTTGCCCGCGCTGGGCCATGAGCCAATCGTGCAGTTCTTCGACGAGCGGGCGAGCATGTTGCAGCCTCGCTGCGAGCCTATCCTCGGCAGGCATTCCGTTTATGCCGCGCTCGATGTCGAAGAGCGCGTCGATGCGGGCAACGGCCTCAAGCGCGACGGGCGATATCTCGTGGGCAGGTTTGCCCTTGCGCACGTTGCCGGCGATGTCAGCGAGTTCGAAGAATTTGCGCCGCGCGTGGCTCCAGCAAAGTGCGCTGATCACCAGCGCGGGGCGGCGGTCGGCACGATAGAGGTCGTTGTAGCCGCCATAGGCATCGGCTTGCAGGGTGCCGTGCCATCCGGCGAGATGCGTGTTGGGGTGGGTCTTCTCGCGATCGGGAGAGAAGTGGAAGAGTGCGGCGGGAGGCGCGCCGCCCGCGAAAGGGCGGTCATCGCGGACGTAAGTCCAGAGCCTCGCCTGCTTTGTTGCTCCCCTGGCCAGAAGCGGCACGGTGGTGTCGTCACCATGCAGCCGCTCGGCGGCCAGAACATGGGCACGGATCAGGTCATGGATCGGCTGCAGGGCCGTCGTGCAGGCTCCGACCTGATCGGCCAGTGTGGAGAGACTGAGAGCGACGCCTTCCCTGGCGTAGCGCTCAGCCTGGCGGTTCAATGGCTGATGTTGGCCGAACTTCTCGAACAGGATCGTCGCCAGCAGGTGCGGTCCTGCCCATCCCCGCGTGTCGCATGGAAAGGGGCCGGTGGCTGGCTGATCTTCTCGCAGTCCCGGCAGGTGAACTTCTCGCGCACCGTCTGGATCACCTTCCACTGGCGCGGAATGATCTCCAGCGTCTCGGTGATGTCTTCGCCCATCTTCACGATGCGGTGCGAGCCGCAGCAGGTGCAGGTCGACGGGGCATCGATGACCAGGCGCTCGCGCGGCAGGTGCTCGGGAAACGGCTTGCGGGCCGGCCGGCGGCGTTCGAAAGCGGAGACATTTGTGATTCTCGTCGCCACGCGTTCCGCAGCGATCTCGTCTTCGGTGGCGTCGGCTTCAAGTTCTTCGAGCTGCAATTCCATTTGCTCGATCAGCCGGGCGCGGCGCTCCGAGCTCTGGCCGTACTGCTCGCGACGTATCTTGGCGATCTCGAGCTTGAGATGCCGGATCATCGCCTCAGACGTCGTCACGACCGCGCGCACCTGTGCGAGGTCGGCCTCGGCAGAGGCGGCACGCGCTTCCGATGCCGCAAGCGCGGCGCGCAGTCTGGCTATCTCCGAAGCAGCATCATCCATGGCCGAAAGCTACCATGCCGCATGCCGAAAGCCCAACAAAAACAGAGGAATGCAGGCGGTCAGCCTGCCTTCGAAGGCCGCTGCGTCCAGCGCGGGTTGCGCCAGTCGATCCCTTCCAGGAGATAGCCGAGCTGCGCCGACGATACAGGCACGGCGGAGCCATTCTGGCTGACCGGCCAGATGAACTTTCCAGCTTCCAGCCGCTTCAGGTAAAGCGACATGCCGACGCCGTCATGCCAGAGGACCTTGATCAGGTCACCCTTGCGACCCCGGAAGCAGAAGACTTCGCCGCCATGAGGATCGCGGCCAAGACCTTGCTGAACCTTCAGCGCCAGGCTGTTCATGCCGCAACGCATGTCCGTCACCCCGCCCGCGATCCACACCTTTACCCCCGCGGGAAACGCGATCATGACCCATCCACGACGGGCAACAGGCGGGCAAGAATGGTCGGATCAAGCGAGGCTGGGATCGTCAGCCGTCGGCCATTCGGCAGGCCGATCTCGATCGTCATGTCGTCTTCAAATCGCGGCCGTGAGGCTACCTCGCAAGATGCCGCCGCCGGTGGCGAAATCGTAAGTGGCACGAAGCCCGTTGTAGCGGAACTGCTCAGAAGACCACTACGGTATTCCCGACGCCAACGGGTCAACAATGACCGTGACAATCCATATCGCCGCGCCGTCACCGAGCCTTTCCGAAAGCCTTGTAGACTTTCCTCGACGATCCGAACCTTCTCTTCGTCCGACCAATCCCGTCGGCGACCAAGATCGTCGACGGACAAGACCTCAATGGGGGAAATGATTGTAGCGCATGACATAAGGCATGGACTTAAAGCCAATCAGCAAGTCAGGACAGACGGCCTTCGCCGGATGGGTACGTACAAGACCGCCTACTTCCTGCTGCAGAAGCTCCGGGAGGCAGCCGACCTTCGCCGTGATGCGATCAAGCTGCACGGTACGGTGCAGATCGACGGCAAGTATGTGGGCGGCGTCCTCCGCAAGGTGACAAGAAGGAAGAGCGCAAGGACGGGCGCAAGAAGGAAAATCAGAACGGCAAGCGTATGTGAGTTCTGGCGCTGAGGGAGGCCAACCGCCATGCACCGAACAGAACGGTGACGCGGGTGATCCTGGACGAGAACGGCAAGGATGCATGGGCGGCCGTCGCCAAGCATGTGGAGCCGAAGGCGCTCCTGATCGCTGACGAACACAAGGCGCAACCAGGGCTTTGAAAGAAAGCGCTGTATAGATCCACCTGCTCCGCCCTTTTAGTCCGCTAGCAAAAGGCGGTAGGGGACCGACTTTTCGAAGCGGTTTCCTGCCGGCCGACAAGGGCTACGGCAGCGCTGAAATCCTCGCCAAGCCGGTCGAGTGTAAGGCTTCGGCAACATCGCGCCGAAGAACAACTGGAAGGCTCAGTCGTCTTCTCACGCTGGGTCTATCGGCAGCGTAACCTCGTGAAACGTCAAAAGCATCGGTTCGATCGTAATTGACGCAAAGCTGACAGTCGTGTGCGATCGCGCACATTGACAGGCTGGCATGATGCAAGCGCCGACGTGCATTGTGACCTCAACCCAAATCACTCCAATGCTGGGTTGGCCTTCGGACGGATCGCTCGCAAGGTTGACGCTGTTCAAATACTAGGCGGAGTGGCACAATCCGCGACTCCCGACACACGGTGAGCACCGGAAGACGCCTTCTGTCGCCATTGAAACATTCACTAACAATGATCTGGTGGCACACCAATTGCTTGTAGGAGCCCAGATCTCTGCCAGCAATGGTTCCGGTCCAAGCTCCAGTGGCTACTATCGACGATGACCAACACCTTTAGATGTAAGGCCCATCTTCGCCCATGTCGTACCGTACGAACGGAGCTCGTCAGCGATCATCACGCGCGGCGGCGTGCAGCCGATCCAAAGAGCTTTGTCACCAGCCACTGCTCAGCGCGGGAGCCTCTTCAGCTTTGGACCAAGACGTTGAGAGCGATGCCATTCTGGCCGACAGCGCCGCCGGAGCCAATGTTCTTCGCGCGCGATCGAAGTAACCGACGTTCAGATGTCAGGTCGCCACGAATGAGACTGCTTCAAGGGATTCCAGTGGGAGATCGCCTTGCCGAGTTAAGGCTCCCACTGGCACACGGTTTCATTGGTCACGCCGGTGCCGCATGTTGGCCGCCGCAATCCGCTAAACTTAACGGTGCCTTAGAACCTGAAGAGACACAGCGAAATCGGCCTTTTGTTTGGCACCGGTTGGACTAGGCCCGTTTTCGTTTTCGTCTCAAAAGTGGAGATGCGATATGATTTCGAATCACCAAGCCGACGTGGTTGGCGATAGCGACAAGCTCATCGAGCAAGCGCTGCGAGCTGCCATGGATACTGCTCTAAGTCCGGCTGCGCCGGCTCACCTGCGTGGAGCGCTGGACGCGGCAGTGTTTCCAGGGGGCTCCCGGATGCGCCCCAAGCTCTGCTTGAAAGTCTCCTATGTGTGCGGCGAAAAAGATCCTGAGCTGGCGACAAGAGCCGCGGCAGCAATTGAATTGCTGCACTGTGCCTCGTTGGTGCATGACGACTTGCCTTGCTTCGATAACGCGGCGCTACGCCGCGGCAGACCAACGGTGCACCGGCTTTTCGGAGAGCCTATCGCCGTTTTGACCGGCGATGCCTTGATTGTGATGGCTTTCAAATACCTCAGCTTGCAGGCTGCGCTAACACCTGAGTTGGGCGCGCGCATGATCGAGGTGGTTGCGGAGGCGGTCGGCCCCAGTCACGGACTGATCGCCGGACAGTCGATGGAGGCAATGACGCACGTCCCAATCGACCGCTATCACCATTACAAGACCGGCTCCCTCTTTGTCGCGGCGGCCACTTGCGGTGCCCTGGCAAGTGGTGCAGATCCGGCCCCATGGTCTAAGGTGGGGGAATTGCTCGGGCACGCGTATCAGATCGCCGACGACATCGCAGATACAGTCGGCCGCGCAGAAGTGCTTGGCAAATTGCCTGCCGTGGACACGCAGCTGAATCGACCCAGTATCGTTCGCGGCCAAGGATTGGACAGCGCAGCCGCCAGATTTTATGCGTATCTCGAACAGATAGGTGACACCATTCCTGCCAGCCCTCAAAAACGGTCCTTCGTTGACTGGCTTAATCATGCACTTTGCAAAGGCGTGGCTGGACCGGGAAAAGCCGGTCTGATTCAACAAACGGCGCTGGATTGCGCGCCTTTGTAAGCCCGAGTTACGGTACGCATAACCTAGCCGGCGGCATCATTACCGCTTCATCGTCAACAGCTGCTTCATGAACATTTCGTTCCCTGCATCGAACCGCTGGGCCAAGGTGGATTAGAGGTCTAGCTTTAGCGTTAACGGTTTTTGCAACCAGCTTGGAGGGCCGGCCGACAGAGCGGGCGACGCCGGCATCATCCGACTGGCGGATGCGCGGAGGGCAACAAGTGCGCGGAGGGCAACAAGCGCGCCTGGCGCAACGTCGCCAGATCAGGTGAGCCGGTGCAAAAGCAGGCGACGGCCAACTGGCGGATGACGACCTCGAAATGCGCAACGACCGCTTCGGTCGATACCGTAGCCGCCGGCAGCACGCCGGCTGCCTGCCCGGCAATGTCCGCACCCAGGCGAATGGCCTTGGCCACGTCGACGCCGTCGCGGATCCCGCCGGACGCGATAAGCTTCACCGTTGGCAGTGCCCGACGGACCGCCTGCAAGCTGGCCGGTGTCGGGATCCCCCAATCGGCAAACGCCATCGCCACTGCACGGCCGGCGGCATCGCGGGCGCGCTCGCCCTCCACCGCGGCCCAACTGGTGCCGCCGGCTCCGGCGACATCAATCACCTCAACACCCGCCTCGACGAGCGCGCAGGCCACCGAGGCGGACAGGCCCCACCCGACTTCTTTGGCCACGATCGGCACGCCCACGCTACGCGCGGCGCGAGCCACCTGCGCCAGTACGCCGTGCCAGTCGCGGTCGCCATCCGGCTGTAGCACTTCCTGCAGCGGATTGAGATGGACGATCAGCCCATCAGCCTCCAGCGCATCGACAGCCCGGCGCGCCAGATCAAGGCCGTCGGCCTCGCGCAGTTGCGCAGCGCCGATATTGGCCAGCAAGGGAATGTCAGGCGCCAGGCGGCGTAGGGCGCGCGTCAGCCCCTGGGAATTGCGCGATTGGAGGCTCACGCGCTGCGAACCGACGCACATGGCGATCCCCAAGGCTTGCGCCGCCTCGCTCAGGTGCCGATTGATGGCCTTTGCGCGTGGCATTCCGCCGGTCATGGAACTGATCAGCAGCGGCGCACGTATGGGCTTGCCTAACAGCGATGTGCGCAGTTCGATCTGCGTCAGGTCCAGCTCGGGCAGTGCGCAGTGTTCGAACCGGATTTGCTCCCAGCCGGCAGCGACCGTGGCTGGCGCCGTTCGCCGATCCAGCACGAGGTCCAGATGGTCGTCCTTGCGCCGGGTCAGGGCGTCGTCGCACCCGCTCGCTCGATCCGCCGTATTGGGCGTTGGCGTTGCGTCGGATCGGACCGAGGGCGCCGCGCGCACGCCGCCGCCTCCCGCGCGTTCACGCCGGCGCACGCTGGCCTCCCCCCGCCGCATCGTTGCCGTAGCGGCTGATCGAGGTCTGGTAGTACTTCGCGCGAATGACCGCCATGGCCTCGATTAACGGTCCCCATGGTGCAGGAAAGCGTTCTTTCACCATCACTCGGTGCAGCATGCGCGCATGGCCGACCAGCTCGTCGTTGAGGAAATCCTCCACAGGCATAGCCGGATAACGCTGCAGGAGCAGGATGGCAGCG
Organism: Rhizobium sp. BT03; assembly: GCF_030053155.1. Taxonomy (NCBI): domain Bacteria; kingdom Pseudomonadati; phylum Pseudomonadota; class Alphaproteobacteria; order Hyphomicrobiales; family Rhizobiaceae; genus Rhizobium; species Rhizobium sp. BT03. The sequence goes on from NZ_CP125643.1 coordinate 122,642, forward strand.
TTGTCGGCTTCTCCCGCCGCCCTATCCTTGGCGCATCCATGCAGATCGTTCTGCAGGCGCCCTATCGTGGAGATGAGCCGCAGCACCTGGCGAAACGCCGGACGCGCGCGCAGGGTCGCCATGTCCAGCCCCCATAGCAACGACAGGCAACAGAACACGTTCGCGTAGGCGATCGAATCGATGGAATTGTGCAAGTATTCGGCGTACGACCAGCGTTCAGCCCCCGCCGCCTGCGCGGGTCCGGCGCGCAGCGCCGCGCAGTAGCACCGGGTATCGTTTAGAAGCTCAGTATAGTCGCGCCTATCGTAGGCGAGCGCGGCCAGGGAAGCGCGCAGCACAGCGCAGCCCTCGAAACCGGGGACCGCGCATGGCACGCCCTGCCCCAGCGCCTGCTCCACCGCGGCCAGCTGCTCCGGCGCGATCAGGCCAAGGTCGTTGCAATCGTCGAGCCAAAACAGTAGCGCCAACTCGCGATAAAACGCCACGATCAGCTTTTCGTCCTGCGGATCTCGGCCGGTGCGGGCGCTGATATCGTGCAAGCTCGGTTGGATACACTGCAGGATGTACTGTCCGCCCCTAACTGCTTCTACGGCATGCTCGTCGGCGAATCCGGTCAGGGAACGCCCCCACTCCAGTACTTGCTGCAGCGCGCTTTCCGTCGGGATCATTGCGCCATTCCTCCTGCTCCCTCGGTCGGGATGCGCCGCCCCCAACGAAGAGCCAGCCACAAGCCGGCGAGTTCGATCACGCGCACGACCCGGGTCGGGCAATACAATTCCTTGCCGATCCACAGCGGCGTCTGCGGCAATTCATGCGCCTCATGGCGAGCGAGCATCCACTCCAGCGCGCGCGCGACCGCCAGCGCGATGCGGGCGCGCCCTGTCGGCTCTTCGCGCCCATCCATCACGTGCAACGCGAACAGCGCATAGGCGGTTTCCTCAAATGTTGACGCGCGACCCGCGCCCCAGCCGCCGTCGTCGCGCTGCGCCTGCAACAGCGCCGCCAGCGCGCGCTCGTCGCGCCACTGGGGCGCGCCTTGCGCGAGCGCAGCGATTGCATGCGCGGTGGGATACAGCCACGAAACATGCCATTTGTCATTGTCCCATAGACCGTCCGCGTTGCGATTGGCCTCAAGGTAAGCGCTGGTACCGGCGGTGGGCTTTCCCAACAGTCTGAACGCATGCAGGGCGTGGATGTTGGTCGACACCGAGGCATTGCGCTCGCCGGGGAAGGTAACGAACAGCCCGCCGATTTCGAAGTGGCGCAACGCGTTGGCAGCCGGGTTGCGTCCTGCTAGGTGCAGGATGCACAACGCAACAGCAGTGTCGTCCGCATCGGCCGCGAAGTGCAAGGCCGGACCCAGACCGCGCACGCCCAGACAGGCATCGAGCTGCGCGACGATCACGCGCACCGCCTCGGCGAGCGCGGGATGCGAAAACAACCCGGCCAGATGCAGAGTGTACAGCGACCAGCATGGCTCGAACACGTTGATCGGCCAGACGCTGGGAACGACACCTTCGATGCCGCTGCGCGCCGCGCGCGATGCGGCCTGAAGATACCTGTCGGCACGCTCGACCTGTGGCGCGCTCGCCTGTGTGAGGGCGTGCGCACGCCACGCGGCGGTTGCCGCCGGGCTGATGCCGATGCTGCCGTCGTCGTCCAGGCATGCCGTGGTCGGCGACGTCCCCCAGGCTTCCCAGGAGTGCAACAACGGATGGCCGCTCGGCAGCGGTCCCACCGTCCCCAACTTAACCAGGCACGCTTGCCGCAACGGCAACAGCGCCGGGTAGCGCGGAAACACCACGTCGCCCACCAAGGATGTGGCCTCGCCGGAGATCTGCGGCAGGATCAGCTCCGCGCCTACCGGCGCGTCTTCCGGCACCGCATCCGCGTAGGGATCCGGCTGGCGCTCGAGGAACCGCGTTGCAGCCTGAACTGCGTCCGCAGCGCCGGGAAGAGGATCGGCACGCCGCAATGCAAGCAACGCCGCCCACGTGGGTACATGGCGGAACAGTGGGAAGTCAGCACTTCCCCACCCGCCATCGGCCTGTTGCTGCGCCATGAGCCACGCGTATCCGTTCTGCCGACCGGTGACGTTGCCGCTGAACTGCAAAACGCGCGCCGTGTCGTAAACGGACGGACTCACGCTGCCGCCATCGCGCGTCTCGTTCAGCAAGTGGCGCAATTCAGAAAGGATCTGTTCGGACAGCGCACTCATGCGGGATGTTCCCTCTGCAGGCAGTTGACGAGAAGCGCGGCGAAGCGCACCTATGCTGGCGGCGGTCCGCGGTGGGCAACCGCTCCGATCTGCGCCGTGGAATCGAACACAATGTAGCATCTAGCGGTGCCGCCGGCCGATCGCAGCGGTACGGCGGCGCCTCCGTGCGGACCGGCGCCAATGCGCACGGCGCGTGCTTGAACAGATACCCTTTTGGCCCGCTGCACGGCCTGCGCCAACCGCTCCGCACGCGGGCGCAGCGAGGTGATGGCTTCCTCGGCCTCTGGCCATAGGCCCGGCACTGACTGGGGCGCTGCATGCAGCTTCGTGATCGGCACGCCGGTTGCTTTCTTCTCCGCCGCATGCTTGCCGGGGGCTTGCCCAGCGTCGCGTCATCCGCTGGCGTGTCATCCTCGACCACCTACAATACAAGGCCGAAACAGGCGCGATAGCGATCCAGTGCGCGGTACAGAGTAAAGCGCGGCATCCTCCGCGACGGCGCATAGCGCGCCAATGCCTATGGACGCGCGCACCGGCAATCCGCCGCACGCCTGCGCGCCCGATCCGCCGAACGGGGAAACGCCAGTTCGGTCGTCGTTTAGCGTGGAACCCTTCTGCATGTTGTTCATCTCCTTCTACCTGACAGAGAATGCCGCGGCGAGCGGCGAGCCGCCGCGGTGCTGCCGGCGTCGCACCGCGCGCGCGCGCGCCGAGTGCAGCAATGCCGCCCATCGTCGTCGCCGCTGCCTCTTGACACGGGGCAGAGGATCCCAGCTCATGAGAATCCGATGCGGACTGTCATGGACGGATGTGCGGTCGGGTAATAGCGCCGGCCTTTTTCGACGCCGCTCATCAATCGCGGCCGCACCCCGGCCTCCTGCATGGTCAATGCCAAGGCGATGCTGAACTGCACCAGCTCCAGCCATACAAGGTGATAGCCCATGCAGACGTGTGGGCCGGCACCGAACTGCAGCATGTCCACCGGCCGGATCGGCTCCGTGCGTTGCAGCCACCGCCCCAGACGGAACTGATCGGGCGCTTCGTGCAGCAGCGGCGAGGTCGAGAAATGCAGTAGTGGGATGCACAAATGAGTGCCCGAAGGAATGCGCCGCTGGCCGAGTTGTAATTCCTGCATCGCGCGACGCGGTACGAGCGAGGAAGCCGGATGCATTCGTAGCGTCTCCCGAAACAGCGCCTCTGCGACCGGACATTGCGCCAGGTCCTCGTGCCCGGTCGGCACCGCGCCCACGCGTTGCGCCTCTTCGACCAGGGCGTCCCACAGCTCTGGATGCTGCGCCAGCTCGATCACCATCCAGGCTATCGTCGAGGCGGAGGTCTCGTGGCCGGCAAGCAGCAGCAAGCGGATATTGGCGACCAGGACGTCATCGGAGAGCGCGCCATCGCTGCAATCGAAGGCGCTCACCATGTCGTTGATCAACCCGGTGCGCGCGGCGCGCGCGCGCGCGTCCCGGATGAACTGGCGCGACTGCGCGTCGATCCAATCGCGGGCGGCGCGGCCGCGTCGCAAGGGCATCCCCGGCAGGTCGATCGGGGGCGCGACCATCAATTGTAGCAGTTGCCGATACTTGCGATGCCACTCCGACAGGTCTTGGGCGGGGATGCCCATGAGACTGAAGGTGAGTTTGAGCATCAGGTTGCGGGTGTCTGGCAGGATAGCGACTTCACCGCGGTCGCGCCACGCCTTGACCTGAGCCCTAATAATTGGTTCGAACAGCTCGCCAATGCCGGCCTCGGTCAGACCCCTCGGCAGAAACGCCGCTTTTATCCCATCGCGCGCCTGCCGGTGCGCGCTACCGTCCAAAGTGACCAACGTTCCGCCAAGGATGTCGGGCGCCATCTCTTCGATCAGTGCCGAGGACACTTCCTTGTGCCGGAGCAATGCGAGCGCATCTGGATCCAGGCATGTCATCAGGTGTCCGGCCGGGCCGAAGTCCAGCCAGAAGTGGCTGCCTAGGGTCCTTTCCGCGCGCCGCAGCAGGCGCGGCAGATCGCAGACGATGGCGGGAAGATGCCCGACCAGGGGGAAAGCGCCAGGCATGACCGGGATGTCGTCCCGTAGCCGGCGCCAGCGGTTCAGCGGGTTGAGCAGCATGTCCATCACCAATGCGACGCTGCGGCTGCTTCGGCGGCGTCACCGGCCGGCCGAGCCGCGCTGCTGCCACCGTCGGCGTAGGTTGGAACATGCGCCAACATGCCGCCGTCGATGCACACCACCTGGCCGGTGATGAACGCAGCCTCCTCCGAGAGCAGGAACGCGACCAGCGCGGCTACGTCCTCGGGGCGGCCGACGTGCGGCAGGAGCTGGTGCCGGTGTAGATGCCGTTGCATGCACTCGTCCAGCTTGGCGAAGAGACGTTCGGTCATGACAAGACCTGGCGCAACCGCGTTGCAGCGGATCTTCGCGTGTCCGTATTGGGTGGCAAGCGAGGCCGACAGCATGTTCATTGCGGCCTTCGACGCGGCGTATGACGTCAGTGCGGTGTCGCCGCTGAGCCCTTGGCACGATGACATGTTCACGATCGCGCCACCACCACGGCCGATCATTTGTGGGATGGCCTGCCGGCAGCAAAGGAGCGTGCCGCGCAAATTGGTCGCCATGGTCTGGTCCCAGACCGCCACGTCCAGGTCGAGGATCGCGCGGTCGTGCGGAGTCAAATGCATGGCGCTCGCATTGTTCACAAGCACGTCGACCCCACCGAAGCGCCGCTTCGCCGTTTTGAACAGCTCTGCCACCGCCTGCGCATCTGCGATGTCCATGGCCACGGCCAGCGCTTGGCCCGCTTCGGCTGCGATCTGTGCGGTGCAGGCGATGGCAGCGGGGCCATCAATGTCGGCCACCACCACTCTGCCGCCCTCGCGCGCGATGGCGAGGGCGCATGCCTTGCCGATCCCGGCGCCGGCGCCGGTCACCACGGCCACCTTGCCTTTAAATCGTTCCATCATGTTCTCCTGGATTGCGTAGGTCTTTCGCTGCATGTCGCTCAGCGTCTGCCGGAGAGGGCGTAGGGCCGGGGTTGGTGCAATGGTCATCGCCGGCTTCGCTTTCGATCACCCGAATGGCCGCGACCGGGCACTGGCTGGCTGCTAGGCGCACGGCGGCGTGCAGCGCCTGCGGGACCGTCGCCATGCACACTTCCGCCACGCCGTCCGGCTCGCGCTGACGAAAGGTGCCCGGCAGCGTCAACACGCACTGACCAGTGGTTCCGCACAGGTCCTGGTCGACCACGACGCGAACCTCAGCCGCCGCCTGCGCGTGCAGCCGCACCGGCAGCGCGCGGAACGTCCTAAGGAACGCTGAGGGCTCCCGGGTCGGCTGCTCGGCCAAGGCCAACGTGGGGAAGCGAGCCTGGATCTGCGGCAGGCTCTCGGCCAGTTGCACCCTGGCGAGTTGAGCACCTAGGCAGAAGTGGATGCCGTGGCCGAAGCTCAGCATAATCTTTCCGTCGCTCGACATGCCAGGCCTGGTGCCGTAGAACCGCACCGGATCGAAGCGGTCGGGATCAGCGAAAGCGTCCGGGTCGCGATTGCCGGCCGCGATCAGCACGCGCACGTCCGCGTCCTTCGGGATCACCACGCCATGCAGTTCGATGTCGCGCTGGGCGATACGCGGAATGGAGCTGAACATGGCGGGCGCCTCGCAGCGCAGTACTTCTTCTACAAATGCCTCCACCCCTGCGGCGTCTCCCTGCAGCCAGTGCCGCTCCTCGGGGTAGGCCAGCATCGCCAGCACCGCATGGTCGATAGTCGCAGCAGTGGTGGCGAAGCCGCCCAGCAACATGCCCCACAGCATGCTGATCAACTCCGCGTCCGAGAGCGTATCGGCGTCGTCGGTGTGTGCGCCGACCAGTGTCGACACGATGTCGCGGCGGGGATCGGCGCGCTTGCGCAGTATGAGGTCGCCGAAATAGGCCTTCACCCTGGCGCTGGCCACGTCCGCCGCGGCGAGCTGTGGATCGCTGGCGTGCGGGCTCAGGCCTTCTAGAATGGCGCTGACGATCGCTGAGAGCTCGAAAACGTCGTCTTGGGGCATGCCGAACAATTCAGCGAAGACAAGCATGGGCAAGGCCAGTGCGAATTCCCGATGCAGGTCCACCGCCTCTCCTCGCTCCAGTGCGGGCGCCATGCCATCCAGGCGAGCTGCGACGATGCGCGCGATGCTCGGCCGCAGGTTGTCGATCTGGCCCACGGTGAAATCGCGCGAAATCAGCCGGCGCAGACGCGTATGCGTCGGTGGTTCCTTCATGGCTAGCGTAGACGCCAGCAGATTGAGCGACAGGCTGCTCGCCGCACGCGGGAAATAGCGCGCCAGTTCGGATGGCGCCGGCCCCCGAAACGCATCGCCCGTAGCCTTGAACGCCCAGTAGATGTCGGCGTGGCGGCTCAACAGAAAGAGGCCCGACGCCGCGCGGTGCACCGGATCGTGCTCTCGCAACCACCGCATGAACGGGTACGGGTCTTGGATGCATGCTGGCGACGCCAGCTCGGCGAAGGCGTCGTGGCATGCTGCCGTGGTGTCTTGCACGTCCATCTTGATTACCTGTCGAGTGGCTGATCTGACCGGTGCGCGCCAGGCGCCGCCAAATGAGAAGATTGCGATGCCGGGGGGCGTCCGCACCAGAGCACCGGCATCTCCTCGAACCCGCCGGTGATGATCTCCTTGCGCAACTTCAGTTCTTCGGGCGCCACGGCCAGGCGCAACGCGGGAAAGCGCTGGAAGATCGAACCGAATATGGCCTTCAGTTCCAGCCTCGCCAGCGCCGCCCCGATGCAATTGTGCTGCCCGTAGGAGAACGCCAGGTGGGGATTTGCGTCGCGTCCGATGTCGAAGACTTCCGGGTCTTTGAAATGGCACGGATCAAACGAGGTCGCCGGCAGGCCGACCAGTACTTTGCTCTCCGCGGGTATATGCACGCCCGCGATGGTAACGTCGGTCCGGGGATAGCGCATGATGCCGTCCCACCCCGCGCCAGGCGAATACATGCGCAGTATTTCTTCCACCGCCTTGTCAACCAGGGAAGGATCGCGGACCAGGCGTTCGCGCTGTTGCGGATGGCGAAACATGGCCAGCAGGCCGAATTCGATCTGCGCGACGGTGCTCTCGTGCCCCGCCACCAGCACGCCCGCCGCGAGGCCGATCGCCTCTTCCTCGGTCGCTTTGCCCTGGTCGACCGCGGCTAGCAGATCCGTCAGCAGGTTATCGCCCGGATCCTGTCGCTTGCCCCGTATTTTGCCGTGGATGTAGGCGCGGAGCTCTTCCCAGGCCAGGCCGGACGCGCTGCGCGGGCCGCTTTCATGCTGGTGCGTCATCACCTCGTCGGAGAGCCCTGCGAAAAAGGCGTGTTCCTCGAAGGGCACGCCCATCAGCGCGCTGATTACCTTGGCCGGAAGCGGAAAGGAGAGATGGCGTCGCAAGTCTGCGGGCTGGGGCTGAACCGCCAGCGTATCGAACAACTGCACGGTGATCGCCTCGACCTGCTGCGTAAGCAGCTTCACCCTGCTGTTGCTGAAGGCCGGCGCCACGATCGTGCGTAACCGAGCATGCTCGTCCCCTTCGTGCGAGACCAGCCATCCCGGCGAACCGAGAATGACCGAATCGGGGGTGAAATCCGCCGGAGGCATTCCCGCGGGCAGGAATGCCGCGTCAGACAGAACCGCCTTGGCCTCGTCATAGCCTGTCACCCACCAGCATTCGTGCCCGGACGGAAGGCGCACGCGGTGGATCGGACCTTTGGCGCGTAGCGCTAACATCTCGGGCGAGGGCTCGATGTGATCGACCCGCCACATCGGCAGCGTCGGCAAGGATTGTTCGGACATGGTGACGCTTCACTCTTTAAGCCCGGAAGGGGCGGAAGATGATGGGCAGACTGCGGGCAGCAAATGAGTTAAGGCAACGTGTAGACCACGCCCTCTGCGGCGATTGCCAGCGCCAGATCCTCCGGCCGCACGAACGGCGGGGGGAAGACACTTCCCAATTCCAGGCGCGCCAGCGCAGCGCCCAGGCACAGATGCGGCCCCTGGCCGAGCGGCAGGTGCGGGTTTTGCAGCCGGTTGAAATCGAACATGTCGGTATCGCCATAGGTCGGCCGACCGTAGGAATTGGCGCAGCAGGTTCGACCGCACCCGCCCACCGACCCGTCCGCAAACAGAACTTCCAGTCCAGTCCCACACCCCCGGCTTCCCGCCTGGCTCAAGGTCTGCCGCTTTGGCTGTACCGCTCGCGACGTGGGCGATTGTTGTGGGTCGCAAACGAAGAACTCTAGATCGCATCTAACACTCCTCACATTTTCCCGGCACACACAACCGAGCCACTATCATTGCCCAGCAAACCATCGGAACTCACGAGACGCGAACAGCGATGCGCCGCCCGAAGACCATCGCGCTGCGATTGGCGACATACCGTGACCAGAGCAAATCGCGTGCCGAAGTGAATTCGTGGGTTCAGCAGGCATTTCGTAGCAGCGCGTAGTGTCAAGCTCCCGCCATTCAGTCTCAATGCCGACAACCGCGGAGTACATGTCTGACAAAAGACTGCTCTAAGCCGGTCTGCGTCCGATAGTCGGCGACCTGCATGGGATGCCCTCGCGGCGGGCTTTCGTGCAACAATCCGCGCCATCTTCGACGTCGAAGTTGCCCCGCCAGTTTTCGTCCGATGGGCGGGAACGTCGTCGACTGCGCCGAGGCCGCCGCGTTAAAAGCGCCGGCTCTGGGCAAATCAGACTGGACCCGCCTCGACCCTCCGGTAGTAAAGTTTGCGGAGCTTATTTCCGCCAAATGCAAGTTCTGAGCTTGTAGTCATCTCGTTGACGTTGTTCTTAATGTTTCCACCCCCGCGCTTACCGAGACGGTCGAGCTTCTCGATCGGCGTAGGTAGAAAAGGCAACGGGAAACGCTCAAATTTCGAAGCATGTTCTCTTCCGGAAACATGTCATCTAATCAGGAGCGGCGGTCGGCAACAGTCGCCTGAGTCGGAGGTGCTTTCTAAACCAGACGATGCCCAATCCAGAAGCCTCCTGCCGAAGATGAAGCAATCGGGAGACCAATGCAGCATCTCATGGACCGCCGCACCGTGGTGAAGAAAGCGGTCCTCGGTTGCTGGAGGTTGTTGAGTAGTTCCATGACATCGAATTGAGCTTTAGCCTGATGAATTGGGTCAATACCTACACCGCTAACTAAGGGGTGCGCCGTTTACGCCTTAGGTCAAGCTGGGGGACGTTGGACTGCTCTGACCTGCCCCTGCGAATTTCCTCCAGAATGGATTAGAGTCCGGCCCATTAAAGGACGGATGAATGAAGAAGCAGAGATTTACCGAAGAGCAGATTATTGCGGTGCTGAAGGAGCAGGAGGCTGGCGCGAAGGTGGCCGACCTCTGCCGCAAGCACGGAATTTCAGAAGCAACATTTTATAATTGGAAAGCCAAATACGGCGGCATGGAAGTCTCCGAGGCCAAGCGGCTGAAGGCGCTTGAAGACGAGAACGCGAGACTGAAGAAGCTGCTGGCCGAGCAGATGTTGGACGCAGCAGCACTCCGCGAGCTTCTTTCAAAAAAATGGTAGGGCCTGTCGCGAAGCGTGACGCCGTCACGCATCTGAAGACCGTCATGGGTCTTTCGGAACGGCGGGCCTGCCAGATCATATCCGCCGACCGCAAGACGATCCGCTATCAGTCGAACCGACCGCCGGAAACCGAGTTGCGAGCGAAGCTGCGCGACCTCGCCAATGAGCGGCGGCGTTTCGGCTACCGGCGACTGTTCGTCCTGCTTCGGCGGGAGGGAGAACCGTCCGGGGTCAATCGCATCTATCGCCTTTATCGGGAGGAGGGTCTCTCTGTCCGCAAGCGCAAAGCCAGACGCCGTGCTGTCCGCACGCGTGCTCCGATTTCTGGTCGAAGCTAAGGCCAATGCCCGATGGTCGCTAGACTTCGTGCACGACCAGTTCGCTTGCGGAAGGAGGTTTCGCGTGCTCAACATCGTCGATGACGTAACGCGCGAATGCCTGGCGGCGATCCCGGACACGTCGATCTCCGGCCGCCGTGTCGCCAGAGAACTGACGACGCTGATCGAACGACGCGGCAAGCCGGGGATGATCGTCTCCGACAACGGCACTGAACTCACCTCGAATGCGATCCTCGCGTGGTCGAAGGATCACAAAGTCGACTGGCACTACATCGCGCCGGGAAAGCCGATGCAGAACGGCTATGCCGAGAGCTTCAATGGTCGGATGCGCGACGAACTGCTCAACGAAAGCCTGTTCTTTGGCCTCAATCATGCCCGAAGCGCCATTGCCGAATGGGCGGACGATCACAATAATTTCCGGCCGCACTAATCGCTCGGATATCAGACCCCGGCAGATTATGCCGGGACCATCGCCGCAACCGGCTCCAACGCTGCGCAAGATGAAGGCTTCGCGTTTCCGCCGGTTGCTCACACCGCGCCACTTGGCGTATTCAAAACCGCCGAGGCTCTAATCGCCGCCGGATGAAAATTCAGTGGCAGGTCAGCTCAGTTTCATCGCGATCATGTTTTTGTGGCTGGTTTGCCTGCCGAGTTCCTGAATGTATCGACCTGTCGCTCTCGCGCGTGGGCCGGAAGGACATAAATAGCAGGCTCAAGAAATAAACGACCTGAAGGAAAACCGAAGCCGCTAGTGTTACGGCGAACGCTTTGAAGATGGAAAGCGACGCGGCGTAGGCCGAAACAGCGCTGGTGCACGTGACCAGTAGCAGGATGCAAAAAAAAGTTCTAAAGGACAAGGCCTTGCTCCCGTTCGTTCGTCCAATACTTGAACTGCGTCGACGCTGACGTTTCGCCCGATTCGTCCACGCTATGAACGTGCATGACTTCGCCGTGAGTGCCATAGGTTGCCAAAAGTTGGGTCAGCGCGAATACGCCAAAGTGACGACTTCTTCTTTCGCGGCTTCCGACTCGGCAAATCCTGTTCGCCAGACTCCGAAGGCCGCCGCCATAGCGAGCAACAAGGCGGCGCCAGTATCTCTCCGGGATACGCAATAAAATCTGCCGCTTCCTATCTATTGCATTTTTGTACGTTCTCCGCTGAGGTCGCGATCGGCTTGTTTGGTGAGACACCTTGGTCATGCACCAAGGTCGCTAATCAGGCAAAATAGATTGATTGGATGCCATCATCCGCGTTTTGAATAACGCTAAAAACGCGGCACCGAAAACGCCTGGGGACCGAGCGCGAACTCGCGACCGCGGCTTTCAGCACACTTTAAGTCAGCCAACAGTGAGCGCGGCTGTTGCCCCGGTTGCGCTAGCCAAATGTCGTGATGCTCGGATGGACTCGCCGATTGCAAATTTTCTTTCTGCTTTATACGTCGTAAGGGGTGCCTTGATAGAAGCTCCACTCGTTAGCTTCGAGTTCAGGCTCTCGCGTCTGCAGCATGGGAAATGATTTCTAATTCTGCCGGGTATTCGTACAACGTACAGATCTCGTCAAACTTGGAACACGCACCCGTTTGCATAGTTTGCCCAAGGTCGGGATCCCGTTCCGCAAATTTGGGACAAATTCGAGCCATACGTGCGGCGACGCCGATGGCCGCCGCGTTCGATTGCTGAACCCGCTTAGTCGACTCGCGGCTGCCGGTATGGTCTAACATCGTCGCGTTCATGTTTGGCCCGGAGTTGGTATGGGGGCTGGCCGGAATAAAAACACGCCCATTAAAATATCTCAATAGAATCAACTGGCTGGGCGACATCGGAGCGACGCGTCCGGAGCCTGGCTTGAATTGAACCGAACCGAATTGGCGCAGGACCATTTACACAGCACGCTGAAATCTGCATATTGCCGCGCGTTGTCGCTATCCCAAGTTGATGCACGAGTCGCTTTCGCTCCCGTCAAAAGCAGCTGGGCACGAGCTCTTTTCAAGAATTTAGAAGGCAAGGATATGGAAAATTTTGTGTATCTGTTGGAGCCAGAAAGTGCGATCTTTCGCGCCGCTGAGCTCCCTGATCGCAACAGCATTGCATCGATCGCCGGTTTAATTGGCAGTGATCTTATTCAGATGATCCGCTTCGACGACATGCACTCGCTATTTGTTGGCGAAGAAGCTTTGCGAGTTGGGTTAACCGCCTTTACGATCTTTGACGGGTACCCGATCCCTCTTGCCGGGCAGATAGCGCTTTTGGGAGGCGATGGTAGTAAACCTTATCGTTCGCCGTCAATAACGATGACGGAAGCCGCGCGACGTTTTGAATGTTGCCGGCCGGTGCTTGATCCTGTGTTTGTTCCGATGGACCGAGTGGCGAACAAGGGCCTCATCGTTGCGGGCGCACTGGAAGGCCTGCAAGTGCGTATTGATCGCCGCTCCCCGGTGCTCCTATGAGCGCAATGACGAATGATAGGATCCAGGAGAATGAACTCTATCGCGCCGATTCGCTGAGAGTCCGCGAGCGTGGCGACATGGGCTCGAGAAACGGAAAGCTGACGCCTCAAAGCGGCGTTTACTACGTTGCCGAAGGCCTCCCGTTCAACTGGACAAAGGTCAACACTGAAGGTCGGAAGACGTTCAGTGCCGGTCTCCAACTACTCTGAGGACTATCGAAGAGACATATGATAACTCTATCGGCGGCTAACACGTCGTTGCGCAGCAATTGATCTTTGATCTTCCCTCAGATTGCTACACTCAGACTGCTCGATCGGCGCCGCAGATTGAAAGCCTGCGTTTGTCCGTTTGGCGATAACTGGGAGGCGGGATCGCCTCCCCGCTGCACGGGCGATCGAGTGATTGAAAAGCCGGCTTCAACTGTCACTTGCTCAAGCTGGCACAACCTTTGAATGCTCGCCTTGCGGGGATCAAAGCAGCCAACTGAATTCGATTATTGGAGAAAGCGACGAAGCGCATGCCAAATGTGCATCACATCGGGGTCTCGACGGTGGCGGTGCCAGCTGCGGACGCCGCACGTCAAACCGGCATAGCCGTCGACCACTGCGACGATTGCCAAACACGCTATTTCAGCCGACCATGCCAGATGGGTCTCAAGTTATATTTTGATGACTATGTGCTCTTCCGCGTTTTTTCGCGCGCACTTGAAGAAATTGAGATGGGGATTGCCACCGCGACCGAGGCAACCGGCCTTTCGCTTAGGGAGCTGCGGGATATACCAGCCCGCAGTTTCCCGGCAAGGCTTATCCGCGCTTTTGCCCTGCAAGAGGCGAGTGATTGCGTGCCTGATGCGGAGGAGCAACTGTTGCGCGATATGCTCCTAGGGCATGTGCGGCCAGGCGACCCTGAGGGCGTGCGTTTTGCTAAGATCATTGCGCGACGTTCCATGCGCGAAGACCACCTCTGGCGGGATCTCGGCTTGCTTGACAAAGCCGAACTTAGGAGATTGCTGTTCGCGCATTTTCCGGCGCTGGTGGCAGGCAACACCAACAACATGAGGTGGAAGAAGTATTTTTACCGCAAGATTTGCGAAGCTGAAGGCTTTTCCCTTTGTAGCGCTCCCAGCTGCAAGGAATGCGGCGATTTTAATGAATGCTTTCTCCCTGAGGAAAGCGGAAGTCTTTCTGGAGCGGCAGAGTTCGTCGGGCGCGAGATCTTGAAAACGTGAAGGCCACAGATGCAACTTGGCGGGCTTGTCCGGCGACGTTGAACCGATACGGGGGATTATTGCTCCCGATATTACGACTGTGCGGGCACGCGCAAATGCCACTTTCCTAAAGATGAGCGGTGATGTCGTCGTCGGATAATGATCATCGGTCAATTCTGATAGCACCTACTAAAATTGCCTTAAGCTCTTCGCCGTATTCGACTACGCGATCCACAATTTGTCGGAGCTGAGCGTATGGCCGGAAAAAAGCGTCCGCGACTAGCGCTTTAACTTGATAGCTTGCTCACGATCTTTGCTGTAGCCTTCGAGCATTTCCTCAGAATCTGGCCCGCTGACGATCGAAACCGGCTCCGTTGTCAATCTCAGCCAATGGCGAAACAATCCGGGCCTGCAAGACTGCAGCTGCCAAGCTGTCGGCATTCCCCCTATTTGTTCATGGAGACAGCATAACAGCGAGTTTGTTGTAAGCGACAATCTCTACTGTGCCTTCATATGCGTTCTGCTGATCATCCGGCCTTGATTCGACGCGTGGTGCGAAGCCGATCGGCCGTCAAGACGGTACCGATCTGCTTGGCTCTACGACTTGCCACACTACTTCTGTCCCTCGCCTGAGATGTAAGGATACGGACGAGATTTGTTGATCTTTGACGCAAGCGATTTCCAACCGACAAGACCTCGCAGCCGCTTCGTCCAGTTTGGCGGTTTCGAGACAAGAGTTTGTCGATCCCGCCTTCGAAAGTTCGGAACTAAATAGCTGAAGATCAGCAAAACAGCTGTTTTATATGCTGCTGCCCACATGGCACGGGTTTTGAAGATTGCCATGCGAGGCGGCGCGAGCTGCCTGCCTTTTACTCAGCGATGGATGGAACGAAAGAAGGAAGGCGATATGTCAGATTTGCGTCAAATCGCATTTTACGGCAAAGGGGGGATCGGCAAGTCCACCACCTCCCAAAATACGCTCGCAGCGCTTGTCGACCTCGGGCAGAAGATCCTGATCGTCGGATGCGACCCGAAAGCCGACTCCACCCGGCTGATCCTGAACGCCAAAGCACAGGACACGGTTCTGCATCTGGCAGCGCAGGAAGGTTCGGTGGAAGACCTTGAGCTCGAGGACGTGCTCAAGGCCGGCTACAAAGGCATCAAGTGCGTGGAGTCCGGCGGTCCGGAACCGGGCGTCGGCTGCGCCGGGCGCGGCGTCATCACCTCGATCAATTTCCTTGAAGAGAACGGTGCATATGACGATGTCGACTACGTCTCCTATGACGTGCTCGGCGATGTGGTGTGCGGTGGCTTTGCGATGCCGATCCGTGAGAACAAGGCCCAGGAGATCTACATCGTGATGTCCGGCGAGATGATGGCGCTCTATGCCGCCAACAACATCGCCAAGGGCATCCTGAAATATGCCCATTCCGGCGGCGTGCGGCTCGGCGGCCTGATCTGTAACGAGCGCCAGACGGACCGCGAGCTCGACCTCTCCGAGGCGCTGGCTGCCAGGCTCAATTCCAAGCTCATCCACTTTGTGCCGCGTGACAACATCGTCCAGCACGCCGAGCTCAGGAAGATGACGGTGATCCAGTACGCGCCGGACTCCAAGCAGGCCGGGGAATATCGGGCGCTAGCCGAGAAGATCCATGCCAATTCGGGCCAAGGGACCATTCCGACCCCGATTACCATGGAAGAGCTCGAAGACATGCTGCTCGACTTCGGCATCATGAAGAGCGACGAGCAGATGCTGGCCGAACTACAGGCCAAGGAGTCAGCGGTGGTTGCGGCTCAATAACTGCCGCTGTCGACAGGACGCGCTGGCCCTTGCGCCAGCGCGTCCTTCCAAGAAAGCCGCTTCGGCGACGACGACCTAACCCGAACCTTGAAAGGGGGCAGGGGCCCATGAGCCTTGATTACGAGAATGACAGCGTTTTGCATGAACAGCTCATTGCGGAAGTATTAGCGCAATATCCAGACAAGGCGGCGAAGCGCCGCAAGAAGCACCTCAGCGTCGCAACGAGCGGCGACGAGCCTGGCGATGAGCCGAAGGCCCTTTCCGAATGCGACGTCAAATCGAACATCAAGTCCATTCCGGGCGTGGCATGTGCCCAATAGGACCACGCTTTCGAAGGAAAAAAACGTGTCAAATATTGTATGTGAACGTGACACGGACTGCAGGCGAAAGTCTTTGCGCGCACCGTCGTCGATTTTCGTTCCGAACACAAATAGCGGGGCGCAGTTGCCTTGGTATACTATCTACCCAACAATACAGGAGTTTTCTCCAGAAATCGGCGCCCACACTTATGAGCAATGGCTGAGAAGCCAGGGAACTGATGACGCTGTCTCGCTCTATCTCCACATTCCATTCTGCCGCTCGATGTGCTGGTATTGTGGTTTTCCGACTAGCATCACTCGTCGGGACACTTTGATAACCGATTATCTAGCAATGCTGCGCGAGGAAATCCGCCTGGTCGCCGAGCAAGTGCCGCAGGCACTCTCCGTGGGTGACGTGCACTTTGGCGGCGGATCCCCGACCATTATGCCATCGGCAGACTTCCTGTCGCTAATGGAACTCCTGCGCGGCCGTTTTGCGCTTGAGCGAGGTGCAACCATTGCCGTTGAGGTCGACCCGCGCACGTTCACCACCGATATGGCCGAAGCCCTAGAAAGAACCGGTGTGAATCGCGCAAGCGTCGGTGTGCAGAGCTTCGATCCCGTCGTACAAAAAGCGATCAACCGGATTCAGAGCGAGGCGCAAGTGATGACCGCCGTCGAAAACCTCCGCCTGTATGGGGTCAGGCGTATCAATTTCGACTTGATGTTCGGTTTGCCGAACCAAACCGTCCAGTCCTGTCTCGAGAGCGCTATGTTAGCTATTGCGATGCGTCCCGACCGCCTCGCGGTTTTCGGTTATTCCCACGTTCCATCTTTTCGAAAAAATCAGCGCTTGATTGACACAGCAGCACTGCCCGATATAGCCGCGCGAGCTGAGCAGGCCTCAGCCATGGCCGATACGTTAGTTGCAGCAGGCTATCTGCAAATTGGTCTCGACCATTTTGCTTTGCCGGATGACGAGCTTGCAATAGCACAGAGAGCTGGTCGTCTGCGCCGAAATTCGCTTGGTTACTCTGCCGAAACCTGCTCAACTGTCATCGGTTTGGGCGCGTCCGCCATTGGTCGTTGCGGCGACGGTTACGTTCAAAACGATCTCACGCAAAGCTGTTATAACCGGCACATAGCATCCGGCCGCTTGGCGATCTCAAGGGGCTACCGTTTAGCTACCGAGGATCGCGTAAGAGCTGCAATCATCGAACAGCTCATGTGCTACTTGGAGGCGGACATATCAGCAATCTGTACGGCTCAGGGATTTGATCAGACCCATCTAGTGAGTTCAGCTAAGCAGCTAGAGATTCTGGCTGAGGATGGGATCGTTGAGTTTGACAACGGTTTAGTCAGTGTGCGGCACGAACGTCGCTCTGCCCTTCGCCATGTCGCTGCCGCGTTCGATGCTTATCTTGGCCGCCAGCCGATCTAGACTGGCAAACGGAGGACCTTGGAGTGATCACTTAATCGAGCTCGAGTTCGTCGAGATGTTAGGCAGGAGGCAAGCCCCCAATTGCTCGATTTTAAATCGATCGCTGAATTCGCAGTCCATGGCATGTGTCGGTCTCGATCGCGTCACAGTTCAGCTCTCGCCACTGGCAAAGAAATCCGCCGTCAAATATCGTGAAAGGTCTGGCGCAGCACGGCTTCACCGGCTCGGTTGCGCGCGCCAACTTGAAGCAGGCGACACCTTCGTTCAAAACGGACCAGACGCCCGGACAGTTCAGCTTGACGCCACCAATGCGGCTTCGATTGCGCAGGCGGCGGAGACGCGCATCCAGGAAACCTGCGGCAGGCTCGATGTTCACGGTGGCGATCGAGCGCGGTTAAATGCCTAGAACATGGCCTAAACACTCTTGTCGTTGATCTCGACGAAATGGGACCGTGTTCGGACCCCAATTATTTGTCCTTGCCGTACACAGGTGATGCTGCCGTTGGCTCCACTACATGCCCAGGGCGACAGGTTGTTGCACTGCGACAGGTCACCGTTCAAACCGCTCCAGCATTGTTCTCAACTGCGCGTTTTGCAGCCTTAGCTTTCTGGCTAGCTGCCTCCTGAGCACCCTGATGTCTTCGTCGAGGCTCATCTGGTCCGCAGTGTGAACTGCCGGGGCAGCGTTTGCAATCGCGGCTGATGCCTTCTTACGCGGGGCGACCTCGAGAGTTCGCTCGAGCCTCGTAGCATCGTGCCCAGCGGCGATGTCGGTACTAAGCCCGCCGAATGGAGGTGGATCGGCCGCCTCAACGTTTTTGGCATCTTGGCCTTCGACCTGATCGTGGCCACCGATTCCGACTTCCTTAGAAACAACAAACTCGGTGGAAATTGCAGGAGAATGGCCGTGACGGGGAGGCCCCTCGCTTGCCGGTCGAACGGCGCTTATCAGGCTCTTCTCGGCAGGCGTTTCGGTCGGACCGGCAATGGCCAATGTGTCCGGCGTAACCTTCTGGTCCGAGCCGTTTTCTCGCTTTTGTTCGCGACCCGGTGAGATCAGTCGGGCAAGAAGTTTCCAGGGAGACGCCATCTATCCGACCTCGCGTTTTATCCCGCAAGCAGGCAGTGAGTTTGGGGTCCGGCAACAGCATTACCGTTGCCGAATTGTTTGTCTCGATAAGAATGTAGATCCGGTCGCTTATTGACCGGCTGCTTATATCAATCGAGCTTGAGCCGTTTGCGCAGATCTTCATTTTCAGCGCGAAGTTTTCCAGCAAGAAGCTTGCGCAGCCGCTGATTTTCCTCTTCCAACTGCAAAAGGTCTGCCATTTCATCGCTCGCCGTCATCGGGGCAGCCGGCGCTGCCTGCACCGCCTTCGGAGCACGGCGCACAGGTGCGCGTTTGGCGCTCGCCGCAGCTTCGATAGCCTTTGTCTTGCGCCCTCTCCTCTTCACACCACCGTCCCCGGCCAGCGCAGCTGCCGGCTCTGCCGTAGCGTCAGCTAACGCGGTCTCGAGTGCCGCGACTTTTTTGGCGCGCGGTTTGCGCTGTTTCTTCGGCGCATTAGGCGTTTCGACAACGGTCTGTCCATCGACCTTGGTTGTCGTATTAGTCTCGTCGGCCATGCTCATCTCCTGTGTATCTGATGCAGTTGTCGACGGCCCGAGAGGCGCTGTCAACAACTGCTCGGCCTGATCTTGTTCCGGCAAAGACATTTCGCTGTCGGGTTTGCCACTCTGAGAGCTACCTGACAGAAAAGGCAATGCCTCTTCCTCTAGATCGCGCGCGACTGACTTTAGATCCACATTGCCCCAGATCGAGTTCGATCTGGCATCAAGTTTTCGCCTGCCGTTCTTGTACTCGACGGCAAAACTGCGTTGCACTTTTTTCAATATAAGAGGCCTTGGAGAATCCACGGGGTGGCTGATGTTATGCTGGAACAGCACGAATAGCGCCTACCGGACTACCAGTCTATACCCACGGTCTAGCCTGAGGCCAATTTTTTAGCGCCGCATTATTTTTTGGAGTTACCGCGGCCTCTGCCGATTTATCGTCCCGGTCCCTAAAGTGGTGAAGGAGCCGCGCACCAACCCAGGCTTCTCCTTCGTCGGCTGGCGCTTCAAAGACCAGATGCTGCGCACTTACGCCGGGGAAAATGTTGAAGCGCTTGGCCCACGTTTCGCGGCACTCGCAGCGGCGGTGCTGACCAAGACCGAACGCAGTTTCCTTGCAGCTAGCGCCGCCATTAGGCTCATTGATGTGCCGAGACGAACATGCGGCTTGGCTTTGTCGGCTGAAACAAGAGTAGCGAAGGAGTGTTGCTTTTATGACAAGACACGAGGAGTTTGTCGGTCGAATGTCACAGGCGGATCTGCCTTGCACACGGCCGCCATAGAGAGAAGGATGGGGTCGCCGCTCGCTTCACTGCTGAGTCACGCCATCGTTTTCGTGAATGCATTCCATCCAAACAATCGATTTTACTGATCGAAACGGTTGCCATTAGAAGACGCTGAAGAAGCGTTTTGTAAAAGCCGTAATTCGGAGTTCTTAAAATGGGTCCTCGGGTGCCGTGGAGACTGTGCTGGGAAAACGAGATGAGGCAGTCGGTCTGCTGCCTGGTCTCGATCGTTATCTTGCGCTCGACGTGATCGGGTAGAATCTTGGTCGTTGCTTCTCGACGTTTCAGTGGGCTCTCACGGGACGCACTTTTGCCCCGGTCGATGCCGCCTCCTATTCGTCTTCACCGCGCGCTGGTCATCTTTCTACTGCTTCCCCTTCTAGCGTTTGTTGCAGATCGGTTCTCACGCCGTGGGCGCCGTTCGACGTGATTATCAATGGCGGCCCCACCGCGTGGGAGCTGAGTTCGGTGCTGGCGCATATGCGAATGACGGAGGCCGGCGGCGGAATTCTGTGTGCTATGCCTCGGAGCCAACGCAGGCGCACTCGCCGCTGCAAGGATACGGTCTGCGACCTTTGCAGCGACCACCAAACGTCGTTGTGGCTGTCGGGCGGAAAGATGAAGGACTGGGTAATGTGGATACGTTACGCGGCGTTACTGCCGCAAATGCTTCGGTCTGGGGCTCTGTTAGCGCCGATTGTCGGCAATCTCACCGATCCGGTCACGATCTGATTTCGGCTTCGACCCGTGAGCTCTAGCTGCACTGTCAAGCGCCACCCTATGAAACTGCGAAAGCCGGTGGCCAGACCAGAGCGACCTACCTTTCGAAACGAACTGGAGAGCAACATGCTGTGTCTAGGGCTCAGTGGCGGTCTAAGCAGAGTCTACGAAAATTCGTTCGATCTACCGAACACCTTTATGCACGATGGGGCTGCGGTTCTCGTTCGCGACGGGCGAGTGATAGCGGCGGTCGAGGAGGAGCGCCTTAACCGGATCAAGCACTCCAACAAGTTACCAACGCGTTCGATTCAATATTGCCTCGCATCTGCAGGTGTTCACCTGAGCGACATCGACCGCATCGCGTATTATGCGACCGAGGCCTATTGCAACGCTGTGCTCGAGCGCGTGCGCCTCTCTCACCCAAGTACCCCAATACCGGACGCGAGACTGTTGTTGTGCGGATTACTCGGGCAAGAATTTGGTGCCGAAATTGATCCCTCACGTGTGTCGTTCGTGAGCCACCATATGTCGCACGCGGTGAGCTCGTTTTTCATGTCGGGCTTCGAGCGAAGTTTGGTCCTCTCAATTGACGGCGGTGGAGACTTTCTTTCGGGGCTTTTGGCGATTGGTTCCAGCACGGAGATTGAGCCACTCGTGACATTTCCGGAGAATGATTCTCTAGGGCTGCTATACTTGGAAACGATCCGCTACCTAGGTTATGGCGCGTTCGATGAATATAAGATCATGGGTCTGGCACCTTACGGCAATCCCGCTTCGTACCGCGAGATCTTCGAACAATTTTACGAACTCCTAGACGACGGTGGTTATCGGGTCCATCTCGACCGAGTTGGTCCTACGTTGCTCAGTAACATTCAAATACGCCAGAAAGGCATGCCGTTCACGCAGCAGCATAAAGATGTGAGTGCTTCACTGCAGGAAGCACTGGAACGGATCGTGTTCCACGTCCTACGGCATTACACCAAGGTTACGGGCATCGAACGACTGTGTTTGGCCGGAGGAGTGGCTCACAACTGCACTTTGAATGGCAAGCTGCTGTACTCGGGGATGTTTGACGACATCTTCGTGCAACCGGCTGCCCATGACGCTGGCTGCGCACTAGGCGCCGCATTGATGGCGTCTCATGATCTGGGGCATCCGGCACCTCGTGAGCGTTTGCAAAACGTCTATTGGGGACCCGACCTGGAGAGCGAAGGAAGCGTGGAGGAGGAACTTTTTGCTTGGGGCCAGCATCTCGAAATTGAACGGAGTGATGACGTGACAGGCAAAGCAGCCGAATGGATTGCGGATGGCGCCGTGATCGCCTGGGTGCAGGGGCGTTCGGAGTTCGGTCCACGGGCGCTAGGCAACCGGAGTATTCTTGCTGATCCGAGGCCGGCGTCAAACAAGGATCGAATTAATATGATGGTCAAGAAGCGGGAAGGCTACCGCCCATTTGCTCCCTCGGTATTGGAGGAGGACGCCGTGGAATTTTTTGATCTGCCAGGTACCTTGCGCAAATTTCCTTTTATGAATTTCGTAGTGTCTGTGCGCGAACCCAAGCGTAGTTCGCTAGGCGCCATCACGCACGTAGATGGTACGGCTCGTTTGCAGACAGTGTCACGCGAGACAAATCCCGCATATTGGGAGCTAATCAATGCTTTCGGGAAGCGAACCGGCGTTCCGATCTTGCTCAACACGTCGTTTAACAACAACGCCGAGCCGGTAGTGGATTCGGTTAGGGATGCCGTAACGACTTTTTTGACGACCGACCTGGATGCACTTGTGATCGGTCCATTTCTCGTCAAGAAGCGAATCTCAACGATGGAGGAGTGGAATAAACTAGCAGTTTCCTTGCCACCTTACGCAAGTCTCCATCAGGCGCGTGCATATTCCACCCTGGATCGGCAAGAGACTGTATGTGAGATCCGCACAGGCGCCTCCAGCCTGCAGGCCGTGCGTATTTCACCGGAGTTGTTTGAACAGCTAATTAGGATTGAGGGAGAAGCCCTGGTTGGCGACATTTTGGATGGAATCGCGCCTGTTTCAGGTAGTCGTGAGACTTTCCTAAATGAACTTCGGCAGATTTGGGAGCAGCGTTGCATATGCTTAAGCCCGGTACGTGGCCGCAAATCACAGGTATCCGTCCCCGCTGAGGCCTCGGTGACTAGTGGGCTTTCAGCATAGCTTGGGGTCGCGTCGTTACGCCAAACAAACTCGCGAATAGCAAAGCCCGCGACCGACAATGCGCCGTGCCCACCTAATCGCACGGCGACGCGTCAACAACCATGTCGAAAGAAGGGCCAAATGGCTCGGTATTTCAGTGATATCCTGTCCGAGCTCGTTCAGCAGGGGCACTTCGAAAAGTTAAGGAGACTGTGATGGATCCGGTGTGTGAGTTAAACGTACATCGACAGATCGTTTCGCTTCTCGATAAGCCTAACCCTGTAATCTTTGACATTGGGTGCAATGACGGAAGCGATGCTCAACGCTTTCTGCGCCTTCTTCCGAGCGCCCAGCTCTATTGCTTTGAGCCAGACCCCAGAGCCGCTGCACGCTTCAAGGAGAAAATGGGTTCTGATCGGGATCGGATGAGGCTATCCGAGGTTGCGATCAGCGACCGAAACGGGATGATCGAGTTTCATCCCAGCAATGGCAATGACAGCGCTAAGGAATGGGATCTCTCGGGCTCGATACGCCGTCCCAAGAACCATCTTTCTGAGTACGAGTGGGTTCGGTTTGACCCTCCGATTTCGGTTGAGACTAGGTCCTGTTGACAAAGTGGATTCCCAAATCAGCCTAGGCGTGATTCAAGACTGCTTTTTAGGAAGCAGCTATGGCACGAGGCGATTTGAGTGATGAGGAATGGCGGATTGTCGAACCGCTATTGCCGACCGAGCGTGGTCGCAAGTCTCGGCCATCCCACGACAACCGCCGCTTTTTTAACGGGATGCTCCATGTTCTGCGCGTCGGCTGTCCGTGGCGCGATATGCACGAGCGATATGGAAAGTGGAATTCGGTCTATGTTCGTTTCCGCCGCTGGGCCGAACAAGGTGTTTGGGACGCACTTCTGGAAACGCTTGTCGAACTTGGATTGACCCATGACTGGCAACATATGATTGACAGCACCACGGTTCGCGGCCATTCGCAGGCTGCGGGCGCTAAAGGGGGACTTATAAGGAGGGTTTTGGTCGATCACGCGGCGGCTTTACGACAAAAGTCCATGCCCGCGCAGACGGTCAGGGACGTCCTCTCGGCTTTGTCCTGACAGGTGGCGAGGCTTCTAATTATAGCTAGCGCCGTTCCAGCGCTTCTTACCATACCCGTTGGCAAACCTAAATCATTCCTTGCTGACAAGGGCTACGACGGCGACTCCGCCCGCGAAGAGTTGCTGATCCACGGCATTCGGCCCGTGATTCCGCCAAAAGCGAACCGGAAAGACCCGCCTTCCTGCGACTTCAAAGTTTATAAAGACCGCAACCGCATCGAACGAATGTTCAACCGGCTCAAACAGTTCCGACGGATTGCCACCCGTTACGACAAGACCCGAACTTCCTTCGAAGCGTTCCTTTTGCTGGCCGCCGCAAAAATCTGGCTGCCGCACTTCATGGAACGCCTTTAGCCCAGCAATGGCTCAAATCGCCTGTAAGCCCACCATCGCCTATCAACCGGAACCTTCGGTCCATCCGATGGTGGGGATGTGAAGACAGTCATTATTGTTTCATAACCGAAATCCGAGATGACCTCGGATGCGACTACCTCCATGCGTTCGCGGTCATCATCGCTGAAATCGGGATCGACCAAGAATTCGAGGACAATCTCGTTGCCACTCCAGCCACACGTAACGGCGGCGAGCGTCGATGATACGGCCCCGAGCAAGGCGCGTTGCACACTAAGTCGAAGTCGTATTTCCCGATCAGCTCCAGACATCAAATCCTCCGTTAGGAGCCATCTTATCGCATTATCACTGCTGACTTTGTCAACAGGACCTAGGAGTGGAGGGTGACGTTTTGCTTAAAAACACAAGCCTATAGCCGGTTCCCTTTTTGGGATTCAAGAACCGCGCCGAGTTTGCCGGAGGCTTCAACTCATGAGAGATTGGAGCCGATATGAGCAAGACAACGAACAAATTCTCGCCTGAAGTCCGTGAGCGTGCCATCCGCATGGTGCTGGATCACGAAGCCGAGCACCCCGCGCGGTGGGCTGCCGTTTCATCTATCGCGGCCAAGATCGGCTGCTCGCCGGCCACGCACGCTGCACGAATGGGTGAAGAAGACCGAGGTCGATAGCGGTAAGCGAGCAGGCCGGCCGAACGATGTCGCCGAGAATATGAATGCTCTTGAGCGGGAGAGCCGCGAGCTTCGTCAGGCCAACGAGATTCTGCGCAAAGCGTCGGCGTATTTTGCCCAGGCGAAACCTGCCACCGGAAAAGACGCTCGACAGCTTTGATTTTGATGCAGTCCCTATGGTCTCCAAGGCCCAGGTCATGGCCATTGCCGCTGCGACAGCTGGGTCGCGAAAGGTGCCAATATCCTCATGTTCGGTCCGCCGGGCGGCGGAAAGAGCCATCTCGCCGCGGCCCTCGACCTCGCGCTGATCGAGAACGGTTGGCGGGTGCTGTTCACTCGCACGACCGACCTCGTCCAGAAACTGCAGGTCGCACGGCGTGAACTCCAGATCGAATCCGCCGTCGCAAAGCTCGACAAGTTCGATCTGCTTATCCTCGACGACCTGGCCTACGTCACCAGGACCAGGCCGAAACCCGCGTGCTCTTCGAACTCATCTCCCAAGATATGAGCGGCGGTCCATCATCATCACCGCCAATCAGCCCTTTGGAGAATGGAACCGCGTCTTTCCGGACCCGGCCATGACGCTTGCCGCGGTGGACCGACTTGTTCATCACGCTACGATCATTCGAAATGAACGTCGAAAGCTAATGGCGACGTTCCGCGATGGAAGCTAAACGTGGTCGACCCAGCCGGCTTGCGGCCATTACCTCTATCTCATTGCAAACGATGACACTGAAACGTCAGGAATCCGGTCTTCTCCATACAAGGCAGCCGATCGAACAAAATGTCGTAGCCTGACGGGAGACGCAGGGGTGTCCCTCCCGCACGCGGCGCCCTTTGCTATCCCGGATGAAGGGGATGGCGGCAACGACATGCGCAAGCCCACTGAGGATAGAAGGACTGGGTGAAAAGGCGCCCCTGAAAACAGTGGGTTTGGCGACACTTGTTGGCTCGGGCAGGCAAGACGTCGTCTACATGCATCAAATGGATGACTCGCATTTAAACAATAGATTTCACCAATTTTCGCGGATGCTCCATAGACGGCCGTCTCCACTCCACCGGGTATGATCCGTTGAAAGGCTCTCAACCAATCCAACAACGCCTGTAGCCCCGAAGCACTGGCGGCGGGAATGGCATCAATCCTACCTGGTATCGCCTGGCCTTAGTCGAAGAAAGGAAACGTCTCATGAAGGTTATTGGTTACTACGTCATCGTTGCAGCGTTGCTCGCATTGACATTGCGGGCCGGGCCGTCACTTGCAGCAGATGATCGTAACCAAGATTGTGGCCCGGCGGCAAGTGACCCCCGCGCAAACCTGAATGGTGCTGACAAAGCCCATTCAGCGGAGCACACTCAAGACTTCAATTGCCAAGATACTCCTGCCGAAGAAGGTGAGTGCTACGAGTGCGTCTTACCCCCCGAAGTACATATTGAAGGCGCCGAAGTGATCGACGTCGCAGACCGAAACCTTTATCCGCGGAAAACACTGCTACTCGCCAGAATGATCAGGCACCACTGAATCGTGTCGGTTGAAGGTAGCAGTAAGACCATCAAAGCCACGGCGGCTGGAACATCGATACTTTCTCAATTTTAGGCGACCCTTTGCTTGCTGATCTCTCGTGGCGCCGCACACTGCGAGACCAAGCCTTTTCACCTTTTATCTCGCCACCTCGCTATGGATGAAGACATGCGGTTCAAGGGCCTTGATCTGAATCTCCTCGTCGCACTCGACGCCTTGATGACCGAGCGTAATCTCACGGCGGCAGCGCGCAGCATCAACTTGAGCCAACCGGCCATGAGCGCGGCCGTCGGCAGGTTACGCACCTATTTCAATGACGACCTTTTTACCATGGTCGGTCGCGAACTCGTTCCAACCCCGCGTGCGGAGCGGCTCGCGCCTTCGGTCCGCGAGGCTCTGCTTCACATCCAGGTTTCGATCATATCCTGGGATCCGTTTTGCCCTGCTCAATCGGATCGCTGCTTCAGAGTCATTCTTTCCGATTACGCCGCACTCGTTTTTTTTGAAAAGGTCGTGACGCGTGTCGCCCGAGAAGCGCCCGCCGTCAGCTTCGAGTTGCTGCCGATCGCCGATAACTACGATGATTACTTGCGGCGCGGTGACGCCGATTTTCTCATCTTTCCGGAATTGCTCATGTCGCGCGCACATCCTAAGGTGGCGTTATTCGAGGAGACCCTCGTGTGCGTGGGCTGCCGCTCGAACAAGCTACTCTCGGAGCAACTTACACTCGAGAGGTATATGTCGATGGGGCACGTTGTGGTGAAGTTTGGGAACGCTGCTTCCATCGAGGAATGGTGTTTGCTTGGGCACGGGCTTAAGAGACATGTCGAAGTAGTCGTGCAGGGCTTCAGCATGGTTCCGTTCATGCTTTCAGGGACCGAGCGCATAGCGACAATGCCCTTACGCCTGGTCAAGCAGCTCGAAAAGACAATACCCCTGCGGATCGCTGACCTTCCGCTACCTTTGCCCGCGTTCACACAGGCCCTCCAATGGCCCGCGCTTCACAATAGTGATCAGGCAAGCCTCTGGATGCGGGACGTGCTATGCCAGGAAGCATCCCGCATGCCTTCGCCCCATGAGGTAATGAGACGTCTCAGGATTTCCTAGCATTCTTTCGTGGTTTTGTCGTTCGGCGTGATTCATGGCGTCGGAATGAGGAGCCTCTTTGAAACGCCGCCGCTACAGTCTCACGGATGATCGATGATCCTGTCGCCGCTGGCCCAACAGCCGCGCTGACTGACGACCAAGTATGGAGGAACTGGACAGATGCTCTCCTACGCCCGCCGTTCAGCCGACCAATGAAACAACCTCCTCGACAGTTTGTCGACGACGCAAGTCGAAGGTTCACGCAGCTCCAATCGACATTAGCAAGGAGCGGCAAACCAACCCCTAATATGGGACGGGTTCACCACATCCGAGCCGTGGCGCCAGATTGCCCTCCGGTAATACCTCAACGTCTTTATTTTTGCGGCAGAACATTCTCACTGCCCTTTTCCACCTGATCGATCACGAGCAGCTTTACCGGCTCGGTGCCGTTGTTCGCCCCTTTATGCCATATGCCCCAGGACTCGACGATAAAATCCCCTGCCGTGAAAATGCTTTCTTTCCCAGATTCTGTATTGGTGACCGTGATCTCCCCCGAAAGCACATAGCCATAGCGCTGATAGCGATGCTGATGAATTGGTAACGTCGCACCGGGCGCAATCTCATAAATCGAAGCGATGACCTCGACATCCTTCCGTGGAACGATGATGGGCTGACCGGCAATCGTACGATCGGTCCTTAAGATAAGCGTAGCCGCGACCGCTTTGTTTTCGAACGCGTTCGCGGGACACGCCAGAGCAAAGAGCGCCGTAGCGATTGAGATGACCTTCATTTGCTTTTCTCCTGATACACGCCGGATCTTCCTGAAGGGTGTTTGCTTCCGAGTTCGGCCAGTTGCAGAGCGAAAAACCTGCATCGTCTCGCCGGCGCCGACATGGGTTCGTTTGTTCCCGGACTATGATGATTATCTTCAGAGCTCTGCGGGTCTTTTCAAGACACTGCATCGCAATACCCCTCCTGGCGTGGTGGCGAGTGGCGTCAAGACATCAGGCGCCGACGCAACAGCGCTGCCGACAGGAAGAACGGCAAAAGCGCGTAGATGCAAAGCGCGCCTATATGCAGGCCCATGCTGCTCGCGGGGCGCCCAAGCATTGCCGGGCGTATGAGGTCGATCGCATGCGCTAGAGGCAAGAACTGCGCTACCTGCTGAAAAGTCTGGGGCAGTTGCGTGATTGGAAACACCGCGCCGCACAAGAACAGCATTGGTGTGAGGACGAGCGTCTGGTAAAAAATGAAATACTCGTAACTGGGCGCAAGCGCCGTGACTACCATCGCAAGGCTCGCGAATGCAAATCCAGTGAGCATGATAATTGGCAGCACATAGACGACTGATGGCCACGTCGCATAGCCTAGCACGGTGGCGACGATTATGATTCCCGTACCGGCAAGAAATGCCTTGCTCGCTGCCCATGCCAACTCACCCAGGATGATGTCCCCAAGTGTCATTTGTGTGTAGAGCATGGCTTCCCAGGTGCGTTGGGCGTGCATTCGCGTAAAGGCCGCGTAAATCGTCTCGAACGTCGCAGACGTCATCGCGCTTGTCGCCACCATGCCGCCCGCCAAGAATGCAACGTAGGTTGTGCCGTCAACGCGACCCACAATAATTCCGAGGCCAAGGCCGAGGCCAAACAGGTAGATCATAGGATCGGCCAGACTTCCAACAATTGACGCAAGTGCTACTTTCTTCCATGCCAGATAGTTGCGTCGCCATATCGCAATCCAGTTAAAAGCGTTGGCGGGCAGAGCCGCAGCACAACCTTCATCCATCGTTCACTTCTCCATCTCGCGCCCGGTCAACCGCAAAAATACATCCTCAAGATTCGGCGGACGCTGCAGAATGCGCAAGCCCGCGCGCTGCCGTAACCGCACACGCACCTGCTCCGGGTCGGACACATAGCAAAAAAGGGTCTCGCCGCTAATTTCGATGCGATCGGCATATGGCCCGACCAGCGATTCCAACTCATGCGGATCGCCGCCGTAGATCTCAATGACTTCGCACCCGATCAGTTCATCGATCAGGTCATGCGGACGCCCTTCGGCAATGCTGCGACCTCCTTCGAGTACGCAGAGTCGATCGCATAACCGTTCGGCTTCTTCCATGAAATGGGTGGTCAAGATGATCGTTTTGCCGCGCGTAAGCAGGGAACGCAGGCGCTCCCAGATCAGGTGGCGCGCGTGCGGGTCGAGACCGGTGGTCGGCTCGTCCATGACAAGTAGCTGCGGGTCATTGATCAACGCACGCGCTAGCGTCAGGCGCCGCTTCATGCCGCCTGAAAGTTCAGACACACGCGCATTCACCTTGCTCTCTAGGCGTGCAAACTCAAGGAGCGACGACATGACCGCCTCGACTTTGCGTGTATTCATGCCGAAGTAGCGGCTGTAGACCAGCAGATTCTCGCGCACAGTGAATTCAGGCTCAAGGTTGTCGAATTGCGGCACCACGCCGATACCCTTTCGCGCCAAGCGAGCCTGGGCAGGCACCGGCACGCCGAGCACGGTAATCTTCCCCGCATCAGGGGCTGTCATGCCAAGGATCATGCGTGCGATCGTGCTCTTGCCCGCGCCGTTCGGTCCAAGCAGCCCGAAGCATTCCCCCGGGGAAACGCGGAACGATAGCGCGCTGACCACGGCCTTGTCGCCATATGTCTTACTTACGTCGGAAAAATCTATTGCGGTCATGAACATGCGCTCATCTGACCGTCGGGCGCCGTTGACCGGCATTTCTTCGGTTGGTTGGGTTCTTCCTGGTCCATCGCACCGTATGTGTTCATTGCGTCTCCATTAAAGGGCTGCAGCAGAATCCGGGAAAACGCCTCGTCCGTGGTAATTGGCACTCGTGTTGCAGAGCAGCCGAATGTCCCTGAGCTTGTTACATTCGAAGAGTAGCTCGGCGCCTTCACGGAGAGAGTGCCTGGGATGGTCTGAAATCGTGCAGATTCATCGAGATGGACAACAGCCGGAATTCTGTCCTGGCATCTCATCCGGGTCTGATGGTTAAACAACATTTCGCAATCCGGAGTTCGAGGGCTGACTATATAAGGCGCACGGGTCCTCCAGGCAGATCGGCGCCACGAGGCGGAGCCACGGGCTGCGGTGGCCGCGCGGCACCTATCACGAGGATAGTTCTTGCAGGGAAATGCCCTGTCATTGGAACGAGACCGGAGCCCTCGACGGATTCGAGAGAACTTTCAGCATTGCACCCCAGCCGTCGATGATGATTTGATCAAGAACGCGTGGATCCGGACCGTGTTGCGCCAAAGCGGCGCCAATCGCGTCGAGATTGTCGACAGTTTCATATCGCGGGTTGCTGCCCCGCTTCTCCTGCTCGACGCAGAAGGCGAGCCACCCATCCTCGACAAGCGCGTCCGCTCCGTCATGGGTCAATTTGATACCACAGATGCGCATAGTGTCTCCATGTCTGAACGTCGAGGGTTGAGCCGTTAGGAGGCAGAAAACGGATTTCGGAAACAGGCGAGCAAGCAATCTTCGTTGACCGACTCACCCCGACACTCAAGCCGCTCTACCTCGAGCAAAGTTTCGTTCAGCATGCCGAGGATCGTCTCAGCACCAGCAACGTGGCCCCAGCGACGACAGTTGGCGTCGCGCGCCGATCCGAAAACCAGATATCCATCTGGCGCAAGCATCCGCACTAAATTCCGAACAGCCCCTCTCATCTCGGCTATTCCTCCGATGTAGTAGAGCACTTCCGCCACAACGATCAGATCAAACCTCTCGTCAGGTGAAAACTGTTGAACATCAGAGACTATCCAGCTGATGTGCGGAGAACCCCTTATGCGTCGACGCGATCTTTCTATAGCCTGAGGCACAACATCGATCACGGTGAGCCGTTTGCAGTGGGGGGCTAGCTGCACCGTAAATGCGCCGGCAGCGCATCCCACTTCGAGCGCACTTGAGATGGATCCCTGGGCAAGCGCCAAGCGGAGCATTTGCGTGTGACGCTCACGCTCGAATGGATTGGCGTCGAGTCCCCATGGATCGGGTGCAGCCAGTTCCCGATTCAGCAATTGATAATTGTCGCTCTGTGTCAACTCGTTCACCTCGGTAAATAGATCTTACTCGTCGCTGCACATGCAGTCAGACGTCGTTCGCCTGGCAGGATGGCGGGCGGGCTTGAGCCTTCGAGGCGCTGTCGCATGTCCAGAACATTCTGTAGTGCGTGCATCAGCCGTCGGATGTTGATTCGAGTTGCCAGCAGAGCTGCGCGACAGCCAGTCGCTATTGCTCAGCGTGCACAGCGCGTAGGCTTTCAAGGGCAGTAGCAGAAAAATATTGATGAATGTATGCAGAGAGAATCCGAGGAACCGTAGTTGGCGGGCCCGAAGCGCTACAACGCTGCAGCGGATCATCGTCATGGCCACAATCATCAGGGCTGCCAACCAAGGCGCGGTGCCCGTCAATGCAAGCTGTGCGAGTCCCGTCAGCACTGATAGTGCCAGAAGCAGCGGTCCGAGGTTCTGTCCGACGACGTCGAGCGTAAGGAAGCGATTGAGGTTGGGCAGCAGGCGCAGCCCAAGCAACGTGTCCCGGAACGTGCTCCGCGCCCAGCGTAGTTGTTGGCGCAGATACGGTCCTAGCTTGTTCGGAACGACTGTCGCTGCGATGGCGCTCGGCACGTACTCTGTTCGAAAGCCTGCCTTCAGCATGAGAATGGTGAGATGCCGATCCTCACCGAAATCGCTTGGCTTTCCCCGAAAATACTGTGACTCGTACTGGTCAAGCAGCGAAGCGAGCGCAGAGCGACGGTACATAACACATGGACCGCAGCAGCACATAACGGCACCGAAGCGAGCTTGTGCCGCACGCTCCTCGTTGCAAGCCAGCCAGTACTCCATGTCGATCAAACGGGTCAGCCAACTGTCGTTTCGGTTGCGGGCCGTCAACTGTCCCATGGCCGCGCCGACAGCCGCATCTTGCATTTTAGGCACGAGCTTCCTGATGACATCAGATGCGAGGATCGTGTCGGAGTCGACGTTTAACACCATATCTCCAGCAGAGCGGCGTATCGCAGCGATCTGTGCCTTCCGTTTGCCGACATTCTGGGGAAGCAGGAGAATATTGAATCTGGGGTCTCGCGCGAAGGCCTCGTGCACAAGTCGCAAAGCCTCGCGATTTTCGGAACCGTCATCAACTAGGTAAACCTGCAGCCTTCCCCCGTATTCCTGACCCGCAATAGAAGCCAGGCACTCCGAAAGCGTGCGGGGATCCTCGTTGAAGCTTGGCACGATGACATCTACGCTGGGCAGCTCGTCAAAGCCGCCCAAGCCGTGGGACGCCAATGAAACATCGGTCGGCAGAGAATAAACGGCCTGCATGCTTTTATATGCAGTCGAGAGAAGTGCATAAAGCGAGACGGCGACAGTGCTGGTTGTGTCAAGCATATCCATCGGATCTTCAGAACTCCCGAGGAAGCGAGCGAAATACAAAGCCGCGATCATGCAAAGCTGGAATTATGCTAGATAACGCCATGATAGTCTGGTGGCGCAGACTGTGGTCAGCTCCTTGCTGCATTTCACTGGAGGGACAACCGTCGTGCAAGAGCACGATTGACCCCGGCCGGACAGACTGCAGCACATCATTAACAATGGCGTCGGCCCCGGGAAGAGACCAGTCTCGCGGATCTACCGACCAGTGCACGGCAGTGAGTTCCGCATTCGCCGAAGCCTTGAGCACTTCTTCGGTCCAGATGCCGTAAGGAGCTCGGATGTGCCGCACCACCGCCTGAGGCGACGCCATTTTTATGGCTCTGTTTGTCTCGAGTATCTGACGTTGCACCTCGTCGGGTTCGCAGTCAGACAGGTCTGGATGCGTCATTGTGTGGTTGGCGACTTCATGCCCCTCTGCAATCATTCGCTGGATCAATTTCGATTGATCGGCCAGGAACTCGCCGATGACGAAGAATGTTGCCGGCACCCGGTGTTCAGCCAGAATATCGAGAATCTCCGGTGTACAAAATGGATGCGGACCGTCGTCGAACGTCAAATAAACGCTGTGACGACCAGTGCCGTCATCGCGCTCACCGTGCACTTCGCACGAGCAATCGAGGTGCGTCATTGCTCTCGTCCTTTCCGGTAAATTATCCTGGTGGCCATTCGGAGACCGGCCGCCCAAAGGTAGGATGATGACGCCGCGCGTGGACGCAGGTCGAAACGCGCGTGTGGCAGCGTGTAGCGTACGCCGTTTCCCAAAATAGCGGTCACCAGACCGCCTCGTTTGAATCTGTCAATACGCGGCTCGTTGCGGACTGTACCGAGTGCGAATGTAAATTCCCTCGACATGGTCGGAGTTGCGATTCCTTTTCCGCAACGGTTCCCAACGCACGTAAATCGCATGCAAAGGCCTCATAATCTTTGCCGATTTGCCAAAACGATCGATCTTGCGATCAAAGTGACGATTGGTCGCGAACCCCGACCTATCGACGATTGCAAGATGATGCAATGGGCTGATCGAACGCTTATGCTAGCATTACATTCCAAAGCCACACATTTGACCCCTCTACACCACTGGCGCGCCATCGACGACTTGATTTCCGTCAAGATGCTCGTCTAATGGATCATGCCATTCAATTCGTAAAATCGATTGTTTGGATGATACCCATCCACGCCATAGATAAAATTCGAGCCACAGTTCCTGCTAACGGACCGAGCCTGTTGTCGTGGCTGACGCCGGATTTCCGTCGTCGCTCCCTTGACGAACTTATCATGGCTCGGCATTGGCGGCTTTCTAACCTACTCTGGGTAAAGCTCCGGAGCAGATTGAAACCTTCCGGAAGCCTGAAAGCGCCGGATAGAATTGATCGGCTATGGCTGTCAAACGACTCGAGGAACTAGTCCCACTTGCCGAATTGAAGAACGGACCCCATCGGTTTGCGTTTCGTTAGATCCGAGCACTGGCCCCAATCTTCCGCAGACGGTCGGAGCGTCGCTTTTGGCTAAGCCGATAACTGTCGCCCGGATGGTGACCACCGTCGAGAGGTGAAAGCAGGCGGTCCAATAATGCTGTGACGACCACGCGACTATGGATCGAGCTGTTGTCGTAGCGCGGAACACATTTGGAAAACAAACGGGCGCGATGGGCCTCCAAGTGGAGGTAACCGAGCTCGTCTGAATCAACAACCTGGGCCGCGGCACGATCATCGACTGCTTGTCCAGCGAGCCGCAGTTGTGAGACTCGCCAGCATCGCCGCCACGGTGGCAGCCGTGACGCAATGGTGGCCACACTTATCCATCAAGCGGATGGAGATTATCCAAACAATCGATTTTACGGATTCCCCAGGATGCTCCAGAAGACGCATGAAATAGAGATCAGGTAGCGGGAAAGGACGGGAATTGGCTAGATCGGCGCCACCCTCGATGAATCGGCGAAGCGCGCCAACATGAGCCGTACCGCAACGTAAGCTCCGGCCTCTCGCTCCGAGCCAAGTGCGATGCCGATGGGTTGGATCGGGTGCGAGATAAACGACTGAACGATGACGGAGGGCTATGCGGCGGCTTCAATGCCCGGACTGAAAAGGCGTATGGCGCCGCAACTTCCAGTCTGGCGTAAAATGGTAAATCTGTGCGACGAAGGGTCATGCATAAAATTGGCGAGAATCACGAGCGTTGATGCAGGTCCGGGAATTGATATGCAAAATTTCAGCAGGATTTAAGCCGATGCGCTTTTCCAGAACAAGGCAACGAACATGCTCGCTGGCGACCTGAAGAGGGATCGGTATGTTGTTTCTCGACGGCGGACTGGTTTCGGTGATTGTCTCTGGTCGCTGGCGGCAGCTTGGCGCTATGCACAGCGAACGGGGCGGACGCTGGCCATCGATTGGCGTGGCTCCTGCTATCTCAATCAACCCTTCACGAACGCTTTTACGGTGTTCTTCGAGCCGATTCAAGATATTGCTGGCGTACGGGTTATTTGCGATGACCAGATCAACCAGTTCTCATTTCCGGGACCGTTCTTCCCATCATGGTGGAACAAGCCCTCAATCGAGAGCGTTTACCGCCCCGATGAGCAAATTTTCCGGGAACGTGACGAACTGACCGAGCTTCTTCAAGCCCAGGACGATACTGATGCCAACACGGTAGTCTGTGATGCCTGTTTAATGTGGCGGTGCGACCAAGCTGCCGAACGCCAGATATTTCAGAGCCTCAACCTTAGACCTGAAATTCAGGCTCGTATTCACGCCATCTATCAGGAGCACTTCAAGGGGCGCAGTATCATCGGTGTGCACGTACGGCATGGCAATGGCGAAGATATAATGGACCATACGCCCTACTGGGCCGATCCGGAGTTGGCCTTACGCCAGGTGTGCACTGCCATCGAGAAGGCCAAAGCGCTACCGCATCGACGCCCTGTGATGGTTTTCTTGTGTACGGACAGCGCGCAGGTACGGGACCATTTACTCGGTGTGTTCCCCGATCTAATCACTATCCCGAAATGCTTCCAGGCGGCCCAGGCCGGGCCATTACACAGTGCATCGCTGGGAGTGGACGGTGGTATCTCTGCTCTTACAGAGATGTACCTTCTCGCCCGATGCGATACGGTAATTCGCTTTCCGCCGACCAGCGCCTTTACGCGCTATGCCCGTCTCTTCGTGCCACGTGTTATTGAGTTCGACTTGAAAAATCCGACTCGCTTGATCTTGACTGATGAATCGTCCGAGCATGAGCCGGCTTGATGAACCGGCACTCCGCTGAACAAATTCTCGGCGCCCTCGCAGGATTGAGGAGAGGTGTTCACTGGATCGCGATGTGGGCGCAGCACCCGACGAGACAAGGCCGGGGCGCATCTTCTCCTAGCGTCTCGCGCGTCCAAAGGCTTGCCGGATCATTGTTGTGAAGGGTAGCTATTGGGCGCCTTCGGTGAATGGAAACGGCACCGTGCGCTCGACCCGCACCATTGGCATAGCAAGCTCGCACGTCGGCGATTCCGATGGGATGAGGACGTTCGCGCGCCACAGCCTCGTCGGCGCCTTAGCCGACGCCCTGCCTGATGCGAGGGCGTTCGTCGGGCTTGGTCGACAGATCGCCATCAAGCTGATTTCGTGCTCTATGCGGTCGTGGGCGTGGCCGGTGCCGTTCTTTATTCCCGCATCCCGACACGTCTGGCAAACCGCGCGACCACAGAAGCCGCCGCCGCGCTAGGTCCTTAGCGCCCATCGTCCTTGCAACTCGCAACTCACTCAGCCTCGACGCATTCGCAGGCGTGATAACGCCGGCTGCGAAAGACAGAAGATGCACTGTTGTAGTCTCCGGCTCCCGCCGCTGCTTGCATGACGGCTTGCGCCAGTCGTTGACAAAACTCAATTGGCCAGCCAGCATTTCCGTTGCCCGGCCATTTGTAATGACTAAGTCTGAGGTGGTGCCATGCCTCGCATGATCAGGTTCATACTCACGCGTTTGGCGACGGGGTTCGCAATTGGATCCGCCGTGGGCTTCTTCGTTTGGCAAAATGGATTTGCCGCGGCAGGCACGCTTGAGAATTATCTCGCGAAGGGCCTGTTCATCTACCTCTTCGCAAGCACCATCAGCATGGGTTATCTCGCGACGGCCCCTCGAAGAATAGCGCCGGACGCTCTCCGTCGCATGTTGGTGCTCGTTGCGCCCGTTCGTCTGCACTTCCCTATTAAGCCCGCCAGTCCGACGGTATCCGCATGTGTCGTCAGCGCCACCGTTGATGCGGACAAGGCCTGAAGCAAGCGATGAAGACAGTCGAGATCACAAAAACAATCCGTCCTGGTGCTTTTTTGCGCCTGGCCATAACGGAGCAAGCGATCGCCATATTGACGGTTGTCGAATTCCGGCGCGGTTATCGCCCTGCCCCGAGGTCAGCACGCCTTCCGCAGCAGATCGACGCTGTCAACCACGACGACCCTGCCTCTGACTTCGACCCCTGCAGGACCGAGGGCAGCGAAAGCCCGCGAAAGGGCTTCGGGCGCAACCCCGAGTTTGCCGGCCAGAATTCTTTTCCGGTAAGGCAGGCGAAAGGTGGCCTGCGATGCTGAGGCCGGGCAGCGGCTGACGAGGTAATTCGCAACACGCTGTGCAGCCGTGTGCAGCCGGTCTCCCGCTATGCAATCCATGGCACCGAGCAGATGCCGGGCCATGATGCGCATGACGTTGCGACGCATGACGGGGTCCCGGTCGGCAAGCGCCCGCAACTCCACAAGGTCGAACAACGCGACCTCTGCGCCGTCGGCGGACCATGCGCTGTAGGTGTAGGAGCCGCCTGCCGACAGGAGATATTCACCGAACGTCTCACCCGGTTCGCAGATGCAGATATCTGCCTGGCGCCCCGCGGATTCCGACTTCGAAAGTCGCACGAAGCCGCGCATCACGCAATAGACGAACGACGCCTGCTGGCCCTCGGCGATGATCCGCTCGTCCGGTGCGAAGATCTGGAACTGAGCCGTGTCGGCCAGTTCTTCTATCCTTGCTTTGTCCAGGCCGTGAAACAGGTCAGATCGCAAAAGTATGGGATGTCTCGATAGCATCGATCTTCCTTTCGTTTCGGCCGTGAGCGGTTCAAGGTCTTTTGCAATCGGTTTCGTCCTCGACGAGGATTCGCCAAGCTGCTCCTTCAAGGTCCTCGTACTGGCGGCTCGTCAGCGACCAGAGGAACGCCAGGAGACCCATTCCCCCCATCAGCAGTGCGATCGGCATCAGATAGATCAGCATGTTCATGCGGTTTCAACTTCCGCACGTCCGCCGGCAAGCGGCTCGCTCCGTAGGCCGAAGGCATTTAATCGCAGCGCATTCGTCACGACGATGATCGACGAAGTCGACATGGCCACCGCCGCTATCAGCGGCGTTGCCAGGCCGGCGATTGCGATCGGTACCGCAAGCACGTTGTAACCGATGGCGAGAGCAAAGTTCTGGCGAATGAGGCTGGCGGATCTTCGTGCAACGGCGATTGCCTCAGGAACGGCATCGAGACGATCGTTGAAGAAGATAAGGTCGGCGGCTTGCCTGCCGACGTCGGATGCGGTTGCAGGCGCCATCGAGACCTGCGCGGCGGCCAGCGCCGGTGCGTCGTTGATCCCGTCGCCGACCATGAGCACGCGATAGCCCTCGGCGCCCAGCCTCTGGAGTTCCTCGACCTTCTGTTTCGGCCCCAGGTCGCCCAGAGCTTTGCCGATACCGAGAGCCCGCGCTGTGTTGTCGACGACGGCCTGCCTGTCGCCGGATACTATCAACGTTTCGATACCGGCTGCAGCGAGCTGGCGGAAAGTCTCCGCGGCGCCCGGACGAAGCGTGTCGTCAAACAGGAAACGGGCGAGATCGACGCCGTTTTTCGACAGGACCACCTCCGAAAACGGAGTATCGCCCGCGGGCGTGAGCCCGGTTCCGCAGGCAAAGGCCCGGTTGCCGAGCCGATAGAAGTCCGCTCCTTGCCAGGCTTCCAGCCCCCCGCCGGCGATTTCCGTGACCCTGTCGAAGGCGAAGGGGTAAGAGATGTCTATGTCCCGCACCAGACCCTGGGAAAGCGGATGCCGTGAATGCGCCGCCATTGCGCAAACGATGGCTCTATTGCCCGCGATCGAGTCGATTCGGACGAGGCGGGGCCGGCCCATCGTCAGGGTGCCGGTCTTGTCGAAGGCCACGATGTCCGCGTCGGCCAGTCTTTCGAGCGCCGAACCGTCCTTCACCACGATGCCCCTGCGGAAAAGTTCGCCGGCGGCGACCACCTGGACCACCGGTACAGCAAGGCCCAATGCGCAGGGGCATGTGATGATCAGCACCGCGACCGCGACCAGCATGGCCTGTTTCCAATCGCCCCCAAGCAAGCCCCAGGCGAGAAAGGAGGCCAGCGCCAACAGGTGCACGGCGGGAGAATAAAGTGCTGCGGCGCGATCGGCGACCCGGCGATAACGAGCCCTGCCGCCCTCGGCCGCTTCCATCAGGCCGATGATCTCGGAAAGAAGCGAATCCCTTGCCACTTTGGTCGCCCGCAGGACGAGCGAACCGGTCAGGTTCATCGCACCCGAATTCAGCGCGCTGCCTGCGGCGACGGCGACCGTGCTGCTTTCACCGGTGACGATGGAGAGGTCAACATCGCTCTCGCCGCTGACGATCATGCCATCGACGGGAATGCGTTGGCCGGCGGCAATCGCGATGTTATCCCCGACGGCGATCTCTTCGACCGGGATGTAGTGCCGCGACCCGTCCGGCATCATCAGCTGCGCCCCGCGCGGCGCCAGTCTGGCAAGCCCGTTGATCGCGGCGCGGGCTTTTTCCCGCATCACATGATCGAGGGTTCTGCCGATCAGCAGGAAGAACAGCAGAGACACCGACGCGTCGAACCAGGCATGTTCGCCATGGTGCATGGTTTCCCATAGGGAGACCGCATAGGACAGCGTCACTGCAAGCGAGATCGGAACATCCATGTTGGTGCGCCTACGCTTGAGCCCGCTCCAGGCCGATTTGAAGAAGAAGCGTCCACCATAAACCAGCGCCGGCGCCGCGATCATCGCCGAGATCCAGTGAAACATGTCGCGCGTGGCCGCATCGGCGCCCGACCATACCGACACCGAGAGCATCATGATGTTGGCGGCCGCAAAGCCGGAAACTCCAATCGCCAGCAGTAGCTGGTTCCGGATCCTGTCGGTTTCGGGTGCTGTCGACGTGATGAGATGGGCGCGGTATCCGGCCAAGGTGATCGCGGCGAGGATTTCGGAGGGATCGGTCGCCTTCGCCTCGATCTCTTCCTGATAGACGCAGGTGACACGCCTGGCGGTGAGATTGACCCGGGCTTTCCTGACGAACGCAAGCGCCGACAGCGCTTTTTCGAGGGTCAATATGCAGTCGCCACAGTGGACGTCGGGCACGCTGAGGTCGACCTGGCGTAACCCAGCCCCGAGCGGGTGGCTTGCAAGGCATACCTCCTCGGCGCTGGCGGATGTCGCGCTGAGGCCGAGAACGCTTTCCGCATCCATCGAGCAGCAGGTCATTGGCGGAACTCCGCGGTGTCGAAGCGTTTGGCCTCATGCATGACGACCGCCCCGTTCATTCTCGATATGGCCTCGACGATCCAGTCGCCGGCGACAACCTGGTGATCGGCTTCGAACCGCCCTTCGCCCGTCTTCCGGAGCGTCACGCGGAAATCCTCATGATCGCCGACGGGCCGTTTGAAGTTCAGCGTGACATCATCGATGATCGCAGGCGTGCCGGCCTGGTCGTGGATGTCGTAACGGATTTGGCTGCCCTTAACGACGAGCGCGCCCTCGACGCCGGAGGCGGCCATTGCCTTCATCGCTGCCGCCCTGGTGTTGAATTCCTGGCTGGCCACATAGGTGTTTTCCACGACGATGCCACTCCAGCTGGACGCAGCATAGAAGGCCATGGTGGCGTTTACGGCGATCACTACGGCGAAGAATGCCGAGGTGGCAAGCAGCACGTGCAAGCCGGTAAAGCCCTGAGTAGAAGTCTTCATTTCACGTCTCCCGGCGCGTTGAACGCCGCGCGATAGCTCGCCCGGTCGGCTTGACCTGCGTCTTGACCTATATCTTCGATGACGAAGAGGAATTCGTTGATCTCTGCCCCGTCTGGGGCGCGCGTGACGAAGACCTTGAGCGTCGTGGCCGCGTCGGGTTCGACGTGAGCGGTGAAGCTGCGGGCATCCTGCCCGCCGAACTCGGGAATGCGCATTGTGCCCCCCTCCAGCCCGACGAGGGTGATGGTCACGTCCCGCGGCTTCGGCACCATGTTGAGGACATGCAGCGTGTAGCCGTTTCGGATGGAGCCGTCGCTTTCCAGAACATATTGAGGGTTCCGGTCGTGGATAACGTTGAGCCTGAGCCGATCGCGTAAGGCGAGATGGACGACCATGGCGACGCCGATCGATGCCCAGACGACACCGTAGAAGACAATTCTTCGGCGGAAGATGATGCGCCAGTCGAAATTCCGGACAGCTGGCATGAAGCTTCCGTCGTCGTTTCGGACATTGGAGGGCTGGATGGCTGTCCGTCCTCCGTCAGTAGCAAGCGACATGTTGCTCGAATATTCCTTGAGCGTCGCATAGGCGATCAGGCCGTGTGGCTTCCCGAGCTTGTCCATGACGCCGCCACAGGCGTCGATGCAGAGGGCGCATGTGATGCATTCCATCTGCTGGCCGTCGCGGATGTCGATCCCCATCGGGCAGACGGCGACGCAGGCATTGCAGTCCACGCAATCGCCCACCGGCAGACCCTGAGCCTTCTTGCCATGGCGCGACCGCTGCTCGCCCCGCCAGTCGTTGTAGGTGACAACAAGCGAATTCTCATCCAGCATCGCGCCCTGAATGCGCGGCCACGGACACATATAGGTGCATGTCTGTTCGCGCATGAGGCCGCCAAGCACATAGGTCGTCGCGGTCAGGGTGGCGATCGTGGCATACGCAGCGGCAGGAGCGCTGCCGTCAAACAGTGAAGCCGCCAGGCTCGGCGCGTCGGCAAAATAGAAGATCCATGCTCCGCCCGTGGCGATGGCGATCAGCAGCCAGATCGCGTGCTTGATCACCCGCTTCCTGAGCTTGTCGAAAGTGAAGGGGTCGGCATCGAGCTTCATCCGAGCGTTTCGGTCGCCTTCGACAGCGCGTTCGACGACGAGAAAGAGATCGACCCAGACGGTCTGCGGACAGGCATAGCCACACCAGGCGCGGCCGACAGCGGCGGTGAGGAGAAAGAGGCCGAAGCCCGCCATGACGAGCAGGCCCGCCACATAGTAGAATTCCTGCGGCCAGATCTCGATGAAGAAAAAGAAGAAGCGCCGCGAGGCGAGGTCGACGAGGATTGCCTGATTGGGCGCATAGGGACCGCGGTCCCAGCGAATCCACGGCGCGAGGTAATAGGTGCCAAGCGTGAGCAGCATCAAGACCCATTTGAACCGGCGAAAGGGCCCTTCGGCTCGTTTCGGAAAGATCTTCTTGCGCGGCGCATAGAGAGGCTGGCGGTTGCGCCGGGCGTTGACGGGTTCGACGCGAACGTGGTCAATGTCATTTAGATTAGGGCGGGTATAGAGATTCATAGGACCTGTCCGATTTTCACCACTCTTTTCCCAGCCGTGGCGGATCCGTTCCTTGATGCAGATCAAGAACGACCGTGCAGAAGCGAAAAGGCCACGCCCCAGAGTAAGGGCGTGGCCGGAGGACAGCGGCGGAGAAACCGCTGGGACGTCCTCCACAGGAGCTGAAACTATCGGCTCGTCTGCTTGTGGTCTTTGAGGCAGATCAAACTCACCATCGAATTGCCGATTTTTGCAGGGTCGTCCTGCTCCGAAGACGCAGGCATCTGTTGGGCGCGGGCTGAGACACGCGATCGGATAACAGCACGCGGCGTGCCGTAGAGAGGGAGGATCGGATTGCGGTCGTGGGCTGTCATGTCTCTTCTCCTTACGTGCCGCCGCCGAGCGCATGAACGAAAATAGTAAGCTCGTTTACCGTTGTGTCCCCCAGGCGCGCTGCCCAGGCAGGCATTACGCCATGTTTGGGAGAGGCAACCTGACGAAGGATGGCGTCTTCACCCCGCGACTTCAGCCAGATTGCGTCGGCGAGATCCGGCGCACCCATTTCCACCTTTCCTTTGGCGTCCTCGCCGTGACATGGGGCGCAATTGTCGAAGAAAACCTGTTTTCCGGCCGCCGCCAGACCGACATCCGAGGGCGTATTGGTCAGCCCCCAGACAAAGGCGGCGACCTGCTTCATCTGGATGGGCTCCAGAACACCGGCAAAGGGCGGCATTTCGGAGGAATGGCTATCCGTATCGCCGTCGAAGCGGATGCCATGAGAGATCGTGGCCTGGATGGCATTCAGATCCCCGCCCCACAGCCAGTCGTCGTCGTTGAGATTCGGAAACCCCGGACCGCCGCTCGCTCCCGATCCATGGCAGGGCGCGCAGTTCACCTTGAAAGCGGATGCGCCGCCAGCGATCGCGAATTTACGAAGAGCAGGATCCGCGTCGATCTCCTCCACTGTCTTGGCAGCGATCAGGTCATGGAACTCCGTCTGCGATGACTTAGCGAGATTGAGGTCCTGCTGCAGCTCGGCGCGCGTTGAATAACCGAGATAGCCGTTAGTGGCGGAAGTGATCATCGGGATGGCCGGGTAAGCGATGGCGTAGCCGATCGCCCAGAGGATCGTCACGTAGAAGGTCCAGATCCACCAGCGCGGCATGGGATTGTTGAGCTCTTGGATGCCGTCCCATTCATGACCCGTCGTTTCGACGCCGCTCAGTTCATCGATATGCTTTTGCGACATCTCAATCGTCCTTCAAGGGAATATCGGCGGCATCTTTGGCCGTCTGCTTGCTACCTGGGCGAAGGGTGAGCATGACCGCGCCGACGAAGAATGCGGCCATTGCCAGGAGGCCCCAGCTGTCGGAGAAGTGTCTCATTGCAGTGTAAGTTTCCATGGATCACCTCACCGGTAGCCGGTCGCGTCGTCATAGGTCGAGAAATTAACCAGCGTTCCGAGCATCTGCAGGTAGGACACCAGCGCGTCCATCTCGGTCAGCCGGGTTGGATCGCCGTCGAGATCGCCGACATTCGCATTTGGGTAGCGCTTGAGTAGAGCCGCCGTGTCCGCGTTCGGATCGGCCTGGGCTCTCATGTCGGCCTCGGCATTCGCCAGCATGTCGTCGCTGTAAGGCACGCCCACGTCCTCATTGGCCTTGAGGTCCTCTCCGATACTCCTGACCGTCACCTCCTTCTCTTCGAGGAAGGCGTAGCTCGGCATGATTGATTCCGGCACCACGGCCCGCGGATTTGCGAGATGCTGGACGTGCCATTCGTTCGAGTAACGCCCCCCGACGCGGGCCAGATCGGGCCCTGTCCGCTTGGATCCCCATTGGAACGGGTGGTCGTACATCGATTCCGCGGCGAGCGAATAATGGCCGTAACGTTCGACCTCATCACGGAACGGCCGGATCATCTGGCTGTGGCAGAGATAGCAGCCTTCACGGATGTAGATGTTCCGTCCGGCGAGCTCTAGCGGCGTGTAGGGCCGCATGCCTTCCACTTTTTCGATCGTGTTCTGCAGGTAGAACAGCGGTGCGATTTCAACGATGCCGCCAATGCTGACGACCAGCAGCGAGCCGACCAGAAGAAGCGTCGCGTTCTTCTCGAGGGTCTTATGTTTATCAAGTAACGATGCCATGTCTCACCTCACTCGGCAGGCTGTGCCTGGGGCACCAAACTGGTCGGGATTGGCGCTTCGTCGCGCAGGTGGCCGCGGATCGTCATGAACACGTTCCAGGCCATGACGAGGCCACCCGCTAGGTAGAGTGCTCCGCCGACGGCACGCAGCACGTAATAGGGGATCATCGCCGCGACCGTTTCAGCGAAGGAATAGACGAGGAAGCCCTGGGAATTGTATTCTCGCCACATCAGCCCCTGCTGGATGCCCGCGACCCAGAGCACCGCGGCGTAGATCACGATCCCGAGCGTCGCGAGCCAGAAGTGCCAGTTGACCATCCGCAGGCTGTAGAGGCGCTCGCGCCCCCACAGTTTCGGCGTCAGGTAGTATATCGCCCCGAAGGTGATCATACCCACCCAGCCAAGTGCTCCGGAATGCACGTGACCGATCGTCCATTCGGTATAGTG
This sequence comes from Rhizobium sp. BT03, assembly GCF_030053155.1. Lineage (NCBI taxonomy): Bacteria > Pseudomonadati > Pseudomonadota > Alphaproteobacteria > Hyphomicrobiales > Rhizobiaceae > Rhizobium > Rhizobium sp. BT03. The sequence continues at coordinate 167,577 of NZ_CP125643.1, forward strand.
GCTGAGCGAATTGACCGCCTTTATCGACATCATCGGGCCTTCGAAGGTCGACATCCCATAAAATGCGATGGCGACGATCATCATCCGGATGATCGGGTCGGTGCGAATTTTGTCCCAGGCGCCCGAAAGGGTCATCAAACCGTTGATCATGCCGCCCCAGGAGGGCATCCAGAGCATGACGGAGAAGACCATTCCGAGCGTCTGCGCCCAGTCAGGCAGCGCCGTGTAATGCAGATGATGCGGGCCGGCCCAGATATACATGAAGATCAGGGCCCAGAAGTGGATGATCGACAGCCGGTAGGAATAAACCGGCCGGTTGGCCTGCTTCGGCACAAAATAGTACATCATCCCCAGGAAGCCGGCGGTGAGGAAGAAGCCGACGGCGTTGTGGCCGTACCACCATTGGGTGAGTGCATCCTGGACGCCGGAGAAGAGAGAATAGCTCTTGGAGCCGAGGAACGACGCCGGAACAGCGAGGTTGTTGACCACATGCAGCATCGCAATGGTGACTATGAAGCTGAGATAGAACCAGTTTGCCACGTAGATATGCGGCTCTTTGCGCTTCAGGATCGTTCCGAGATAGACGGCCAGATAGGCGACCCAGACGATGGTAAGCCACAGGTCGACGTACCATTCGGGCTCGGCATATTCGCGCGACTGATTGATGCCGATCACGTAGCCGGTCGCAGCCATCACGATGAACAGCTGGTAGCCCCAGAAGACGAACCAGGCGAGTGTTCCTCCGAAGAGACGCGCGCGACAGGTGCGTTGCACCACATAGAAGGATGTCATGATCAGCGCGTTGCCGCCGAAGGCGAAGATCACCGCCGATGTGTGAACCGGCCGCAATCTTCCGAAATTCCAATAGGGCGCGATGTTGAGGTCGGGAAAGGCGAGCTGCAGCGCGATGATCACGCCGACGAGGAAGCCGACGACGCCCCAGAACACCGTAGCGATCAGGCCGTAGCGGATTACCTCGTCGCAATAGCCCGTAAGCTCTGTTTTGCGCTGTTGGCCCGTCGGCGAAAACTCTGCGTTTCTGACAAGCAGCAGCGTTCCCGCAACCAGGCAGAGGCAAAGTATACCCATATGGACTGCAAACAGATGATCGTGCGCGAATGCGGCCGCGAGCAGCGCCAGAAACGCTGCGACCGCGATCACCATCGTTTCTGTCGTGTAATTCATGATGTCGTCTCCAGTGCGCAGACGACCGCCTCGCGGCCGGCTTTCTCGGATTTCGAGGCAGGACTGTCACGAAGACGGGAACGGCTCCTTGATCTACATCAACAAGCGGACTGGAAGCGGTGGACGAACCGACGTTGTTACACTCTGTTGCAAACTTCCCCCTTTGGCACCGCCCGCTTACTCCCGTGTGACGCAGCTGCTTTCTACCGCACCCACTGCCACAAGGGGCGATGAAGATGCTGTGCAGAACAACCACGCGTTCGACAATGGCGCGAAGGGGCGCGAAGCCATACATGCCGGCCAATCCCTCTCTTCGCTGTTCGTAGGCTCGGCGGCCGAGGCCGTCGCAGCCGGTAAGGCGATTTGGTGGGAGGGTGATAAGCAACCATCTTGTCCAGGTGGAAGAAGGTGTCGTGCGCCTGCTTCGTATCATCGGCGAAAGATCGTCGGGTGATAATCGCTCTTCAATTCGCCGGCGATCTCAACGGCGCGTCGCTGCAAAACGATTTCCTATTTACGGCTGAGGCCGTCACGAAATGCAAGATCCGCCGGATATCGCACATGAGTTTCCACGGGGAAGTCGCTCGGTCTAATGCGCTCGCTCGACCTAGCTCTCGTTGCTCTGGCAGGAGGCGGCCGCTTCGCATGAACAGATGGTGCTGTTGCCGAAGAAGAACGCCGAGGAGCGCCCCTGCAGCTTCATCGTGAAGCTTGCATTCCGGCGCAACCCGCGTCCGCCAAGGTCCGTTGCGCGTTTCCATGAATCGTCAAGACATTGCGGATCATCTCGGCCTGACCATTGAGACCCTGGCCCACACCGTTACGAAACTTGCGTCGCGCAACATCGTTATTCCCGAGGGCAGGCACGACCTGCGGAACGTCAATCTTGCCCGCTGGTACGGTTATCGGGCGACACTGATGATTTTTCCGAGGATTTCTGTCAGAGGGTAAACCTCAACACACGCGACAAGCCGCGGGATCGACATTCATGCCCTCCGCGAACTTCTCGACGCGATATGAGCTCAGTCACGGCAATCCTAAGCTGTTCAGCAGCGCCGACGTTCGCCGAGCGTGCTTGTCCTTCGGTGATTCCTACATCGCTTGCAGGCTGCCATGTCCCTCGCAAGGGCGCTGGGCAAGCAGGCAAAAATTGGGACCTTCTGCCTTTTTTCCCCGAATTTGACGGGCGTCAAAGAGCCCAATTCCGGCATCTGCTAAGACACATTCATGAGGCTGATTGGGTCTCGCAGAAAAGGAGCTTGCAAATGCGGTTAAAATTCGGTCTGATCGCTGCAGCGGCAGCCTTGATTGTTTCGGCAGCGCCGTTGATGGCGGCCGACCACCAGGTTCGGATGCTCAACAAAGGCACGGAAGGCGCGATGGTGTTCGAGCCTGGCTTCCTGAAGATCGCCCCCGGCGACACCGTCACCTTCATCCCCACCGACAAGGGCCACAACGTCGAAACCTTCAAAGGCCTCATTCCGGATGGCGTTGCCGACTTCAAGTCAAAGCCGAATGAGCTATATCGCGCGAAATTCGATGTTCCAGGCGTCTATGTCCTGAAATGCACCCCACATTCCGGCATGGGCATGGTTGCCCTGATCCAGGTGGGTGACAGTCCGCCCAATCTCGAAGCGATCAAGACTGCAAAGGTGCCGAACATGGTGCGCAAGCGGCTCGATGCCGACCTCACAAACATCACCCAGTGAGACACAGCAGGTGCGGATGACCGCGCAGCCCATGACGATGGCTTTCGTGGCAGCTGTTTGCCTCGCCAGGAGCAGCTGATGCTCAGTGAGCATCGAGCAGAGCCAGGCGCTGTCAGGCAAGACGTCCAAGGCAGTGGTCGGACACGGTTGTCGGCAAAGCCGATGCCGAAACCTGGTGGGACCGTCGAGAAAGTGAATGTGGCCTGTGAAAAGAGCTATGATCTGCACGGCAGACCTGTGAAGGAACGCGTGGGCAAGATCACTAGCCCGGCGGCAATCTCGCTGACGACGAATATAACGAGGTCGTTTTTTTGCGCGGCAGTCGCGAAGGAGATGCCAGCCAAAACCCGGGGTCTCGTTCTGGTTACCCAAGAATTGCACGGAAGGCGCCGTCGAACGTTTGATCGAAATCCCCGCGGCAGGCAAGTCCTACAACTAGGAGACCCCTGCCTCGTCCTTCGACGTGCTCGAACAACCGCGTTCGTGAGAGGGCGAGAGCCGTCGATCATGTGGCGCTCGGTAGCTCACCTCGCGAAAAGGCTCCTTCAGGCGCCTGCGCGGCCGCCATAATCGCGATGGGCACAACTCTGCGGACCGGCGCTTGCCCACGCCACCTTAAAGGTTCGACGTCAGTCGCCAACGATACCCTGGGCCAGGGCCTGCCGAGATCGAGCTGTATTTGAATGAGCCGAAAAGCTCGACGATAACGACCTCGACGTCCAGGCGGTGATACGGGCGCCCATCTACTTGTGACAGGGCGGCCCGATGACCGTATTTGTGAGTGCGCCCGCCCTGCTTCACACGAACTTGCGACGTCGATCCTCCTCGACGTGCCGTTGTCGACGGGACTCCTGGGAAGATAACTGCAGGGTCCTCGATCGAGAAACGGGAACTCGATGTCTTCTCGCGCGGCCTTTGATGCGTTTCGTGTCGCCGGAACCGATGCACACTTCCGGCGACAAGTACTAGGCTGCCTTGCTGTGCGTGTGCCCGTGCGAGCTAAAATAGGCGTCGAATGCCGCCGCGACTGCACGGACCATGAAGCGCGCCTCCTCGCATACGACAATCCGCTCACCGCTGATCGTCACGACGCCGTCGGCCATGAGCTCGCCGAGACGGTCGTTGCGCTCGACAAGGAAGCCGGTGTCGAAACCCGATCCGCTGCTCAACTGGCCGAGATCGGCTTCGAAATCGCACATCAGCCTCTCGATGACCCTCGCCCGAAGCTTGTCCTCCTCGCTGAGAAGATATCCCTTGGCGGTCGGCAGCACCCCGAAGGCAATTCGCTCGGCATAGAGGCCGAGAGGCACGTGGTTCTGCATATAGCCGGCCGGCAGCCGCCCGATCGCAGATGCGCCGAGGCCGATCAGGCTATCGCAATCATCCGTGGTATAGCCCTGGAAGTTTCTCCTCAGCGTTCTGTTGCGCGCGGCGAGCGCCAACTGATCGTTCGGCAGTGCAAAATGATCGAGCCCAATGCGCAGATATCCGGCCTTCTGGAGCTCCTCGGCGATCACTTCCGCCTGCTCGTTCCGCTGTTTTGCGTCCGGCAGCGATGCTTCGTCGATCAGGCGCTGATGTTTCTTAAAAGCGGGTATGTGAGCGTAACCGAAAACGGCGAAACGTTCGGGACGCAGTTCTGCAGCCAGCCGGACCGTCTCGATGCAAGATTGGACAGTCTGTTTCGGAAGGCCATAAATTAGGTCGAAGTTGATGCTGCTGACGCCTGCTGAGCGCAACCCGGCGACCGCCCTTTCCGTCTGCTCAAAGGATTGCAGCCGCTTGATACCGGCCTGCACGATCGGATCGAAGCTCTGGACGCCGAGGCTTGCGCGGTCGACGCCGTTTTCGGCGAGCGCATCGATCATGGGGGCGACCAATGTGCGAGGGTCGATCTCGACTGCGACGCCGGCTTTCGCTTCAAACGTGAAGGCACTCCTGAGCTTTGCCATTAGAGCCGAAAATTCCTGCGGCTTCATGACCGACGGCGTGCCGCCGCCGAAATGCACGTACTTGACGGGCACGTCGTTTCCGGCCGCAAAAGAGACGAGCTCGATCTCTTCCTTCATCACGTCGAGATAGTCGGCGACCGGAGCGTCTTGCCGGGTGATGGTCGTGTGGCAGCCGCAGTACCAGCATATCGAACGGCAGAACGGGACGTGGAGATAAACCGAAACCGGGCCAGCCGCGGCGATATGGGCGAGATTGCCGGCATATTCATCCGGCCCCACGGCTGCAGAAAAAGCCGCCGCCGTCGGGTAACTCGTATAACGCGGAACCCGCGCATCGCCGTATTTGGCGATCAGATCATCAGACATTTTCGCATCCCTTTTCAAAACAGGATGCTTTATGATCTCCGGCCGCGCCGGCTTCCTTGTCCCAAATCAATGATGACGTCTCAGGCCAGAATCAGCCGGATCTTTGTCCGCTGTGAAAGTCAGCACTTTCGAACCCGCCTAACATCTCGTTCTGACATGGGTCGAGCCGCGGTCCCGGCTGTTCGAAGAGACGTGCCACAAGGAAATGAGCAAGAATGACTGATACGCAAAACGGGTGAAACAAATTGGTGTCCGCGTGCTGTCGCCGGTCGAGCCATCCCACGGTTTCGGCTCGCTCCATGCGCTGGCCCCCGGCGATAGTTTGTTGATCGCCAGTGGAACTGGTGCCGGCCTAACGGCGGGAATCTCGAGCGAAGCCTACCGAAACGCGGAAGTCGTGGTCGTTTTCCAATTCCACAGGCCCTCGCCGCGGCCGCCGACGTGATCGTCAAGGTGCGCCTCGATCAATGAGGTCGCCCTGCTGTCGCCTGAAAAGACGCTAATCGCTTTCTTCTATCCCGCAGCCAACAATGAGTTGCTCAAGCGGGCTCTGCATTCGGGCGCGAATATAAGCGCCATAGACATGGTCCCGCGCATCAGCCGTGCACAGAAGATGAATGGGAAAGATCGGGGTTACCGGGCGGTCATCGAAGCGAGTGCGAACTTCAGGTGTTTCTTCACCGGGCAGATCACCGCGCGGTATTTCTAGGGTCTCCTCAGTTTTACGTCGCCTTGAGGTCCGTCAGCACCTTGTCAAAAGCATCCTTGACCGGCTTTGAGATTTCCTCCACCGCCCTGCTTGAGAGCACCCGGACTTCCTTGGCGTGCTGCAAACTTGTCTCAACGCGCTTGCGGAAAAAGGTCGACTGCTGTTCGAGGATCTGCGACGGCGAATTCGCGCCCAGCAAAGCTTGCAAATGTGAGAAGCTGGCCTCGGCGTCGGCCTGCAGTGCAGCGATCGTCTTCCACCACAATTCGTTGCCGAATAGACTTGTCGTTTCGAGGATCGGAGGCAGCATTTTCTGTGTCGCTTCAGCGCCGGACGCAAGTTTCAAAAAAGCCTCTGTCACCTTCTTGTTCCCCTTTTCAACAGATGCGCCGAACTGATCTGGCACCTTGAGCGACGATGACCCCGGGTTTTCGATCGTTTCAAAGGATCTTTCGGAAATCTTGGTCATTGCATTTTCCTTCTCTTTGAGTTGGTTGCAAGCTGTGACATCGGGATTGACCCTTCCGCCGGCGGATGCATGGCCGCTTGGTAGAACGCGGATCCGATGACGAACGGTCAGGTGGCCTCCGTTCCGTTCGTTTCATGAACCGGCATCATGCAGACTGCTTTCTGCCGCTTGTAACCAGGGATCAGCAAACACCATGCCAACTGCTCCGACGTAAGGCTCCGGTGAAGGCCGCAGGTCAGGCCGCTTGAGCGTTGACGGTCGGCGGCGTCCAATTCCACGGAAGCAACTGCTCCAGCCTGGTAATCGACGTATCAGCGATGCGGGCAAGAACGTCGGCCAGCCACACCTGCGGATCGATGTCGTTGAGTTTTGCCGTCATAATCAATGTGGCCATGAAGGCCGCACGATCTGCACCGCGGTCTGATCCGGCGAAGAGCCAGGATTTTCTGCCGAGCGCAAAGCCTCTGAGCGCTCGCTCTGCCGCATTATTCGTCAGGCAAATCCGGCCGTCCTGCAGAAATGATGTGAAGCCATCCCAGCGCTTGAGCATGTAGTCGATCGCCTCCGCCACCGGAGAACTGCGTGAGAGCTTTGCCCGCTCGGTTTGAAGCCAGACCTGCAGATCATCGACGAGTGGCAGACAGTCTCTCCGGCGACGCTCCAGGCGTTGATCGGCCGTAAGCCCGTTGATCTCGCGCTCAATATCGAACAGGCGGTCGATCCGTTTGACGGCTTCGAGCGCCATAGGCGAGATCGGCGCGGCGTTCTTTCCACGCTTGGCATTTGCGGCAATGTCGGCGAGCACGAAGAACTTACGCCGCGAGTGTGCCCAACAAAACGCCTGCCTTAGAGGATTTGGATCGCGATCAACCTTGAACAGCGGATTGTAGCCGCCATAGGCGTCCGCCTGCAGAATGCCGTTGAAGGTCTTCAGGTGGCGCTCCGGATGCTCCTGCCGTCGGTCCCGCGAGGCATAGTAAAGGGCCGCCGGCGGAGAGAGCCCTCCGAACGGCCGATCGTCCCGGACATAGGTCCAGATGCGGCCCGTATCGGTCTTTCCCTTGGCCAGGATCGGCACGGTCGTGTCGTCGCCGTGCAGACGTTCGGCAGCAAGGACATGCGCCTCGATCAGGGAGTGAATGGGCTTCAACGCCGCGGCACATGCTCCAACCTGATCGGCCAGCGTCGACAAGCTGAGGTCGACGCCCTCGCGGGCGTAGCGCTCGCTCTGGCGATTGAGCGGCTGGTGCTGGGCGAACTTCTCAAACAGGATCATCGCCAGCAGGTTCGGCCCGGCAAAACCGCGGGGTGTCACATGGAAGGGTGCGGGTGACTGCGTGATCTTCTCACACTCGCGGCAGGTGAACTTCTCCCGCACCGTCTGGATGACCTTCCACTGACGCGGGATGACTTCCAAGGTCTCGGTAATGTCTTCACCAAGCTTCGACAGTTTAACCGATCCACAACAGGCGCAATTCGTGGGAGCGGCGATTACGACGCGCTCACGCGGCAGGTGTTCGGGAAAGGGCTTGCGTGACGGACGCTTGCGCTCGAAGGCTTTGACGGCTGAAGCTTTGGCTGCGATCTCCGCCGCCAGTTCATCTTCACCGGCGTCCGCTTCCAACTCCTCGAGCTGCAGTTCCATCTGCTCCAGGAGCCGCGCCTTGCGCTCGGACCGGCTGCCGTAGAGTGCACGGCGAACCTTGTCGATCTCCAGCTTCAGCCGCGCGATCAGCGCCTCGGAATGCGATACGAGTGCCTTTGCGCTGGCGGCTTCTGCCTTGGCGGTCGCTGCTTCTGCTTCGGCTGCGACACGTCGAGCGCGTTCCTGGGCCAGCAGTGCAAGCGCACTGGCAAGGTCGTCCGGAAGCTCTTCGGTCGCATTGCTCATGACAGGATGGAATCATATTCGACCCTGTCATTCCAGTGTTTTTGCTTATCCGGCCGACGTCGGCCGCCAGGTCTTTTGCGGCATCCGCCAGTCGATACCTTCCAGCAGATAACCGAGCTGCGCAGGCGTGATCACCACCGTGCCATCGGCCGCTGATGGCCAGATGAAGCGGCCGCGCTCCAGCTTCTTCGTGAACAGGCAAGCGCCCTGGCCGTCATGCCAGATCACCTTGATCAGACCGCCACCGCGGCCGCGGAATACGAACAGGTGTCCACACATCGGGTCGCGCTTCAGCGCCTCCTGCACCATCAACGACAAACCGGGGAAGCCTTTTCGCATATCGGTGTGGCCTGTCGCCAGCCAGACCTTCACGCCACTCGGAACCGGAATCATCGCAGCCCCAGCACGCAATCGAGAATCCGGCCAAGGGCATCCGTATCGATGTCGCTATCCACGCGCACGCGCCGACCCCGTCCAAGCTCGATTGTCACATCGCTACGCTTCCGACGAGGGTGGGATGTGGTGGGCGATTCCGGTTGAACGGGAGAGACTGTCGAAGCGGCCTCGGATACGATCACCGGCACCAAAGTCGCCGTATCAGACCTTGGCTCGTCGATCCGGCAAAGCTCTTTGCGCCAACGGAACAACTGGCTGACATGGATGCCGGCCGCGCGGGCAATCTCGGAGATGACCGCGTCTGGCTCAAAGCACGCAGCGACAAGGCGCTCTTTATCTTCGCGTGACCAGCGCCGACGGCGCTCTACAGACGTGATCACCTCAATTGGATGCTTCGTCATATGACTACTCCTAGTGTTACCACTAGGACTGGCAGTCAGAAGCCCTCTATCGCAAGACGGCCTTCACCGTGGGCTTACGCTCCGACGCGCCAAGAAGATGATTTTCTTTTATCAATGGGCGGGTTGAGGGCAGGTTGATGTGTATTTGACGGAGAGACCGGCGAACAAAACGTTCCAATCACGACAAACCTGACAAAAGTGGCGGATGCCCGACATTTGCGAGAAATGTCGACGGTTGCGCTGGGGACAAGGGAATTAGCATGTAATTCAACCGCGCTCAGGATCGTCCTGTGTCGGATCGTATTGAGCCTGCGGGGTGGAAAGTGGCGTTGCGGTCCTCGCCGCAAGTGCCTCCGTCAGCTGCGCACTGGTGCTTACCTCGACGGTCAGCTTGCGCGAGACATTGCGTGCAATTGCAGTGCCTTCTTTGCACCGGCCGCCATTGATTAGAACCGCCGCATCCGCGGATCAGGCATGGGACACGAACGGCACGATCTGTGGCGATCCAATCGCGGGGCATCTGCCTTGGCAACCGGATAAGTTCATCGCCGAGGGCGACGAGACAGCGATCGCCACTTCGCGCTTTTAAAAAAGTCCTATTGAAAGAAGCGACGAACTAGCCACCATCGCAGCGCCAACTTTGTGGATGGAATGCCACACGAAGTAACTACGTTCGTTCGTTTGCGCAGACGACGAGCAGCAGGAGACAACAAACGATCTGAAGGTAACAGCGTTGACTTGTTCGCGAGATCACGCAGTAACCTTGTCTGCCGCGACATGGGTCTGACAGTTCTTCGGGCAGACGCGCGCGCAGGCGCCGCAACCAATGCAGCGGCCGGCCTCATCGACAACCATGATCATACGATTGAGCTCGCCATCGAAGTCTTCCTCCTCGTCGTCGCAGATGCCGAGGATTTCACCCGCTTCACCGACGCCATAGAGGTGCATGACTTCGCGAGAGCAGGCTTTGAAGCATCGGCCACAGCCGATGCAGGTTGTAGCATCGATGCAGGTCAGGTACTCCGGCACCCAGCTGGAGCCGTCGCGCGTGACGAAAGGGCCAGTCATCGTGAATTCTCCAATGCAGCGAGCTCTTCCTTCGCAGCGTTCAACTCGGCGAAGGCGTCGAACGTCTCTCCTGCAATGGTCTTGATTCTAGCCCAATTAATCGGAAGGTCCTCGGCAAGATCGTGCAACTCCATCTTCGCAGCGGCGGCGCGGGACTGCAGCTTGCGGACCTTTTTCAGCTGCTCCACAATGTCTGACATGATCTCTTTCCTCGAAAATTGATTTCATGATGCCCGCGCCACGTCGGGATAGGTTTCGATAACTTCAATAGCGTCATCGACCATTTTCGTGCCGGTCTCGGCGAGCTTGCCTAGCGTCTCAAAGCCGAACCGGTGGACATCGCGCAGGGTCTTCGACAGAACGACCAACCGTCCAGTCGTCAAAAGCAAGCGGCCGAAGCCCTCATGGCCGATCGTCATGATCGGCGATGCCAACAGGCCTGTGCACTCTTCGATCACAAGCCCCACGCAACTGTAAAAGTTCTGTAGCCTCCACAGCACATCAGGATCCGGATCGCCTATGATCGGGATCTTACGGCGCTGCTCCTTGGTGAGGATGAAGTCGGCCAGCAGGTCAGTGTCCGATTTGCCTTCCCACGCCCCATGGGCATCCTGAGCGCGGATGAGCCTTATCAGGCATCTGAGAAAAGGGGTGGCGAGATCCCCATCTTCGTTGACAGCAGGGCCATTCGTACTTCCTGTCAATGTACCCATTTCTTAGTCCTCCTCATCGAAAGGCTTCTTTTCAATGGCGCCTGCTTCGGTCAGCGCCGTGAAGCTCGTGCGCCAGAGCGTGGGACCTGAAGAAGCCGATCCGCGGTTGTCCCAGGAATTGCCCTCACAGCCGAGAGGCCCATGGATCAGGTGCGCGACGTCGGTGATCGGCTGCAGCACGATCTTGGCGCCATCGAAAGCGCATCCGCCGGCTGCCGCCCCGGGGATCAGCGGCTTCGAACAGCCGTTTTTGCGCGCCTTGGAATCCTTGCTGCGGTTCTTCTCGCAGGCAGGCTCGTCAAAGACATCCTGGACTTTAGCATTGAGCAAGGGCATTGCGGTCTCCAAGTTCAGATGAAGGCGGCCGGCCTCACAAGGCCGACCGCCGCCGCTCCTAGCGGGTCAGGTCGTAAGAATAGTCCGTCACACCCGGCTCGCTCGTCTCGCGATCGAGCTTGTCGAAGATCTTGTCGAGGATCGTCGTCAGGACGCGCAGGCCGCCCTGGTAGCCCATGAGCGGGAAACGGTGGTGATGGTGCCGGTCGAATATCGGAAAGGTCAGCCGGATCAATGGGGTGCCGGTGTCGCGCTCGAGATACTTGCCATAGGAATTGCCGATCATAAGATCAACCGGCTCGGTAAAGAGCAGCGAGCGCAACGCCCACAGGTCCTTGCCCGCCCAGACCTGGGCATCCTTGCCGAAGGGCGAGGATGCGAGCAACGCCTTCATCTCGGCTTCCCAGGCCGACGTGCCGTTGGTAGCAAGGCAGTGGGTCGGCTCACCGCCGGTTTCCAAGACGAACCGGGCAACGGCGTAGACGAAGTCAGGATCGCCGTAGATCGCGTATTTCTTCCCGTGCAGCCAGGCTTGGCTATCTGCCATAGCGTCGACGAGACGGCCGCGTTCCAGGCCGATTGCCGGAGGAATTTCCTTGCCGGTAATCTCCGAGACCTTCATCAGGAATTCGTCGGTCGCCTGAACACCCAGCGGATAATGGAACGAAGCCGTAACCTGACCGACCTCCTTGCAATATTCCAGCGTTTTGCGCGTGTTATAGTGCTGCAGCGACAGGGTCGCTTCGGCATTCAACGCCGTTTTCAAGTCCTCGATCTTCGTGCCGCCGTCATACATGCGGTACGTACCGTCAGACGGCGTGTCGAACTGGTCGGAGGCATCCTGGATGAAGATGTAGGATACGCCCATCATGTCGAGCAGGCGCTTCAGTTCGCGGTTGTTGCCGACGCAGAAGCCGTCGAAGCCGGGAATGATGTTGATGGCTTGAGCAACCTCCTTCCGCTCGTTGCCTTTCCAGAAGTTCTCCAGAATGCCCTTGATCATGCCGTCATAGCCATCGACGTGGCTGCCGACGAAGGCAGGCGTGTGGGCGAAAGGAACATCGAAGTCGTGCGGGACCGACCCTTCGTTCTTTGCGTTTTCGATGAAGCCGTGGAGGTCGTCTCCAATGACTTCGGCCATGCAGGTGGTCGAGACGGCGATCATCTTCGGATCGTAGAGCTTGTATGTATTGGCGAGCCCGTCGACCATGTTCTTCAACCCGCCGAACACTGCCGCGTCCTCCGTCATCGAGGACGAGACCGCCGATGAAGGCTCCTTGAAGTGACGCGACAGATGCGAACGGTAATAAGCGACGCAGCCCTGGCTGCCATGGACGAAGGACATCGTTTGCTCAAAGCCTGCGGCTGCGAAGACGGCACCGAGCGGCTGGCAGGCTTTGGCCGGGTTCACGACCAGGGCTTCGCGGCCCAGGTTCTTTTCGCGATACTCCCAGGTCTTCGTGAAGTCGTTTTGATCGGCAACGACCTGATCCGGGTGGGGGCATTCGAAATTGGCTTTCTTCTCGGCGAGCATCTGCCTGTATTCCGGCTCGCGGAACAGGGGAGCATGGTCGAGAACTTTTTCCGCCGACTGCGGCATAGTAAGCACCTTTCTTTTCATCGCGCCGCACCGGTGGCGGCAATGGGATGTCATCTGTCACGAGTGCGGATCAAGTCCGATGGGAAGAGCCTGGCCTGCCCCTTCCCAAGACAGGCCAGGCTCTCATTCGGCCGCAACCGCCTCAGCTGGCGCGGCCTCTTTTTTCCAGGGGACGTCGTAGAGATCCCACACCGGATTATTGATGGCCAGATCCATGTCGCGGGCGAATATGGCGAAGCCGTCATAGCCGTGATACGGGCCGGAATAATCCCAGGAGTGCATCTGGCGGAAGGGGATGCCCATCTTCTGCACCGGATACTTCTCTTTAATGCCGGACCCAACAAGGTCGGGGCGGATGCCTTCGATGAACTTTTCCAGCTCGTAACCGGTCACGTCGTCATAGATCAGCGTACCCTTGTTCACATAATGGCCGGTGCGCTGATAGTCGTCGTTGTGGGCGAACTCGTAGCCGGTGCCGACGATCCGCATGCCGAGGTCCTCATAGGCCGTGATGACGTGGCGAGGACGCAGGCCGCCGACATAGAGCATCACCGTCTTGCCTTCGAGGCGCGGCCGGTACTTATCGACGACAGCATCGACCAGGGGCCGGTACTTGGTGATGACAGCCTCGGTCTTGTCGACGATTTCCGGACCGAAGTGCTTGGCTATTTCGCGCAGGGAGGTTTCGATCTGGGACGGACCAAAGAAATTGTATTCCATCCACGGGATGCCGTATTTTTCCTCCATGTGCCGACAGATGTAGTTCATCGAGCGGTAGCAGTGGATGAGGTTCAGCTTGGCCTTTGGCGCGCGCTCGACCTCAGCGAGCGTGGCATCACCCGACCAGTTGCCGACCACGCGCAGCCCCACCTCCTCCAATAGAATGCGCGTAGCCCACGCGTCGCCACCGATATTGTAGTCGCCGACGACGTTGACATCGTAAGGGCCGGTCTCAAACTCGACTTCGTTCTTGTCGAAAACCCAGTCACGGATGGCGTCGTTGGCGATGTGGTGGCCGAGCGATTGCGAGACGCCGCGGAAGCCCTCGCAGCGTACCGGCACGATCGTCTTTTCGTGCTCCTTGGCCTTCTTGCGCGACACCGCCTCAATGTCGTCGCCAATCAGCCCGATCGGGCATTCCGACTGCACGCTGATGCCGTTGTTGAGGGGGAAAAGCTCCTCGATCTCGTCGATGACCTGTTCAAGCTTCTTGTCGCCGCCGAACACGATGTCCTTTTCCTGGAAGTCTGAGGTGAACTGCAGCGTCACGAACGTGTCGATGCCCGTCAGGCCGACGTAGTAGTTGCGGCGTTGCGACCAGGAATAATGACCGCAACCGACCGGCCCGTGCGAGATGTGGACCATGTCCTTGACCGGCCCCCATACCACGCCTTTGGAACCGGCATAGGCGCAGCCGCGGATCGTCATCACGCCCGGAATGGACTTGATGTTCGATTTGACGTCGCATTCGGAAAGGGCCTTCGGCTCATCGCCAGGCTCGTCGCCGCTCGTTGCGACGCTGAGGTGCTTCTTGCGGCGCTTCGCCGCCTTGTCTGGATATTGCGCTAATACTTCCGCAATGAGCTGTTCATGCAAAACGCTGTCATTCTCGTAATCAAGGCTCATGGGCCCCTGCCCCCTTTCAAGGTTCGGGTTAGGTCGTCGTCGCCGAAGCGGCTTTCTTGGAAGGACGCGCTGGCGCAAGGGCCAGCGCGTCCTGTCGACAGCGGCAGTTATTGAGCCGCAACCACCGCTGACTCCTTGGCCTGTAGTTCGGCCAGCATCTGCTCGTCGCTCTTCATGATGCCGAAGTCGAGCAGCATGTCTTCGAGCTCTTCCATGGTAATCGGGGTCGGAATGGTCCCTTGGCCCGAATTGGCATGGATCTTCTCGGCTAGCGCCCGATATTCCCCGGCCTGCTTGGAGTCCGGCGCGTACTGGATCACCGTCATCTTCCTGAGCTCGGCGTGCTGGACGATGTTGTCACGCGGCACAAAGTGGATGAGCTTGGAATTGAGCCTGGCAGCCAGCGCCTCGGAGAGGTCGAGCTCGCGGTCCGTCTGGCGCTCGTTACAGATCAGGCCGCCGAGCCGCACGCCGCCGGAATGGGCATATTTCAGGATGCCCTTGGCGATGTTGTTGGCGGCATAGAGCGCCATCATCTCGCCGGACATCACGATGTAGATCTCCTGGGCCTTGTTCTCACGGATCGGCATCGCAAAGCCACCGCACACCACATCGCCGAGCACGTCATAGGAGACGTAGTCGACATCGTCATATGCACCGTTCTCTTCAAGGAAATTGATCGAGGTGATGACGCCGCGCCCGGCGCAGCCGACGCCCGGTTCCGGACCGCCGGACTCCACGCACTTGATGCCTTTGTAGCCGGCCTTGAGCACGTCCTCGAGCTCAAGGTCTTCCACCGAACCTTCCTGCGCTGCCAGATGCAGAACCGTGTCCTGTGCTTTGGCGTTCAGGATCAGCCGGGTGGAGTCGGCTTTCGGGTCGCATCCGACGATCAGGATCTTCTGCCCGAGGTCGACAAGCGCTGCGAGCGTATTTTGGGAGGTGGTGGACTTGCCGATCCCCCCTTTGCCGTAAAATGCGATTTGACGCAAATCTGACATATCGCCTTCCTTCTTTCGTTCCATCCATCGCTGAGTAAAAGGCAGGCAGCTCGCGCCGCCTCGCATGGCAATCTTCAAAACCCGTGCCATGTGGGCCGATCGAGCCAAAGGAAAGATCCTTTTGTTGGGTTTCAGAAAGTTACTCCGAACCACCACAGGAAACTGCCAAACAAACCTAATGTCGCCGATCAGACAAAGCCGACAGACGGTGTCGTGATGGCATCACTTGCACCGCTAGAGCAAATCCTGCTCAATCTGGGTCATATCCAGCGGCCTTAAGGTAGTTTGCGCATTCTGCCGCAGTGAAGCGCGGTATCAAGGCCCCGACCGCATCCCATAGAGCATCGATCTTTCGCTCGGCTCGGCCTCGCAACATGGCTTTCAGCTTCGAGAATGCGTTCTCGATTGGATTGAAGTCCGGACTATAGGGCGGCAGGAACATGAGCTTGGCGCCGGCACGTTCGATGGCATCGCGGACACCGGCTATCTTGTGTGCAGGCAGGTTATCCATAATGACGACGTCGCCGATCTCCAGGGGCGGCACCAGCACCTGTTCGACATACGCAAGGAAGACGTTGCCGTTCATCGCGCCATCGTAGACGAATGGGGCGGTCATTCCGCTGAGGCGCAACGCACCGGTGAAAGTCGTTGTTTTCCAATGGCCGTGCGGCACGCCGGCACGGCAAACGCTCACCTCGCAATGCACGTCCGCGCAGACGTGACATCTTGGTCGAGAGGCCGGTTTCGTCGATGAAGATCAGTTTCTCCGGATCGAGGTCCAATTGACCATCGAACCAGGCGCGCCGGCGCTTCAGGACGTCCGGTCGGTCCTGCTCCAGTGCGTGTGCGGTCTTTTTTTAAAGGTCCACCCACGGCCTCGAAGCCAGGCGCCAAGTGCGCTGCGGCTGATCTTCACCTGCCGCTCGACGGACAAGCGCTCAACCATCTCATCGAGCGTCACATCCCTACGCTCGTTGATCAACGCGACAACGAATTCCTCGTGTGCATCCACTGCCGAAGGTCGTCTCCAGCTCTGTGGCAGAGCAGTTAACTCACCCTCTTTCGCTCTTCAATCCAGCGGATCGCCGTCGAAATCCCAACTCCGAAACGAGCCGCAGCCTGTCGAGCCGACATGCCCGCCGCAGACGCTTTCAAAACCCGTATTAGGAGATCATCGCTCAGGGCCTGTCCCATCATCCACTTCTCCGCTGTGGATGTTGAATCAGCTTCGGTCGCTCTCGTCACCTCACAATCGATTCATCAATCGCAGGACATGTCTAGGTCGACCGCGCGCCAGCGCGACCGCGACCATCAGCAGGACAAAGAGCTTTGAAAACAGGAGACAATCGCACATCCCTGTAGCCAAGAGAGAAATGGCGTATCGCACGGGAGACGCTGCGAGCGCCCAGGTGATAGAGCTTCGCCTTGTGGCTGAACAAGCCAACTTCGATCGCGCAGGCCCGCCGCGCCCGACAGCTGGCCAAAAACAGCGCCAGGAGCTACGACTGGGGCCACGCACGTGAGTATGTCGAGGGCATGTCGCGCATGCTGCAGCAGGACAAACCGGATGGCCACGTCTTGGCGACCGGCGAGACGACGAGTGTCGGCCAATTTCTCGAGCGGGCTTTTGCCGACGTGAACATTACTTTGGAATGGAAGGCGTCCGGCGTAGACTGGCTACGACTCCGCGTCCGGTGCCTGCCTTGTTGAAGTCGATCCTCGATACCTCCGCCCGACGGAAGTTGATCTTCTGCCGGTGATCCGACCAAGGCCCGCCAGAAGCTGGGCTGGCAACACAAGGCCCCGGTTCAGGAGCTCGTCGCCGAGATGGTGCGCGAGGATGTCAAGCACTGGAAGGCCCTGAACAGCCGGGAAGAGCTCTGAGTGTACGACTTGTCCAACAAGAAGATCTGGGTTGTCGGCCATCGCAGTATGGTCGGCAGTGCGCTTGTGCGCAGGCTCCGATGCCGTGCTCTGCGGCAGTGGCGTCAGTTAGCGGGTCGAACGAGGAGCGCGGATCGTGAACCCGCGAGCGCGCAAAAATACGGCATTAGCCGATGATGTTCATACTTCCACCAGGTGCCCGGATTGCGGTACCGAGGCTTCGGGGCATATGTTCCTGATGGTCCTGCTTGTCTCGAATATCTCACGCTTGACGTCTAAGCGTTCGCAGATCGAAAGGTGCGGGATGTGTCATCGTGTGGGTCGGTCCGTCATCGAGGGTTAAATAGACGCACCGATCACTGGGCCGCCACCGTCTCTTCGGATAACTTCAGCTATGGGACCATGCTCTTTCATAGCTCAGGGCCATTCCGCTCGATCAAGGTCCCCGATGGCCAATCACTCATTGAGCATCCTATTGGGAATACTACCAAAATTACGTTTTCACAGCGCGTCGGCGGGAGGTTGAGATAAACATCGGCAAGGGTGGATCGCACGCGTACCCCTTCCAAAACCGTCGCAAGACCATTTCGGCAGAGCCTGAGAACAAGGTTGCGCAACGCCTGCCGAACACCGCCGAACGCAAACCGAACGCCAAGTTGCTGCAGCACTGGGTAAACAATGCGCATCGAATTAATGCCGTACCCCTCAAGATCTGGACGCACGCCCCACAATCCAAGCTCGCATACGAGTAGATCGACCTCGCCAACCCGAACGAAACGACGCAACAACCCCATGTGAGCGGCCACACCGTGCGCATCATAGCCTATTACGCGAAGCTCGGGCCTAGCTCCTGACCAACTACGAGCACCTTCGAATGGAAGGGCGTTGTAAGCTCCAGTTGGCCCATAGGTCTTCCGAAAGAAATCTGCGAGCTCCGTGTGGTCAGAGAGCTCCAACTCGTTTTCCCAGCACACTTTCCACCGCACCTGAGGGCTCATACCTAAACCTCCACTTAATACTCTGTCCAGGCGTCGACAGAGCAACTACTTGATACGCACTCGTTGGGGCGCTTCTAATGGCACTGGTATAAGCTGGTGAAATCATTTGTTTGGATGGAACTCATCCGTCCAATGGATGCGTTCCAATCAATCGGCCTGCCATCGGCTGCCGACGCCAGATGAAGCGGCCGGGCTCCAACTTCTTCGTGAACATGCCGCCTTGTCCATCATGCTGGATCATCTTGATCAGGCATCCAGGACATTGAACTGAAAAGTTGACCATGACTGAGAGGCTCGCTACTCAGGCAGAAGCAAGCCAAAGACGTTTTCGGCGATAATCAGGCAAATTGTCGAGATCACATTAGAACCATCGGCGGAACCGGGCTGGTCTATCCCGGCGTCGAAAGTCGTCGAACGACCCGACCTGGCGGAGGGGTTTTTTCGGAATGTTCGGTTTGCGACAGTCTGATTCCACACAAAATGGGACGCGGCGATAGGCAGCAGCATTCTCCTGTTGAATCTGAAAGGGGTTCCCCTCGCAAAACGCCCTGGTTCGCTTTGGCTATCGCAGCCCATGGACCGGCACGCTGGGTATCGGCGAAGATTGCCAGAGGACATACTTGCCTGGCGATCCCGACCTCGGGAGAAGATGATGGGTACAGGAATGGATTCGCAGATCAGTGCGTTTCCGGTGCAAGCTTTTAGGACCCCGGACACAGCAAACGCCTCCCAGGACTGGCGAGGCGGCCGCGAGATCGCAATTTTCTCCTAGATAACGGTATGAGGTGATCGTCATACCCTGGTCACCGGATGCCGATCGTCACGCACATGGTCTGGTACAGAGCCGGCGGCGCCGATGAGCCCCCGAGGAAATACTTAGTGACTGGCACGGTTGTTGCGTCGTCTCACGAAAGACAGCCGTTAACGAGAGGTCACGATGATGGATGTATGCTCGATGGGGATGGTGTTGTGCGGTGGGTACCTTCTTGCTGCATCCGCAGGCAGACTCGGCGGCGCTGAGAATGTCTTATCTGACTCGCCTTTGTCCGCGGCTGATGTATCGAGTTTCGAGACTTTCATAGTTCGCAGCCCACCGACATCACTCAATCTGGATCCATTTTATGCCAAATATGCTGACGCAGCGGGCATACCTATTATTTCGTCAAACAAGGTTCCAGACACGGCACTATTGATCTCACGTGACATTGTCCTCTACATGTTGTCAGAACGCCGTGATGTCCGCGATGCTTTAATCCAGGCTGGAGCGCGGGTGGGCGTCATGGCAATTGACGAGACGACGACTGATATTCCCGAGCAGCGGGATTGGAAGAAGCCTCTTCCCGATGATCCACGTCTCACCCCTGACGAGCGGCGGGATTACGCCAACACGATCGGCAAGATGACTGCCCGAGACTACTGGGCACAAAGGGCGCGCGGCATGGGCGGGCTCTACACGACGGGAGCTGTGGAGAATTTGATGGGCGTGCCGGGCACGCGGTATTACGGCGGGAACATTCTTGTTCACGAATTCTCACATAATATTTTCAACGCGCTGCGCACGGTAGATCCTGATCTCGTTGCACGAGTTGAACGTGCCTATTCGCACGCCTACGAGAAAGGCCTCTGGGCGTGTTCCTATATGGAGAACAACGTCGATGAGTATTGGGCCGAGGGCACGCGATTTTGGTTCAATACGAACTTGGCTTACAGCCGAGGCAATCTCACCATTGCCACATCAGAAGATTTCGAGGCTCACGATCCAAGCCTCTATAATATCATGGCCGAAGTCTACCGCCATGACCACCACATTCTGGCGGATGTCTATTACCGGCATTCGGCGAAGTCGCAGTAATGTCCTTTGGTATTGACTGCCGGCCTCATGCTGCAATCCCGCTGGAGACCCGAACTATCGCTGATCGTCCGTAATTTGTCAGAGCCAGCCATAAATTTGAGTTTCCGTTCAATTGAAGCGCCCATGTTGTTCCCACGGGTGCATACCAAGTACTTCGTGGCCGCTGGAATTGGCTCCTTGTGCAACATCGAGACCAAATGACCTGCCACTGCGAATTTCCTCCAGAATGGATTAGAGTCCGGCCCATTAAAGGACGGATGAATGAAGAAGCAGAGATTTACCGAAGAGCAGATTATTGCGGTGCTGAAGGAGCAGGAGGCTGGCGCGAAGGTGGCCGACCTCTGCCGCAAGCACGGAATTTCAGAAGCAACATTTTATAATTGGAAAGCCAAATACGGCGGCATGGAAGTCTCCGAGGCGAAGCGGCTGAAGGCGCTTGAAGACGAGAACGCGAGACTGAAGAAGCTGCTGGCCGAACAGATGCTGGATGCAGCCGCACTTCGCGAGCTTCTTGCAAAAAAATGGTAGGGCCTGCCGCCAAACGCGACGCCGTCGCGCATCTGAAGACCGTCATGGGTCTTTCGGAACGGCGGGCCTGCCAGATTATATCTGCGGATCGGAAGATGGTGCGATATCGGTCCTGCCGACCGCCGGAGGTAGAATTGCGAGCGAAGCTGCGCGACCTCGCCAATGAGCGACGGCGTTTCGGCTACCGGCGACTGTTCGTCCTGCTTCGGCGGGACGGAGAGCCGTCCGGCGTCAATCGCATCTACCGGCTCTATCGCGAGGAAGGTCTTTCCGTTCGCAAGCGCAAAGCCAGACGCCGTGCTGTCCGCACGCGTGCTCCGATTTCTGGTCGAAGCTAAGGCCAATGCCCGCTGGTCGCTAGACTTCGTGCACGACCAGTTCGCTTGCGGAAGGAGGTTTCGCGTGCTCAACATCGTCGATGACGTAACGCGCGAATGCCTGGCGGCGATCCCGGACACATCCATCTCCGGTCGACGTGTCGCCCGAGAACTGACGACGCTGATCGAACGACGCGGCAAGCCAGGAATGATTGTCTCCGACAACGGCACCGAACTAACGTCGAATGCCATCCTTGCCTGGTCGAAGGATCACAAGGTCGAGTGGCACTACATCGCGCCGGGAAAGCCGATGCAGAACGGCTATGTCGAGAGTTTCAACGGTCGGATGCGCGACGAGTTACTCAATGAAAGCCTGTTCTTCGGCCTCGATCATGCCCGCAGCGCCATTGCTGAATGGGCGGACGATTACAACCATTTCCGGCCGCACTCATCGCTTGGATACAAAACCCCGGCAGACTTTGCCGGGACCATCGCCGCAACCGGCTCCAACGCTGCGCAAGATGAAAGCTTCGCGTTTCCGCCGGTTGCTCACACCGCGCCACTTGGCGTACTCAAAACCGCCGGGGCTCTAGTCGCTGCTGGGTGAAAGTACCGTGGCAGGTCACTCGGGCAGCGGCGTGTTTCAATCCGATGGAGAAACCTCCGCAGTCAGTGGGGACACGATGGTCTATATAGCGCCGCACCAAAAACACGCGATCAAAAATAGCAGCCCTCAAACCAGCTTAAAGTTCCTTTCGATATGGTGGGATTGAATTGAGAGCAAACCAACATACTTTTTTTGCCTGCTCGGCGCCGCCGTGCCCGAACGGCAAGCTGCATCTTGGGCATATAGGTGGCGTGTACCTTCTCGCCGACGTGTTCGTACGCTACCACCGCATGGTAGGCAACGCGGCCTATCACGTGACAGGTGCGGACGAACATGGCACTTACACGCTGGTGAAAGCCCGAAAGCTTGGCAGGCCGGTTGATGACGTCGCACACATGCACATTGAAGAAATTCTGCAGTGTCTGCGGTCAGTTGATATTGAACCGGACGTATTTGTAAGGACTTCAAGCGAAGACCACAAAGACCGCAGCTTGGCGATCTACGACCAACTAAGAGCGTCCGGCTACGTTGAGCTGCGCGACGGAGAGCAACTGTATTGCGGGACGTGCGAAGAGTTCGCCGCAGACTCACTCGCGGTCGGAGAGTGTCCAGCTTGTAACGCGCCAACAGATAGTAACCTTTGCGAAGATTGCGGCTCGGCGCTGCAACACAATCTACTACGCAACCCGATTCACACGACATGCGGCCAGAGCCTTATCTTGCGCCCGATTCGACAGGTTCATTTTGAGCTTGAAAAATTTGCTCCGGGGCTCGATCACGCCATTGAGGCGAGCGGATGGCCGGAATCCATAAAGCGCAAAGAACTTGACTGGCTACGGTCAAAACTGATGGCATTGCCGATGTCGCGGCATTTCGACCGTGGTGTGACTTTGAACTCCCCGGTGGAGGTGGCAGGCCAAACTTTAATGACTTGGTTTGAAGGATTGTGGTGCTATGAGACAGGAATCGAACGCCTCTGCAAGCAAAATGGCGCAGATCTCGATGACACTATGCGCAACGCGAGCACGAGACTCGTATTCTTCATGGGTCAGGATAACCGGTTTTATTACACGATCGGCGTTACTGCTAGTTTGTTCTCGCGCGGTTATGCGATTCCATACAACCATGCAATTCAGGACTTTTATAAGCTCGAAGGCGCGAAATTTTCTACTAGCCGTGACCACGCTGTGTGGGCTGACGAGGTGGCAGCAGATATCGACACGAACGTGCTGCGCTACTATTTGGCTAGCATCGCCAAGCCATTTGGCGCAAACGACAACGATTTTCTGATCGAGGGGCTGCTTCAGACCGCGGCTAGAATTCGTGCTTTCGAAACGGCTTTGCGCAAGTACGCCGGATGTAACGAGACGCTGACGGCCGACAAGCTGACAGTCGAGCAGAACCACAATGTTAAACGATATTCCGAAGCGGTGCAGGACTTGCGCGTCTGGGATGCCATGGACGCCATAGACGCCTTTTTCGACGTTGCGTCTTTTTCAAGGGCAGATACCTCAGTCAGCGCAGCGGAAGTTTCCGTATTTCTAAGCCTTCTTAATCCTGTGACCCCGATGCTTGCGGCGCGGTATGGTGCTTTCTTTTTCGGAGCCGGATGGCGGCCGGGGCTCGATGGCGGCACTATCCGGCCAAGCACCGGCTTACGCAAACCGGTTGATTTCCCATTGTTTAGCGACCCGATTCCGGAAGCCTTCATAGAGGCTTATGAAAGACGATTTAGGCAAGTCCGGCCGAATTCTTAGCTTTTAATGACGGCAACCGCTTTGACGATCCCGAGGCGAGTAACGCGGACGCCGACCGGATGACGGCATCTCGATAGCGGAGAACGCAAGGCGGCAGTCGGGCGACCTACTTCGTTCCGAAAGGCCCACGACGGCTTTCTGGCGTGCGACGGCGTCGCGCTTGGCGGCGGGCCTTTCTATTTTTTAAGGAGCTCGGGAAGTGGGGCCGTATCCAGGATCTGCTCGGCGAGCAGTCTCTTCAGTGTGGCGTTCTCTTCCTCAAGCGCCTTCAGGCGCGTTGATCTTTTCATCACAAATTACTGGCACGCCACCAATATCTTGAACATGCTTCCAAACAGAAGGAGCCCGCCAGTCGATAGCCAGCGTACGGCAAAGCCTCTCCGGTATCGCGATATGATGAACCTACTTCCGCCCATCCGTTCACTAGCATTTCATGTCGCTCGGTGACGCCGCTCCACATCGCCTATTGCTAAGGTGCCATTCGATATTTAAAGTGGATTATCTGCAACTATAACGTCTATCGTAACTATGCGGCCTACTTAATTGATCACCAAACTAACCTAAGCCTTTTTGACGAACCTTCATTGGATCTATGCTGGAAGGTTCTGTACTGGAAAAATCGATTGTTTGGATATAAAATATCCGTTGTTTGGATGTGACTAAAGATGCGTTTCAAGGGCCTTGATCTAAACCTGCTCGTTGCATTGGATGCGCTCACGACCGAGCGCAACCTAACGGCTGCCGCACGTAGTATCAATCTAAGTCAACCAGCAATGAGTGCCGCCATTGGTAGGCTTCGGGACTATTTCCGCGACGAATTGTTTACAATGAATGGTCGAGAACTTCGGCTGACGCCCCGTGCCGAAGGACTTGCCTCGGCAGTGCGTGAAACTCTCTTGCAGGTACAATGCTCAATCATCTCTTGGGAGCCGTTTAACCCGTCGAAGTCTGACAGATGCTTTAGAATAGTTCTGTCCGATTTCATGATGCTGATATACTTCAATAAAATCATTGAGCGAGTTGCTCGAGAAGCGCCCGCAGTCAGCTTTGAGTTGCTGCCTTTGGATAGTGATCCGTACGAGATGCTTAGCCGCGGTGACGTCGACTTCCTCATCGTGCCTGAATTTTTTCTCTCGGGAGCACACCCGAGCGCAAAACTGTTCACAGAGAAGTTTGTATGTGTAGCCTGTTCGACAAATGTGGACCTACCTTCAGCGCTGACGATCGAGCAATATGTCTCCACGGGACACGTCGCTGCCGCGTTTGGGCGCTTTTTGAAGCCATCGGTCGAGGGCTGGTTCTTGCTCGAGAATGGTATTCAGAGGCGGGTGGAGGTCGTCGTGCAAGGGTTTAGCTTAATACCACCAGTCCTGCGTGGCACGAACCGCATAGCTAACCTACCGCTTCGCTTAGTCGAGCATTACGAAAGTACTTTCCCTTTGCGGATCATCAACCTTCCGTTACCGCTCCCCGTCTTCACAGAAGCTGTTCAATGGCCAGCGCTCCATAATGCCGATCCAGGGAGCATCTGGTTCAGGGAGATATTGGTTGAGGAAGCTTCCCGTATGATGTCCTCCAACGCACCTAAAATACATGGGTTGCTACAACAATCCGGTTCCTGACCAAGGTTCCTGCTTGAGTAAGATCCGCCCGAGCCCGAATAAGTTCAACAGCCACCAAAGAGGCTTTTCAAAGGTATCCATCCGGGGAAGGCCGCTGACCTTGCCCCCAAGTTTTATCCAGTTTTGAGTTCGCTCCGACGGTTTTAGGTTGCTGTATTTGCGGCGGTAGCGGCGGGTTGCGGTGCGGAGCAATTGTGGTCCCCCAGCACCCTTCGATTTGCCGCCGAAGGTGCTAGACAGCACGTCGCGCAATCGTCCGAAGGGCGGCCGATCGGCGACGGGCGTAGCGCTCAGCTTCGTCGATAAAATGGCCTGCGGGTCACTCACAGGTGGTGCCGTCTTCAGCTAATCGGCCGCGTCGCGGGTCGTCGCTCCCAATGCAGCCCAGCTTCCTAGGTTTCAGGATGGTCACGGCAATCGCGCTGCCTCCTGAACCATTATATCTCGCATCCAGATATTTGCCGGATCTTTGTCGTGAAGTACCGGCCATTGGACTGCCTCGGTGAATGTCGGCAGCGCTATCGGGGGCGCAGTCATCCGCAATGGTATCGTGTCCTCAAAAAGCCCAACTAGTCGTAACGGAACGGTTGCGATGCGATCGGTGCCCATTAGGGCGGCGGGGATCATGCTAAAGCTTGAAACAACGACTTCGACCCGCCTCTTGAGGCCATGCTCCTGCAAGAAGCAATCTTCTATGGTAGGCTGCTGCGTCCGACCGAACCTAACTACCGCGTGCCCCATTGAAGAATACTCCTCGGCAGTAAGGGCTTCCTCAAGTTGTTTGTTATTACTGCAGCCGACGCAAGTCAGTCGTTCCTGAAATAGATCTATCTTAGGGTGCGCGCTCGACATGAATAGCGGTGGGCTAATAAGGAAGTCTACGTCGCCGCGTCGCAAAAGCTCGTCTGGATTGTCAGTAAGAGGCAGCAAGTCAAAACTAATGCCGGGTGCTTCCCGCGCAAGACGCTCCAGTATCTTCTGAAAAAGAACAACTGTAACGAAATCGCATAAGCTTACTCGGAAATGACGATCTGATTGATCAGGAGTAAATTTATCCCAGGGTATGATATTGAGCCGAATATGCTGTAAAGCCTCACGAATCGCAGGCGCGAGGTCTTCCGCACGCGGAGTTGGAACGAACTCACGACCACGCATCGTAAATAGTTCATCGCGGAAATAGGAGCGGAGCCGGCGGACAGCTGCACTCATTGCGGGCTGGCTCAGATTAATGCTACGTGCCGCCGCAGTAAGGTTGCGCTCAATCATTAGTGCATCGAGCGCGACAAGGAGATTTAGATCGAGGCCCTTAAATCGCATATCTTTTAACTATCCAATAGTGCAGCCCATTCCACAATGGCTGTTCCTACGGCGATGGCTGAATTCGCCTTGACGCTCCTCAATCGATTTGAGGGCGCGGCCACAGAGACTTAATCTCTGTGATCGGAAAGCAACCTGAGGCCAGTCCAGATTAAGCCATAACTCCAGAGTGAACGCTCGTTGCAGTGTAATAGGAAGCCTCCAATGGCAAATCACCAAACGCCAGCTGGCAAAGAAGATAATTAGCACCTGCTTCCTCGACATGATCGAGAAGATCTTGCCTAACTGAAGCAGCAGTACCAACTACGCACAACTGACAGTCTACTGCTGCATCAAAATCCGGCGGGAGGTTCTGAGGAGTCTGTATCCCGTTAATCTCGTACAGAAACCTAAAGCTCCGAAGCCACCGTTGATAAGCCGGGGCCGCGAGCGAAATGGCATGCTTCGTCGTGCTGCCGGCCACCACCATTCGGACCAACCCAAGGAACGGCGCCCGTTTCCTGCCCCCGGCGGTACGTCTCTCGTGTGCTCGGTAGGCATCAGTGATCTGGCGAACAGCAGAAGCAGGGCCCCCGCAGGCAAGATTTGTATCGTTCTCAGCCGCCCAGCGCGCAACCTCAGGACGACTGGTTGTAATCCATCTCGGAGGCTGAGGACGTTGGTGTGGCCGCAACATCAACGGGACTTTGTCTAGTTCAAAGTGGTCGCCTTTGTAGGAAAGAGCCTGAGCTCCTTCCTTCATCGCTTGGATGACGATCTCGCTGGCTTCGAGATAGCGCGATGTCGCCACCTCCTCATCAATACCGAAAAAGCTCCATTCGATTGGTAAGGAGCCGCGCCCCATGCCCAACTCGAGCCTGCCACCGCTCAGATGATCCAGCATGCAAATTTCTTCAAACGCACGTAACGGATGATAAAGGTTCAACAGCATAACCAAAGGACCGAGACGAAGATGCTGCGTGCGCTGAGCTACGCTTGCTAGAAATAGATTCGGCGAAGGTCCTCTGCCGTGGGGAGTACAGTGGTGCTCTGCGACGTGATATCCATAAAAGCCAAGGCGATCGCAGACCTCTGCCAACTTCATCCGATCTTCATACTGGCGCCCAATCTCCCTTCCGTCTTCGTCCAAATGGTCGAAGATACCAACCATCAGCTTTGCGGGAAGAGAGTTTGTCATTTAAATGTCTCCAAGTTTGGCGGCGAATTTTCGGTGACCAAGACCGGAGGGTGGCCCCGATGTCTTTCGCCAGGAATCATCGAAAAGCTGCTGGTTCTAAAAAACGATGCTGACGCCGATGAGCTAATCATAATGCTCACGTTGAAATGACATTGAATCATTCGTATTCATGTATGACTTCGCGGTGGGTAACACCCCATCTCGCATACCCACAGCTCCGTTCACTTTTGAGAAGCCAAGGATTGGCAAGATCGGATAGTGGTTGTTCAGCTTTTGTGGCGACCCAAATGTGTTAAAGCTGGTATTCGGTTTAATGCGACGAGGCTCCTGCAGTAGGCGAAGAAAGGACCCAGAGCTATGTCTCGGCGCTTGATTGGCAGACGAGAGCGCCTTCTGCAGTTCCACGTTGGCCATGTTCGTCTCCATTTACCGGCCAGGTCTGTGACCTTGCCCTCGGCTGCTCTCGGTGGAGCAACATCATGGGGTCCCCAATTCATAATCGAGGTGTTTAATAACATCCCATGGCTTCGTAAAATTGATTGTTTGTATGGCATTGATCCACCAGGTGAATAACCAGGAATCTTCACCGTCAAAGGGTTGCTGATCGAACTAGCATACGGTCGACCCAGGCGAGATCACGGCCCCTTCCGAAGGTGGAAGGATCAGGAGCCAGTGCGGTTTTGGCCGCAGCGCAACAGCGCCGATACCAGAAATAGATGTGACGCAGTTGGCTTCCGCGTCTTTCGTGCACGCTGTTGTATGTCCTTAACATTCCCCATCTTAACTTCATAGGATCACAGGTTTTACGATAGGGAAATTGCTCTCAACCCTTCAAACTGGACCAATTTTGGTTAGAGTTTTCCGGTGCATTTTCCTGGCTGGGAAAAGGAACGGAACACGATGAAGGCATCGCAGTTTTCGGACGCTCAGAAGGCGTTCATTTTGAAGCAGGGTGATGAGGGCGTCTCGATCGCGGAGATTTGTCGCAAGGCGGGGATCAGTCAGACGACTTACTTCAACTGGAAGAAAAAGTACGCCGGCATGTTGCCGCCAGAGATGAAGAGGCGCAAGCAGCTTGAGGACGGGAATTCGCGATTGAAGAAGATCGTCGCGGATCTGACGTTGGACCGTGAGATGCTGCAGGACGCCATCCGCCGAAAGCTCTAGGTCGTGTGGACAGTTATCTGATCCATAGCATTGTCGCCGCGATAGTGACGACGGCGAGGTAGTTTTCGGCGGTTTTCTCGAAGCGCGTCGCGACCCTTCTGAACTGCTTGAGTTTAGAAAAGCAGCATTCGATCAGGTGTCGCTGAGCATAGAGATGTTTGTCGAGCGGGTATTTTCGCGCACGCGAAGGATTGTTGGGGATCACTGCCACGGCGCCCTTATCGGCGATGGCATTGCGCAGGTGATTGCTGTCATAGGCGGTATCGGCCATGATGATGTCGGCGGGTAGGCCCTCGATCAGGGCGTCGGCTTGCGGCGCATCGCCCTTCTGGCCTGCGGTCAATGTGAAGCGGACCGGGCAACCGAGACCCCGCACGGCCATGTGGATCTTGGTGCTCAATCCGCCGCGGGAGCGGCCAAGGGCTTGATCTTCAGCCCCTTTTTTGCGCCGGCAGCGTGCTGATGGGCGCGGATGATGGTGGAATCAACAATCAAGTACTCGAAGTCTGGATCGTCCGCCATCGCCTCGAATATGCGCCACCAGATGCCCTTCCGGCTCCAGCGGCTGAAACGACGGAAGACACTGTTCCACTCGCCGAACACTTCTGGCAGATCGCGCCAGGGCGAGCCCGTTCGCACAATCCAAAGCACCGCTTCCATAAACATGCGGTTGTCGCGGCCGGACGAACCGCGTGTGCGCTCGTCACCAATGATGTGGTGCGATATCCGCTCCCACTGCTCGTCCCGAAGGATCAGACGATCCAAAACACCCATGACTGCCTCCAAAAGACAGTCTTGAATCTGATTTGCTCAGCCTTGGGAATCCCAAGAGTCCACACCGCCTAAGGCCTGAGGGGTAGCGGGAGGTGGTGTCATGTGCCGCGATTGGGCGATCTCGATCCGGCGTGCCTGTGGCGCGTTGAACTTCGATCGGTCGACCGATCACTACATCTCTCGCCGCGCCGAGGCCGGTCTAGACCTGTAAGCGCGGGTGCGCTACGGCTATCGTCGCGTGCATGTGCTTTTGGAACGCGAGGGTTGGGGCACCAACATCAAGCGAACCTATCGCATTTACAGGGACTTGGGACTGCAGCTGCGGAATAAGACTCGGAAGCGCCGTGTTAAGGCGAAACTTCGCGAGGATCGGCAAATGGCTGTCGGACCAAATGACGTGTGGGCGATGGACTTCGTGCACGACCAGCTCGCAACCGGAAAGAAACTGCGGGTCCTGACGGTGGTCGCCACCTTCTCACGCTATGTTCCCGCGCTTGATCCGCCTCACAGCTATCGAGGTGAAGATGTCGTGCAGACGTTGGGACGGGTGTGACGATTTTCGTTATAGTGCGCACTATGAGTCCGATTACGCAACATACGTATTGAACCCTCATTCTCTAATCGAGGCGCCGTTACGTGGAACCGCATTTCCTTTCCCGAAGAAATAACCTACCTCACGGCATCTCTATGAAAGGTGACGAGGCGTTAGGTTTGACTGGCCCGTCCACGCGTCTGTAACGGCTGCCCGATCTTCCAAAGCATGCTTGTGTCGATCTCAAGCTCGACTCCAACCTTGCCCGCACCTGTGACTACGGTAGGATAAGAAAAAAGGGCGGTGTCGATCAGTACAGCGATCTTCTGGAGACCGAATGGTGATACGCTTCCTGACGGGTAGCCGAAGAGATCGAGTACCTGTTCTTTCTGAGCAAGCTCGGCTCGTTTCCATCCATACGTGCCAGCAACCGCTTTCATGTCAATCTTTGAAGGTGATGGCAGCAAAACGGCACAAAGGTGGCGCGCAGGATGAGACCGGCGCATCACATCGTTCGCTTTCTGCTCGGCAATAATCATCGTCTTTGCAACGCGCCCCACGGGAACGCCGATAGCAGAGGCTAAATCGGAAGGAGATGTAATAGGGGTGGCGAACTCACTATAGCGCCACAATCGTACCGTCGACGCTCCGATCTGGTGCAGTTCAGCAAGTACGTTCGGATGAACGTCCAACATAGTCGTTTCCTTCCGGTTCACCTGGTAGGACGATCGAGGATAGCTGTTTCAGCGACTGCGAGTACAGCCCTCTTGCGAGTAAGTTTCAGGCGGTTCGCTCCAAAAGCTGCCTAATGCGGCGGCGACCCTCGTTCCCAAAAATACTGAAGTAAGCCTCCAGGCACTTATCGCTATCGAGCATGAAAGGAGCATCATATTTGGTGATATGCCGAATAGCCAAGGCTGGAACCGTTGTGTCGAGCGGTCGAAACATCCTGTTGTGCAAACCGGGCTCCGGGCAACCTGGATAAAATTCACCGATCATGAAACCTTCCTGAATGAAGTCGGGCTTCAGCCGTTTTTGCAGTTGACCAATCCTGATGATCTCTCCTTCATCCTGTATTCCAGGAAGGGCAATGATAATGGCCTTATAGATCCAGTCGCCCGTTCGATCGTTGAAGGACTTTACGGGTTTCATCTGGCTGAAGACGGCGAGCATACGCGCCAAATCGTTTTCGATTTCGTCAACTGCAACAGCTTGCGACGCGGCAACCCGTAAAAGCCCCTTCGTCAGAGCCTCGGGAACGAAAGGGCAAACGCTCCCGTCCCGACCTAAATGAGGATGTGGATTGGAGAGGAATTCTGAGGCATACCGAGCAAATTTCTGAAGAGCTGCGTTTGCATACTCATCATAGGCGTTGTATCCCGCATCAATATTCTTTTCCAGAATTTCGCCCACTGTCATCAATGGACCAATCGTCCCGAAAGGTTGGCTGTAATCTTTCCAAATCTCTTTATTCATTTCGGATCCCTGGTTCGAAAAGCCACGTGCAAAACGGAAGGTCGGGCTCTTGCATGCCAGCTCGGGCGGCGGGCGATCTGGTCGGGGGCCAATCAAGAGACCGACCTTCCATCGGAAGCGAAGCTCCCGAATTTTTGATAGCACTCGTAGTTACACTTGTGTAACTGTTTTTTTAAATGGATGTGAAAACAAGAGCGGGGGCTCGTGCACGATGAAGGTTAGTCTCACGACCGCCCGCAAATTCTTATATTCGTCGTAGTTATGAAGACATACATATGATAAATGTCGCCGCGATGGGATCCGGTAACAGGCTTTGGGTGAAAACAGAACGACCCATTGCGCAGAGGCGTGGCCGTGGCGAAGACAACACGAAGAAAAATATATACGCCAGAACAGATCGACGTCGGCGTAAAGCATAAGCTTGAGAAAATTGACTCGTTTTTGTCAGATCTCTTTAGCGAAAATTCCGAAGAAAAACTATTCCTGAGGAATATTCTTGGATTGATGCTTAAAGTATATCATATGGACGCCAATAACAAACCCATGACGAAGATGCAGGCGTGTCGCTATCTGCCTTTCAAAAACCAGACTGTTTGCCAAAAGTATGTCGAGGCAGCGCATTTGCGTGGGTTCATCGACATCACTCGGGATAAAACGGACAAACGGCGTCTGATTGTTGTTCCAAAGGAGCCGTTGGTTGTCTATGTCAATGAATATATAGCTGACTTCCTTGATGACTGCCGTAGAGCGATTGACAGTGCCGCTCAAGTAGCTACGCTTCCTGAGGAAGGGATGGCAACGGCAAGTTCTTCATCTATTGATAAATCGCCAGCGTCTTCTGGGGCACCTGTGGGTTCCTCTCAAAAGAGAGTCGATCGAAAAGCCAGGAAATTTTAGCGAGTTTTATTGTGGGAAAGCAAAAGTAAGAAGCCGGTCTCGCGCGCGTTTATCCTTTCATCAATCAAATGTTTCCTCCGTAAACAAGCTTCATCGAGGTAACCCGCTTCGCTTAACCGGCCTGACGGCCGGTGCAGGCGCTGCTAGGGGGAGCGGCTGTATCGTCGTTTCGGCCAAGAAACTGCGCGGGAAGTTCGGCGGCATGAGGTCTTTCCTCATTGTACAACACGACGACAGAACACCCACGGGACCGAGGTTCGCGAGCTTCTGTATCCGTGGCATCCCTGGTCCGGACGGCTTGTTCACGTGCATGAGGCGGTGTCTAAAGGGACGCATATTTTCCGCTGCAGCCTTTCTGGTTCTTCTTCTGGTCGACTTCTTGAGGTCCCGTCGTGGATGTTCGACCGATCAGTGAGTGGTTGTTGGCGCAGCCTGGCGGTCCCGCACGTCGATCTCGCAAGCCTGCATTCTTTGGCAAGATTGCTGAAGGACGCTGATGCCTCATCGCAATCTTCGGTAATGGGCGCAGCATTGGTCTCTCACGAAACGAGTCGGAGAGATGTTCATGCCTCGCCAGCCCATGACATGCCAGTTCGATCTGTTCTCGGCCCCGCAGCGGGGGAAGACGGCAGGGACGCCGCAATGGTCGGAGTTGCCGGAGGAGACCCGCCAAGCGTTGACGGTGCTCATCGTGCGGCTGTTCGTCGATCACGCAAAGTGCGGACATGCCTGCCAACAGAAGGAGGCCGGTCATGATGCATGAGAAGATCGCGCCGCATCATCTGGAGCGGAAGGCCATCCTCTATGTTCGGCAGTCCTCGGCTCACCAGGTTCTGCACAATCGAGAGAGCAGCGCCCTCCAGTACGCCATGCGCGACCGTCTGGCAGCGCTTGGATGGTCACATATAGAGACGGTGGATGACGACCTTGGTCGTTCGGCCGCCGGCGGCGTGACCCGCGCTGGATTTGATCGGATGGTGGCGGAAGTCTGCCTTGGCAAGGTAGGCGCCGTGGCCGCGCGTGAGGTATCGCGCTTCGCCCGGAACAGCCGCGATTGGCAGCAACTCATCGAGATGTGCCGCGTTGTCGATACCGTCCTGGTCGACCAGGAAGCAGTTTATGCGCCCCGCCAGGGCAACGACCGCCTGCTCTTGGGTTTGAAGGGCAGCCTCAACGAGTATGAACTCGATCTCTTGCGTCAGCGTTCCCTTTCCGCCCGCTATGAGAAGGCTCGCCGCGGTGAACTCGTCGTCACTGTTCCGGCCGGCTTCGTAAAGGCCGGTGACAGGATCGAGAAGGATCCCAATCGGCGCATCCAGGAAGCCATCGCACTCGTCTTCGACAAGGTCACCGAACTCGGGAGTGCCCGGCAGGCCTTGCTATGGTTCCTTGAGCAGGGATTGGACCTGCCCGTCAGGTGCGCCAACGGTGACGTCATCTGGCGCAGGCCAAATTATGCCACCATCCACCGGATGATTGCGAACCCGATCTACGGCGGCGCTTATGCTTATGGTAAGAGTCGTTCCGTACCAGGATACGATGGCCGATCTGGAATTCGCCGCAAGGCGCGTGATGAATGGCTGGCGCTGATCCCGGATGCGCACGAAGGTTACATCAGTTGGGAACGGGCGGAGGAGATCCGCAAGATGGTCAGCGACAATGTACCGGCCAGTCGCCATCATGGAGCGCCGAAGCATGGCGGCGCTCTGCTTGCCGGCCTGTTCCGCTGCAAAAGGTGCGGCCGGAAGCTGACGGTTCGTTACACAGGAGCCAACCATAACATCCCGCGCTATTCCTGTTGGCGAGGGTTGCTCGACAACGGCGAACCACGTTGCATCGCCTTCGGCGGTCTGCGGGTCGATGACGCGATCGAAGAGGCACTTCTCGGCGTGGTCGAGCCAGGAGCCATTGCCGCCGCCGTCGAGGCGGAACGCAATATGGCCAACCAACGCGATCAGGTTCAGGATGCCCTGATGCGCGACCTCGAGGCAGCACGCTATGTAGCCGACCGGGCATTCCGGCAATATGACGCGGCTGATCCGGAGAATAGGCTGGTGACGTCGGAGCTGGAAGCACGCTGGAACAAGGCGCTGACTGGCGTCGGTGAGATCGAGGCCAAGATTGCCAAACATCGGACAGTTACGCCGCATCCGTTCCCCATGTCCGCATCACAGGTAACCGCACTTGCGGGAAACCTTCGCGCCGTCTGGACGGCGCCGACAACCGATGCAAGGCTGAAGAAGCGCATCGTGCGCACGCTCATCAATGAAGTGGTCGCCGATCTCGATGATGGAACCTCTGAGATCGTCCTCGTCATTCATTGGGTTGGAGGCGTCCACACCGAACTGCGCCTGCCGAAGCGACACCGTGGCCAAAGAAATGCGACCCCTGACGACATTGTCGACGCTGTGAAACAGCTCGTCTTGATCGCCAATGATGATGTGATTGCCGGTGTCCTCAATCGCAACGGACTGACGACCGGCAATGGCAATCGCTGGACACGGGAGCGGGTCACCGCGCTGAGGTCATATCGCAAGATTCCGGTCTTCCGTCCGCAGATCGACGGGGTTGAGCCATGGCTTAATCTGGGCGGTGCGGCGAAGTTACTCGGGATATCGCCAAAGACGCTGCGTCTGGCGGCCGAGGCTGGCGATATTAAGGGGGCTCATCCGCTACCCGATGGCCCATGGATCTTCAGCCGTTCCAAACTCGCGACCCCGCAAGCACGTCAGATTCTCGATCGTGTACGGAAGAACCCTCGCCACCCCGCGGGATCGCCTCCAGATCAGGAAAATCTATTC
The DNA here is from genome assembly GCF_030053155.1 of Rhizobium sp. BT03. Lineage (NCBI taxonomy): Bacteria > Pseudomonadati > Pseudomonadota > Alphaproteobacteria > Hyphomicrobiales > Rhizobiaceae > Rhizobium > Rhizobium sp. BT03. The sequence continues at coordinate 202,705 of NZ_CP125643.1, forward strand.
CTTTCGATGACATAGGAAGATGGGAGTTATGAAACAGGATTGTAGTATCTACGCCAATCCTCCATCTTTTCGCGGGCATCCGCAAGGGTCAGGAACCAATGCTGGTTCAGGCATTCTGCACGGAAGCGGCCATTGAACGCTTCGATGAAAGCATTATCAGTCGGCTTGCCGGGGCGTGAGAAGTCCAACGTCACACCCTTGGAATAGGCCCACAGGTCCAAGTCGCGCGACACGAACTCGGTCCCTTGGTCGACACGGATCGTTTTCGGATAGCCGGCTTTTTGGCACACCCGTTCAAGGGTTTGCACAACGTCTTCGCCTCTATAGCTATGACGTGGATCAAGCACCGGCACGTAGCGCGAGAAGGTGTCGACCACCGTCAGCACGCGCAGTTTCTTACCCGTTGCGAGTTGGTCGTGAACGAAGTCCATCGCCCAGACGTCGTTGGGTCCGACGGCCATGTGCCGATCCTCGCGAAGCTTGGCTTTTACCCCCCGCTTCGGTGTCTTGTTCCGCAACTGTAGCCCCAAGTCCCTGTAAATGCGGTAGGTTCGCTTGATGTTGGTGCCCCAACCCTCGCGTTCCAACAGCACATGCACGCGGCGATAGCCGTACCGCACACGGATCTCGCAGATCTCGCGAATACGACGTTCCAGACCGGCCTGATCAGCACGGCGAGAGGTATAGTGGTGAGTTGATCGATCGAAGTTCAACGCTCCACAAGCACGTCGGATCGAGATCGCCCAATCGCAGCACATGCCTTTCACCATCTCCCGCTTCCGAGCAGGCCTTAGAGCTTTCGGCGGATGACATCCTGCAACATCTCGCGGTCCAGCGTCAGATCCGCGACGATCTTCTTCAGGCGCGAATTCTCGTCCTCGAGCTGTTTCAGCCTCTTCATCTCCGGTGGCAGCATGCCCGCGTATTTTTTCTTCCAGTTGAAATAAGTCGCCTGGCTGATCCCCGCCTTCCTGCAGATTTCAGCAACCGACACGCCTTCATCACCTTGCTTCAGAATGAACGCCTTCTGAGCGTCCGAAAACTGCGACGCTTTCATCGTCTTCTGGTCCCTTTCCCAGCCAGGAAAATGCACCGGAAAACTCTAACCAAAACTGGTCCAGTTTGAAGGGTTCAGATCAAAGTGCACAAGATGGTGGCGAATGGGAACGTAGGGTCGTCGCCTCGATCGCCAAGAAATTGAAAAGGGGCCAGCGAGGAGCGCCTTTTGGCTCGCATCGCCGGGTCCGCGATCAAGGCCCTCGACGGAGCGGTGCCGAAATTGCCGAACAGGCGATACTTTCGGCTCTGGTCCGCAAATACGAGACTGGCGGTTCCTAAGCAGCGAGCCCAGGCGGTGCCACGTTCCTCCTACGGCATTTCATTATCCACGCATGTTGCCGAGGCTGCTGAGCCTGCTCGAATTCCGGAACAATGCAGCACATCGGGTCCGCCATCGCGGCGCTGGAATGGCTCAAGCGTCTGATCGACGAGGACGACAGACGGATCGACCCGTATCGATCCGAGACCTGGCTGTAGGCCTGAAGGCCTAGCATCCTGCCGTATTTCACGTTTACCAGGGCGTGGCCTTGTCCCTATTGGCAGATGCTATGGCCGGATGTGTCAAGTAAAAGATCCACCGGATGCGAAAAGAAACACGAGACCTATTGGGCAATGCTTGGGCGGGTCCCGACGCTATGGCGATCTCAGACCTGCACTTGTTCCGGCCCAGGCTGTGGCCGACAGCGATCGTCTCGCGGGGCCGTTGCGACAGGAGGATAGCTGGCAAATCTCAAGCTCACCTCGACATCCGGTTACGCGAGCTTGGCCGCGCCAGCTCGGGCTGTTACGATTCCGGGCGGCTCGATTGCGAAGGCGACGTCCAGACGTGGATGCTGCGACTGGCTTCTGCGAAGCATTCAGTCATCTGCGTACAGGAGCGCCCTGCGATGAACGTCATCCTCGCAGAAGAGACTAGCTTTGGCCTGCGCATGATGGCCGATGCCACAGACACCCACACCTTGTGGGTGTTAATCCGTGTTCGACAGTGGCATGTCGAGAGCGAAGCCTACGACCGGGCGCTAGCCAGGGTGGTCGAGGCGCAGGCGGGGTTACCGATCCATGGGCACTCCGGCTTCGAGCGACGGCCTATTATTTGCCGCCACAGCGCAAGGCGACGGCCCGCGGCACCAAGCGGCGCATCCGCGCCCACTATCGTGCGGAGGGCCACCAACAATTCACCAGGTTTCAGAGTGAATCAGCAGCAACAAAAATCGACGGCAAACTCGATGGGGGCTACGCGGATGGGGGCGCGCTTACTGAGCGCCGAGTCTCAACTGTACCGTCGCCACCGAACTTTGGAGCTGTCGATCCTGTTCAGGACGTTCATTCAGAACCCTACTCGGTTTGTCGTGCTTGCGACAGCGTGATGTGCGGTTTGGCACGTCTCGGCGCTCTAGGGCAGCCATTGAATAACATACAGAACAGTTTTCTGATGCTTTTCGCTCCTTCTGCATTGGCACGAATCTTGAACCTTTTTGTTGCGCGCCGCTAGGAGCTCCCAACGGGGACCTTGGCATCTTCTCAATCCAGCTCTGAACGGAGACACCAATGATGAACAACATGGCAGCCTATCGTGTAACCGAATTAACCCCTCAAGAAGCAGCTGAAACCTCCGGAGGTTGGTATTTTTGGGTTTACTTGTTTTTGCGACGTTACGGACACTTGTTTGGTTGATAAGCGAGCTGGCTCTCGATGGCTCCTAGTGACTACAGACTAGCAGTTCCCCTTTCTGCTGAAACGGCCAGCTGCATCGCAGAAAGCATACTGGCGCGACGATCAGGACGATCCTTGAGCATTTATAGGGCGATCTTGCTCTTCGTCGCCGCGGCATTTGGCTCACTGCCACTCGTTACCATACCGGTCTCCATGCAGAGTGTCGGTACTATTCGCCCGATCGTGGAGAAGACGCCCCTGATAGCGCCCGTCTCCGGACGCATCTCCCGTGTCCTTGCCTTTGAGAACGATGTCGTTGCTAAGGGGAAGGAAATAATCGCCTTTGACGATCATGTAATCGAGGAAAAGCTCAGCGGGGTTTTAGCCGACATTCATGCCAAGAGCGATCTTGCCCATGACTTCCAAACGCTGATTTCTTCCGGCGCAAGGCTCAGCGTCTCGCCCCCCCTCCAAACCGAATCCGCGACGGCTGAAAGGGTGCATTTTCTCAACTTGCTGCGCGAGAACCAAAATGCGCGCAGTAACGCCGCGGCGGAACTCGACCGCGCAAAGCGACTTGTCTCGGCTGCTGCGGCGCCGGCGAAGACCGTTGACGAGAAGGCTTTCGCTCTCCAAAATATCGAGGTCCAAGGCGAGATCCTCGTGCGACGCAAAACCGCTGATTGGAACCAGAAGCTCCTTGATGCTAACCTGCGCTTAAAGGAACTCACGGCCACCTTGCATCAGCTCGAGCACGAACGGGACCTGCACCGCATCCGCGCCCCAGTATCGGGTGCTCTCGAGCAGTTCTCCGGCCTCGCGCACGGAAGCTACGTGCAGAGCGGGCAAACCGTTGGTTGGATCTCGCCGAACGACGATCTGGTGGCGGAAATCTACGTCTCCCCCAACGACATTGGCTTTGTGCAGCCTGGTCAGCCGGTGCGGCTCCAAGTGGATGCCTTTAACTACAACCAATGGGGTGTCATCAAAGCAAGGGTGGTCGAGGTGGCGCAGGACTTCACTCTGCATGACGGGAACCCGGTCTTCAAGGTCCAGTGCGCGCTCTCTCGCAGCGAACTCGCGCTGAAAAGCGGGGCCATCGGCCACCTGAAGAAAGGCATGACCGTGCGGGCTCGCTTTCTGTTGGCCAATCGCACTCTCCTGCAACTGCTCTACGACGAGGCAGACGATTGGCTCAACCCGATGCTGGCGGGGCGCTAATATTGTCCCAACAGCCAGCGAGCCTCCATGTCGAGTAAGGCCATTAAGTTCAAACAGCGTGACATCACGGATTGCGGCGCCGCCAGCCTCGCATCTGTCGCAGCCTTCTATGGCTACAAGTTGCCATTGGCGCGCATCCGCCAGTATGCGTCGACCGACCGCTCCGGTACGAGTGTGCTGGGGCTCACGGAAGCGGCGCAGAAGCTGGGCTTCATCGCGAAAGGCGTCAAAGGTGGCTTCGACAGCCTGTACAAGATCCCCAAGCCCGCTATCGCGCACGTCGTCAAGGAGGACCTGCACCATTTCGTAGTGGTCCATGCGATCGACGCCAAGTGGGTCATCGTCATGGACCCGGCCTTGGGCGAAATCTGCAAAGTGCCGCATCAGGAATTCATGGAGCAATGGACCGGCGTTCTGGTTTTGCTGGTTCCGGCAGACACATTCAATCGTCGAGACGAGACCACGTCGCCCCTCGCCCGATTCGCCCGCCTACTCGCGCCACACCGCACGGTGATGGCGCAGGCTCTCGTCGGCGCTCTTGTGACGACCGTCCTCAGTCTCTCGACGGCGATCTACGTTCAGAAGATCGTTGATCACGTGATCCCAGCGGGAAACCGCAACCTGCTCAACTTGATGAGCATCGCAATGCTGCTGATCCTAGCGATACAGATCCTGATCAACCTCCTAAGAGGCCGACTCGTCCTGCAGACGGGGCAGAAGATCGACGTATGCTTGATCCTCGGCTATTACAATCACATCCTGGCCCTGCCCCAGAAGTTCTTCGATAGCATGCGCATGGGAGAAATCGTGTCGCGCATGAACGACGCTGTGAAAATCAGGAGCTTCCTGAACGACGTTTCGATAAACATGTTTGTTGACATTTTAATGATACTGTTCTCGTTCGGAATGATGTTCATCTATTCCTGGAATATTGCTTTGATCGTGGCGCTCGCCATTCCAATGTACATCCTGGTATATTGGGCCATCAATCGGATGAATCGAAATCTCCAACGAGTCATCATGGAAAATGACGCCAAACTCGAGGCGCAACTGGTAGAATCACTCGGAGCTGTCTCCACCATTAAGACTTCCGGCGTCGAGAGCTTCGCAAACTTCAAAATGGAGACCCGCTTCGTAAAGATGCTGCATTCCGTCTACAGCTCCGGGCTGATCTCAATCTGCGGCGACAACGCCTCGACGTTGCTGTCGGTCCTGTTCACCATCGTGCTGATGTGGTTTGGAACCACGCTTGCGCTCGAACAGGCCGTCACGCCCGGCGAATTGCTGTCCTGCTATACGTTGCTTGGCTATATCACCCGGCCGGTCGCCCGCCTGATCCAGACCAACCGGATCGTTCAAGACGCGTTTATCGCGGCGGATAGACTTTTCGAGATCTTTGAACTGGAGTCGGCAAGCAGCAGCGGCATCGATGCTACGAAGACCGATCTCGGAGATATTCGCCTGGAGAACGTCACATTCCGCTATGGCGCGCAGGCGGAGGTTTTCAGCGATCTAAGCGTCTCCTTTCGCCAAGGAGAGTTGACGGCCGTCGTGGGTGAGAGCGGCTCGGGCAAAAGCACCCTTGCGGCTCTGCTGCAGAATGTCTACCAGCTTGAGGATGGATGCATTCGGATCGGCCAATATGCCCTCCAGGATTTCTCGAGCGCATCACTGCACAAGGTCATGGCTGCAGTACCGCAATCGATAGACGTCTTCTCCGGTTCCGTGATCGAGAACATCGCCCTGGGCGAGTTCGAACCGGAGTTCGATAAGATCGTACGCATCTGTGATCGAATAGGACTGCGGGAGTGCATCGAGCGCTGGCCCGGGCGGTTCCAGGCCCATCTGGGCGAGAACGGGGTTCGCCTCTCCGGAGGTGAGAAGCAGCGCCTCGCATTGGCTCGGGCCCTGTACCGGGATCCCGACGTTCTAATCCTTGACGAAGCGACCTCCTCTCTGGACTCGGCAGCCGAAGAATTTGTGCTGCGGGTTGTTGAGGATCTGTCTCGCGCTGGGAAGACCATCATAGTCATCACTCATCGGTTGAGCACCGTTCGTGGGGCGGACAATATTGTGGTCCTGGACAAGGGGCGGGTCATTGAGGAGGGAAAGCACGCTGACCTAGTGAGAACTGATGGCCCTTACGCTCGATTATGGCGGGCGCCAAGGTCGTGATCCGTGTAGGCCCTGTCGGCTCGAGGATTGAAAACGGTTGTGAACGTCACGGTTAAGCAGCATGGCAACATTGTCGGCTGTGAACTTGAAGCGGCGGTGATCGGAACGTGGGCGATGGACTTCGTTCACGACCAACTCGCAACGGGTAAGAAACTGCGCGTGCTGACGGTGGTCGACACCTTCTCGCGCTACGTGCCGGTGCTTGATCCACGTCATAGCTATAGAGGCGAAGACGTTGTGCAAACCCTTGAACGGGTGTGCCAAAAAGCCGGCTATCCGAAAACGATCCGTGTCGACCAAGGGACCGAGTTCGTGTCGCGCGACTTGGACCTGCGGGCCTATTCCAAGGGTGTGACGTTGGACTTCTCACGCCCCGGCAAGCCGACTGATAATGCTTTCATCGAAGCGTTCAATGGCCGCTTCCGTGCAGAATGCCTGAACCAGCATTGGTTCCTGACCCTTGCGGATGCCCGCGAAAAGATGGAGGATTGGCGTAGATACTACAATGAGGAAAGACCTCATGGTGCGATCGGCAACAAGGTGCCGATCTCGTTGGTGAATTCGGGAGGCGCAACCAGCCCGCCTCCCTGAATGAAGCCGGAAAACTCTAGCATCCGGTGGTCCAACGTTTGGGAGCGGTTCAGAAATTCTCAGTGGCAGGTCAGACGCCGGATGAAAATTCGGTGACAGGTCATTTGAAGGCCAACCACCTACCTTCCTGCCGAACACTGGCAGACCAGAAAACAAGGGGCGCAGCCAATACACGTCGCTTGATCAGTGCTTGTGAGATACGCCGGAGCCAAAGAGGAGCCGTAGTGAGTAGTGAACGCACTGTCATGCAGGTTCCTCCATGTCGCCCCCCCCCCCCCCGCGCCAAGAACGCTAGGGCACACCCCCGGATTGCTTGATTGCTGGGCAGATTAGCGAAGAATTCCGCCCTATATGAGCCGTTTCAACCGCACTTAAACGCGCGCTACATCTGAATAGGTCTTAATTGTTGTTAAGCCATTATCGACCAGGCCAGTTCCCGCCTCGGCGAGCTTTTGGAGGTTGTCGAAGCCAAATCGATGTACGTCGCGGAGCGTCTTCGAGAGTACTACGAGCCGCCCCGCCGTGAGTAATATCCGACCGAATCCCTCATGGTTCACAGTCAACACCGGTGACGCCATCAGTCCGGACTGCTCCTCTATAGCAAGTGCTACGGCGGCATAGAAGATCTCAAGCCGCCACTGCACCTCTAGGTCAGGTCCCCCGATGAGAGGAATCGCCCTACGCTGCTGCCTCGTCACGATGAAATCACAGAGCAAATCGGTGTCCGATTTCTCTTGCCACAATTCAAAGGTGTCTTGAGCACGCATCAGACGCAAGAGGCACTTAATGAAAGGCGTGGCGAGAGCATCTTTCTCATCTAATCGAGCATTGTTGGGGACAGGGGTGACGTTTGACATCAGTTAAAATCCTCCTGAGTGTTGGATGCGGTTTGACTAAGGGCCACACCCGCTTCCGGTAACACCATCCCTTAAAATGGTGCGGCAGATGGGACCTGTGGCGACGCAACTTGGCCCGGACGAATGACATGGCCCCTCGAAACGGGGCGGCCGCAACAACAACGGCAAGCGGCGGGCAACGCTGGCGGGCTTGACGAAAAGCGCTTCACAAGCGAGATTCCCGTCGCGATAGTCCAGTGGCGGTAGGTTTCGCCGCGAACTCCACCCTCAACCAACCTATTCGCCGCCAGGTGTAAAACCGTGTCTCGGGCTTTCGAATTGAGGATCAGGCGGGGGGTGGAATCAGCTTTTCGAGGTCGACAAGGACAGTGAGAGTATCTTGAGAGGCCGTGTACTTGCCGATACCCCCTTTTCCGTGCGAACTGATGCAGACCTGCCATGTATTTTCCCTTCAAGGTTCAAATCGACTTCGACCGGACGCCACACGTTCCACCAGGCGATTGCCCGCCGCGTAGTTCTGGGAGTTCAAGACTCATGCCAGTCTCCTCCGCTGAGGTTCGGAACACGGCATCTGTATTGTTTCCAGCTTCTTAGCTAGCCCATGAAGAATTGATCGAGGACAACGTTGTCGTGAACCGGACAAGACGCGGTGGGGATCGAAGAAATGGCATCCCGGTGCAGCGGCGGAAGCCTATTCTCCGGCCACGTCAGCAACAAATGACACCCGCCGAAGCCGCTCCGCTCTCAATTCGCGGATTGGGCGCAATGTCCGGCCGCTTGCCGAGGTGCAGCCGGTCGATCTTCTTTGCTTGGCGATCACAGCGCCTCCCAGTGATGGACTCCGAGACCCGCATGCATCACTGGCTGGAGCTCCCTTCCTCGACAGTTAGCGCCGTCATTTGGGGGAATGCCGCGGGCAAATGGAATGCGGCATAGGCCCCCGCGACGCCGGCGACAGCTCAACAACGCTCTGAATTTCCACAGTGAACGGCTGTTAGACGTAGCCGGCAAAGGGGAAGCTCACGAAGATCAGATGGCCCTTCAGGGCCGGGTCCTGGTCCGATGCCCACCGGATCGACCGGCCGCAAGGTTTTAGGACCGTTTCAACAACCAGCCCCTGGGCGCCTCGGCGGCGTGTATCTTAAGTTGCCGGCGTGCGTCGGCCGCGTTCACTCTCTATCCGCACCAGAACACGGCACCCGGGGGATCATGCTGCCGGCACGACCTAGCTGGCCGGTACCGTCGGCGCCGGCAAGAGGATGACTGTGGCAGCGGCCGTCATGGAGCAGTGCTGCCTCGGTGTGACCGCTGAGGCGATACTCGCTGTTTCCGGTCATTGCTTAGCACAGGCCGGAAAAGCGTTTCTGGTACCTTAGCGAACGCTCGCGATTTTAGCAGGGACAACGGGACCTGGCGGCAAGCGGACCCCAAACAAGTGCGAAGCAAACCGAATCTTTGGCAACCTCAAAGAGGGTGGAGTCGATACCCTGGGGGTCAAGCGCCCGCGTCGTCGCGGAGCATTGGGCGCGAGGGGTTTGCGGATTCTCGATACGTGATTGGCACATCAGTCGGACCTCAGCCGATCTTCGTGCAAAAGGATCCTTTAAAAATGGGCCCCTTAACGCGTGCCTTGGCATGCTTGCTTGCTGACGAAGTTTAGGTTGAGAATTGAACACCGCTAGTTATTCGCAGGATTGCTCGGCAAACGAACGAGGCGGGGTGGCGTTCCAAGCATGAGCTGGGACAGATAGGGAATGTCGCGCACGCTCCAGCGAACTGCTAGTGCTACGGCAATGATCATCGTCCCGAGAATTCCCGCCGCGCCAGACCTCATTGTGGGAGCCCATTGTTCTCCGTATTGTATCAAATCCATGAGACGGAATACCGTAGCCTGCACCAGGTACAACACGAGCGTGCTCTGCCCCACTTCCACGGCGATAAAGCGAACCACCCGGTTCGAGCGTCCAATTTTCCAGGATTGAAGCAGAATCTCGATCATCACTGCAGAGGCCACTGTCGAGCCAAAAAACATCAGAAGGATATCTTTTGCCGACTGCAGATCCTGGATTAAGGCGAGATTGTTGTAGACATAGGTGTCCTCGCGCCACGCCATGAAGCACAAGCTAGCCGCGATAGAGGCGGACATCATCAGGAGTGGCTTATGATACCGCATTATGCTCGTCCACCAATCTCTCGACTGCGCAAATGAAAATCCCATGCAGAAAAAGGGATAGGTGTACTTTATGAGAGGGAATATAGAAAACGTCACGGGGGCAACTGCGACCAGTATGGATGAGACAAGCAAAGAGCGTGCCGACCCGGAGTTGAAGATCGAAATAAGTTTGACCAAAAGAAAAGAAGCAAACGCAGCCCAGATGAACCAGTATGTGCCGACGAAATCGTGCATGAATTGCAACAGGTTGCCAGGTGCGTCCGGCGGCCGGGGAAACATGAGCAATTTGACTGCCTCCAAAAGGGTGCACCAGAACAGCGTCGGCACCAGGAGCTGCAGCGCGCGATCACCGATGGCTTGCCTGAACGATTTGCCTAGTAGCCCTGATCTAGAGAGATATCCGCTTATCGCCATAAAGAGAGGCATGTGAAACATGTAGATCGATTTGAAGCATGCCGAATCCCAGAAGCCATCACCCTCGTAAAAGATATATTGTATCAGGTGACCGAAAATCACCAAGACAATGAGTATTCCTTTGGCGAAGTCTAAAGCTAGATCGCGATCGTCGGCCTCTGGCGCCTCAGGCACTGTCTTTCCACCTACAATTCTTGCTCGCATTCTCAACATCTCACGATGCCTACGGGAGCCTTTGAAAGCGGCATTTTCCAACCTCTCGTTCATCATGCAGGCTAATCCAGCTTCCGATCAGCGCTCCGACTTCGGCATGCTGAACGACGGCCAACGGTCATACAATTTGCCTGGGTTCCAAGTTCACAGGGCGACCGTGGCGACTTAGGCCCAGTAGCCGTTTTCGGCGTGTCCATTGGCTGTTTTTCGCCGCAACGTACGCCCCGCCTAAACTCGCTGCCGCGCAACTGCTTGGGCTGCCACGTCGTCGAAATCTTCTAACGGACATTTGCGCGTATGCAAGTAGCGCTGCTTGACTCTGCACTCGGCTATTGTTGCGATTGCATATGATTCTCCATGCCAAACTTGCGCGACACCGTATCAAAAGAACATATTGCCGATTCAATGGCTCCTAGCCGCTGTGGGTATCGTCTATCACCTACCGGCGCTTGGGTGTGGATCGGCACCCCAGCGCAACCCCCCAGACGCTGGAGATTTGCTCCATTAGATCCGCCGCCCAACGTGTCCTATATGGCAGCCTCACCATTGTAAAATTCATGCTCCTAATGACACGCATCTGCGGTATGGATGAGTATCGCGGACCCTTGACAACCTTGAGCGGAAGGTCGGTGAGTATCGCGATACACGAGGCTTTGGCCGCGATCGCCGCCGTTTTGGATCGCCGCCAATGATAGCTGGACGTTGGGCTGCCATTGTCGATCCGTATGCGACGTTTGTCGATACGTCAGAGACGACCGTGGTCCCAATCCGTAGGAAGATCGCAGTAAGCGTCAAGATATGCGGGATGCAACGGCGAGTGTCTGGGGATGCGCTCCCCTGTCAAGGTCGAGACCCCCTCCTCGATCAGTGGCTTTCCCTTTTTGGGATACCTCTCCTTCGGTGGCGAAAGAATGAAACCGGGCTGGATATGTCGCTGGTCATTTCGCGCGATTCAAATTGGCGCAGACTTTGCGGCTCGCTTGACGCGACGATCCCCCTGAGCTGAAGAAGGCCGGCCGCAATAGCGCCGAGCATTGGCGCACATATATAAAGCCAGAGTTGAGAGAGTGCCGCCCCTCCTGCGAAAAGTGCTGGGCCGATCGATCGTGCTGGATTCACAGAAGAACCCGAAACGGTGATACCGCCAAGGTGGATCGCAACTAAGGCAAGTCCAATCGCCAATCGTGCAACAGCGCCGCGTCCAGCCGTGCATTTGAGGAATACAGTTACGAACAGGAACGTGGCGATAAACTCGAATAGGAACGCAGCTCTCCATCCGTAGACTACCCAGCCGGTTTGGGCGAAACCTTCTAGGGTGATATCGTAACCGCCGACCTTGTTCATAGCGATAAGGTAGAGCGTGCCTGCCGCCGCGATAGCTCCTGCACATTGGGCGGAGACATACGCGAGAAAGTCCCACACTCTCAATCGGCGCGACACGAGGAAACCCAGGCTGACCGCCGGATTGAGATGCGCGCCCGAGACTGGGCCAATCGTGTAGGCCATTGCAACCACGGTCGTCCCGAAGGCTAAAGCGACACCCAACAGGCCCACCTCTTGACGCATATAAAGCAATGTGCCGCAGCCGAGGAAGACAAGTGTGAAGGTCCCGAAGAATTCGCAAACATACTTTTTCATTTTTCACTCCATTGATTTGACCCCACGTACTTTTCGGTGTCATCCTCGTGCCGCCAAGCGTTCCGCATGCACCGAACCAATCATCGTGTCAGGTCCCGAAAACCTCCGTAGTTGACTTCAATTGCGTCCTTGTCCGACGAGATCGGCATCAGAGCCTATGGTCAACCAGCGTCACCGATCACCAGCAAACGTCGTACCAAATGAAATATGTTGCGCATCACAGCGATCGCTCTGATGACGTTCGGTCTTATGTTCGAAAGTGCCGTGAACAGGATAGGCAGGCGAACCGTACCGAGACGTATGGACCCGAGCTGGGCTACGAACAAATCGCCAAGCAGCCCATCCTCAAATTATCGAAACAACGACCCTCTTCATGGCTCCAAGCGGAAGGTGGTGCAAAGCAGGAACCAGGACAAGGGTTGATAAGACCGCCAGGGACGTTCACGAGAAGTCGAGTAACGCCCCTTAGCCACGAACAGGCACATGATCCTTGGCGCGATTTGAAGTCCACGTGAATTCCCTTGTCCCCAGCGCAACCGTCGACATTTCTCGCAAATGTCGGGCATCCGCCACTTTTGTCAGGTTTGTCGTGATTGGAACGTTTTGTTCGCCGGTCTCTCCGTCAAATACACATCAACCTGCCCTCAACCCGCCCATTGATAAAAGAAAATCATCTTCTTGGCGCGTCGGAGCAGTTGGCATGGTGTTTGCTGATCCCTGGTTACAAGCGGCAGAAAGCAGTCTGCATGATGCCGGTTCATGAAACGAACGGAACGGAGGCCACCTGACCGTTCGTCATCGGATCCGCGTTCTACCAAAGCGGCCATGCATAGTCCGCCGGCGGAAGGGGTCAATCCCGATGTCACAGCTTGCAACCAACTCAAAGAGAAGGAAAATGCAATGACCAAGATTTCCGAAAGATCATTTGAAACGATCGAAAACCCGGGGTCATCGCCGCTCAAGGTGCCAGATCAGTTCGGCGCATCCGTTGAAAAGGGGAACAAGCAGGTGACAGAGGCTCTTTTGAAATTTGCGTCCGGCGCTGAAGCGACACAGAAAATGCTGCCTCCGATCCTCGAAACGACAAGTCTATTCGGCAACGAATTGTGGTGGAAGACGATCGCTGCACTGCAAGCCGACGCCGAGGCCGGCTTCTCACATTTGCAAGCTTTGCTGGGCGCGAATTCGCCGTCGCAGATCCTCGAACAGCAGTCGACCTTTTTCCGCAAGCGCGTTGAGACAAGTTTGCAGCACGCCAAGGAAGTCCGGGAGCTCTCAAGCAGGGCGGTGGAGGAAATCTCAAAGCCGGTCAAGGATGCTTTTGACAAGGTCCTGACGAACCCCAAAGCGACGTAAAGTAGACTCGGCACTAAGATCAGGGCTGGACGAATCATGATCGGAGCCGCTTTCGAGGAGACAACATTATGCGGCCGACTGATGTTTCATCTGTTCGCGGCGCTGGCGAATTCCGGCGTGATCTGGTCAGAGAGCGGACCCGTGCCGGCCCGGAGGAACGTGGTAGGCGCGGCGGCGGCCGCCGCTGATAAGCTTGCCAGGGCCTCATCTGGTGGCTGGCCACAAAGTGCGCGAGGCCATCGCACCTTACGAGGCTCTTAGATGGTTACATGTGGGGGATAGTAAAATGATTGTAGCTGTTCCAAATAGCGGGGCGTCACGGATTAACCAATCCGGTGTAGAAGCATTACGAGAATTTCCTAACTTTCCGATAGGCGGGATCTTGTTCAAGGATATAGCGCCTATGCTGGCTGGTAGAGGTGCATTGGGCGAAGTCGTTTCTACCGTCGCAAGCCAAGTGTCGGGAACAGAAATCGATGCCATTTTGGCGGTTGATGCGCGTGGTTTCATCTTGGGCGCCTCATTGGCTGATAGGCTCGGTTGCGGTTTCATCATGGTAAGGAAACCCGGTAAACTGCCGGGGGACGTCCTCTCATTTGAATACAGCTGTGAATACTGCTCCGGAACCCTGGAGGTAACTGCCGGCCTCATCGGTGACGGCCTGCGATGCCTGATTGCTGATGACCTTCTAGCGACGGGTGGCACTGCTCGGGCGACTGGGAATTTTGTCAAGTCCCAAGGCGGAGAGATCGCCGGATACGCATTCATACTCGAAATCGAAGTTTTGAAAGGCAGGCGTCAATTGGACGACGCACCAGTGATCAGTGCGATGACGTGCTAGCGCAGCAACATAGACGTAAGGAGGCAAGCGCATGAATACCCCTGATTGGCTTTCGACACCGCAGGACGTGCATGTAGCCAGTCAGACGCTACAGGCCCTCGTCACAAGTGAACTTTCGAAACGAGTCGTCTCGGAAAACGAAATTAAAACGATCTATCTGTTTCTAACCCGCAAGTGCAATTTGGGATGCCACCACTGTTATATCGCAGGCGTCGGGCCCAAGGCCAAGGGCATTGATTTCAACCTGGAGGCGATCCAAGGACTGATCGAGCAAGCACTACCCAATGGGCTGCGCAAGGTTAAGGTTTCCGGGGGTGAACCGATGGTTCACAAGGAATTCATGGCAGTCATGGAATATCTCGCATCCTGTGGGCTGAAGGAGCTGGTTTTCGAGACGAATGGAACCCTCTTTGACGAGTTCACGATCGAGCAGCTAAGTAGGCTCCCCAATTTGACGGTCTTCATCAGCCTCGACCATTTCGACCCAGAGGCGCACGACGCTTTCAGAGCAAAATCGGGTGCGTTCGCCAAGACTGCGATTGTCCTGCAGCGGCTTGGAAAAACTGACATCTCTACGGTGGTAACGACGACTGCCTATCGCAACAACTATGACAAGGTGATTTCGATTATAGATTTGGTGCTCGGCTGGGGCATCAAGAAGCATCGGACGCTGCTCAACATACATCCGATGGGCAACGCGCGCAGCCATGAGGACAATGCGATAAGCTTGGAGGAATGCAAGCTACTGATAGGCGATCTTTTGAAATCTCCCCATTTTGAGAGTGGCGCTGCATACATGACTCTGCCGCCGGCTCTGATGCCTCTCAAGTATCTGAACGGCGTGCATACTTGCGGTTGGGGCGACAACGTACTGGGCATACTGTCGAACGGACAAGTTTCGATGTGCAGTGCCTCCTACGATGATCCGGAAATGATCGCCGGCAATGCCTTCGAAATGCCCTTGATGGAAATCTGGCGCAACAGCCCGTTCTTCCATGAGCTACGCGAGGTGGTGAGTGGCGAGGTTAAGGGCGTCTGCGGCAACTGCGTGTTTTATCCAGTCTGTCGCGGCGTCTGCAAGATGAGTAGCTGGTCGCACTATGGTGAAAAGGACGCGCCCTATCCGCTGTGCCAGGAACTTTACAATAACGGAGGTTTTCCGGAGTACGCCCTGGTGGACCCGACGAAAGATTCCACCTACCGCCGCGGAGTTATAGCGAAAGAGCGTCGGCCCGCCGCCGAAGCTCCTGTCTATAACTTCTCGGAGGAAATCGCGGCTGCTGCGCAACACACTCACTAACGCAGGAGGCGCGACGTAATAATTGCTGTGTCGACGACGTAATTTAACCAGGTCAACAAAAATAACGTGGAGGATTGAGGATGAGCAGAGCTTTCCGAGGTGCGGCGGGTGTGGCGCACACACTTGCGAACAACGCGATACGATCCGGCAACAAAGCAGCCGCCCAGCAAGCCCAGGTGATTTCTCGTCTTGCGGAAGGACTCGCCCGGCTGCAGGCGGGTTTGGATGACCAAGCTCAGCAATTGACGGCTGGCCTTGTAAAATTAGAGCAATCGCTAAAGGTGTCACGCAGATCGCAACGGTCGAAATCCGGCTCACTCGCTGCTAACGGCGAACTACAAGACTACTACGTTGATATAACCGCCTCGAAGAAATTTGGCAAAGCCAATTGGCCGCGCGCCGCCGATTCAGGTCTTGTAGGACGCCGCATTGGGCGAGGACCGGTTAGGATGACTGGTTCCGACACACAATCGGCAAAGGCGGTTACCGCCGCATTCGCCAAACTTCTCTCGGCTCAGGCACAATTGCTGCAGATACGCAGTGAAGTGGAAGACCTCAAGAAGGTTCAGAGGTAGCGGCAATGGCTAGTTCCCGACTGTTTGGCTACGCCGTTGACGAAGAGGATGGCAAGCTGGTAATCGTGATTGACGGATTGCTTGCCGAAAGTTGCATCCGGCAAATTCGGGACAGCGCCCAGACGGGCCGCGGTGGTGAACTCTTGTCGCGATTGCTGCCGGTAAGTTCGGTTTACAAGCTTATGTCTGGACAAGAGGAACGCGCTGAAGAAACGCTCAGCCTTGAACAGTTGCTTGGACAAAACGTCGACCAGAGTTTCGCTTCCTTCGAACAACAGTTCGCCGACCTGAGGCAGACACTAGCCGAATTCGGCAGCCCGGAAAGTTCGAAATAAATCACGCAGCCGTATCAGGAGTCTCCGCGATGCTTCGGTTGTCACCAGAAGACTCTATTTTGCTGATCACCTGCCGGGCCTACCTACGACCCGAGGATGAAGAGCGTTTGGTCCGTCTCTGCAAGGAGCCTGTCAACTGGCCCTATGTGGTATGGCGCGCCGAGCATAATCGGACGGTGCCGCTGCTTGAGAATCACTTGCGCCGCCTCGATTTGTTGACACTATTGCCTACTGAGGCGGCGCATTACGTTCAGTGCTGGACTGTCATGTCAAAGGTCAGGTCCGCACTCGAATTTCGCAATCTGCCAGAAATCATGGATGCGCTGGATCGGGCCGGCATCGCCTGGTTCCTGGTGAAGGGACCAGATCTCGCGCTTCTCCACTATCCCGATCCACTCCTACGGCCGATGACCGATCTCGACATCATGGTCAAGCCCGCTGACGCGCAGCGCGTGCAGCGGCTCATGTTCGATCTCGGCTACCGGCACGGTATTTTCGACCCTTCAAATGGCAACTGGCATCCGGAACGAAAGGAACTCGATGACGAAACCTTCCGCGAAAGCTATTCCTTGCCGGTGTTTGTAAGGATAGAATCCGTTGAATCTCCGTTCCCTGGTCCCGCGGTGCCACGCCAGCTGCGCTACCGCCACGTAAAGGGATACATCGATTCCGCGAAGAAGCTGCACATGCCCATCTTCATTGATATGCATGTAAATCTCTCCGTCGGCATCGATGTCGAAGACATATGGTCAGGCGTGCGTCTTGCAAACGGTCTAGGCCGCATATTGCAGGTCCAATCCGCGACTGGCGCCGTCTGGTTCCTTTCGGCCAGGCTTTATCACGAGGCCTTCCTTTATAATTCGCTTCGACTATTGATGTTCGGCGATCTTCATGCGGTTCTACACAAAGAAATGGCGAATATTAGCTGGGCGGAGGTCGCTGCGATAGGTTACAAATACGAGATGAGGCCGGCGTTATATTTCGTCCTGACGCAGATGAAGCGCATCTGTGGGATAGACATACCGTCCGAGTTCCTAGAGCTCATTCGACCTGATCAAACCGAGGTACCACTTCAACATGATTGGGGCGACGTGTTGCCCAAACTGCTGTCTATTCCCACTGTTAACGATCTTGAGCTGGCGTAAATATGGCGCCCGAGTCACCATATCGTACAGATCCTGCGGCGAACGACCTTCGTATCGCAGCAACCGAAACCTCTGCAAAGTTTGCGTCAACAGTCCATCGGGCCCTCACGCGGTCAGGAATAACGATCCTAAACACGCAGGTGTTCAGCAATGGCCAGATGGCTGTCACTCCGCGCGACGGCGGGCTTGGCGGAAATGTGGTGGTCGTGCAAACATTTCCTGACAGCGTTCATGATCGTCTTTTCGAGTTGTTCCTAGCGCTTGGTGCCGTGCGGGCGCGGGGTCCCCGCACGATTACCGCTGTTCTTCCCTACCTCCCATATTCGCGTTCGGATCGCCCTGCCTTCGACGGCGGACCTGTACCGGTGCGAATCCTTGCGGGGATTATCGAAACGCTCGGTATAGATCGGCTGATAACTTTCGAACTCCATGTTCCTCAGCTGTGCGCCGCATTTGCCTGTCCTGTCGTCAATCTTCAGTTCGCTCCCGCCCTAGTTCGCCATCTCGGTTCTGCGGCCGTCGATGGCGACATGGTCGTTTCACCGGACTTCGGCGGAGCGAAGCGAGCTGAGCACTTGGCGGCCCTGCTCGGCTGCCCATTCGCTGTCATGCGCAAGCACCGCAGAGACGATGATGACTTTCGGGAGAGCGTCGAGATTCTGGGGGACGTTGCTGGCCGGACGATCATCCTGATTGACGACGAAATCAACAGTGGTCAGACGGCTTTTTCAGCCGCCGCACATCTCAAAGCGGCAGGCGCTCGCAAGATAACCCTTGCCGCAGCCCATGCCATATTCACGCCGTCGCTGAACGAAAACTGGGGACGGTCTCAGATCGACCGCATCGTTGTGACCGACAGCGTCGGACGTACCGACAATTTCCCCGACAGTGTCGAAGTAGTCTCGATCGGCAACGAAATTGCAGGCGCGCTGCAGGCACGCTGAGAAGCATTACCTGAAATCTAGCATCACGCGATTAACACGTGGATCGAGCGCCTGCTCGAATGCCTCTTGGGCGTTTGACGAGGGCCAAAGATTGACCTGCAGCACGTCGAAGCGTGCGGCATGTTCAACGATGGTTCGAATGGCATTTCTCACGTCGTCCGCGCTTTGGGCTATGGTGCCGATCAGTTCAATTTCCCGGTAATGCAGAAAGTTAGCGCCTACCGATAACAAATCGGACGTCGGAATCGATTGGTAGAGTACAATCCTGGCACCGCGTGACGCCGCAGCTATGGCCCCCTGAATGCCTCTGACACCGAAGCGCGTGCAAAAGATGCAGTCGAAGCCCCAGCCATCCGTTAATTTCTCGACGAGTTTCGGATCAGACAGAGAATGAACTGACCCCGTTGCATGGGCGCCGGTCGACATCACAGGCCCATGCGTTGCCACGTCGTCATCGAAAAGGTAAACGTCGCATCCTTTGGTTGTCAGAAGTATCGAATGGAGAAGGCCCATCGTGCCTCCGCCGATGACGGCCACAGTGTCTCCAGCCTTTGCACGCGCCCTATTTATGCCGCGTGCCACGCAGGCGACAGGTTCAACTAACGCGGCACGCTCGGGAGCCAAAAAGGAAGGTACGGAAAAAACCTGATAGGCGGGTACGCCCACAAAATTGGCCAATCCCCCCGGCCCCTGCGGCACCCCTCCTCTCGCTTTAGGATTTAAATATGCACAGTGGTTGTCCAGTCCGAGGCGGCAGGCACGACATTGGCCGCATCTGCGCATTAAAAGCACCGCAACGCGGTCTCCTACGCGCAGGCCATCCGGTACATCGTCCGGCAGAGACACGATCGTGCCTGACAACTCGTGCCCGCCCCAATAGGGGTAAGTCGGCTTGGCGCCCCGATAAACGCGTTGCTCCGGTGTGCAGAGTCCACACAACTCTATCCGCACACCGACTTCGGACGATACGGCGAGTGGAACCGACAATGTCCATTCTTCAACCTTGCGGGGGCAAGTAATTACGAGTCCACGAACCTCCATACGAGACCTCTCGCTCCCCGACACACCGACTATCCTAATATGTACACTTACTTGCATCCAGAATCTAGCCAACAACCACAGGCGGCAGTCAGAAAGCTGATGAAATCACGTGCCTTGCTGGCGGGCTTGCTTATGTCCTGGGTCTTGACAAGCTTCTCGGAGATATCGTCGGCGCAAACGGCAAAGGACGTTTCAAGCGGCAGAAGTGTTCCCTTGCGCAAGGAGCGACGAAACTATTGAAGGTAGAGTGGAGCGCTTGGGCCGCGTCAATGCCACCAGCCTCAAACACGAGCCGCGGTTTACCAGCCCGTTCTTCGATGCATCCTCATCTCTGCGAAGATGCCATGTCGCCTTCCCTCATCTGCCCGCGCGAACCCTCCTAAGAGCCTATCGCCACATCGTCCAAAGCTTCATCCTTCGTGGCGCACCGGTTCGAACCGAACAGACCAACAATCCGAGTCGCACCGAGAAGGATGACGGCAACTAGATCGGTAGTTGGGCGGCCGCAACATCAGAAAGGTCTCAGCGTTTGCTGGACGCGTGCCTGCGATGGCGGTGGTGGCAACGATCTTCTCTGGCTGCCCCAAGCGCGGGAGAGGCCATTCGACGCTAGCAAGAGTTCGCTCGAACCTGATATCCGTTACCGCAACGACTTCGCTGAGACCACCTCCCAGGCACCATTCTACGATGCCGGCGAACAAGGTCAGCGTTGCCTCGTGAACGGAACCATCTCCCCTCCCCTCCCCTCCACTCTTCGAGGTGTCGACGCAAAAGCGAGAACTCTAGACCATCAGGGGATTGGCGTTCAGGCGGCCCTTCGGGAGCAGAGACGGAAATACGTCTACCAGCATGGTCGGTCCCATCGCAGACAAATCGCGTGCACATCCTGCAAGTGGTCCAGCCGCGGTGACATCCAGGATGGCAGTCGGGGCGAGAGCGTCAACCCCATCTGCCTCGCACTCGTCGACTACTTCTACATCCCAAGTGCGAGTGGAAAAGATCCTCGCACGTAGCCTATGATCGTCCTGAAGCAGCTACGCTTCGTAGTAAATTTTTGGTGTCGAGATCGCGAATACCTGCATGAATTTCTCCGCCGCCGTTAGGCGCCGGGAACTCTGCACTAATTGGAATCGGGCGTCCGTTGTCGAATGCTTACGGTTTTGTGCGAGTGAGTCGCGGCAAGGGGATCACCGACTTTGCCGAGGTCTTCTGCTTTTCGTCTAAATCGCCGGGGCACATTTGTAGGATTCACAATAAAACACACCATGACCAATCGGTACCGCGGTCTTGCTAAGCTGCAGGATATAAACGGAAAAATCCATTTACTCTACGTTCCGGGTTTATCCACGTTAGCCTTTCGTTAACCTAAAACCCCTTGCTCAAAATGCAGAATCGGCTCTAATAGCTAGTGGCGGAACTTTAGCGGTTTCGCGAAAAGTTCCGCCACTTGCAGGAAATGGATTTTGAGATGGCGAAAACCGCAGCAAACACAGCGCCGGTCGTCGAAGGGTTGACCGCATTGATGGAGCGTCATGCTGACGCTCTCTCCAGCCAACTTCAAGCACATCATCTCAAGGTCTTCCCGCCGACGTCCGAAAAGGGCATTCGATCCTTTGCACCGTCAGAAGCCTCAAAATTGCTTGGCATCGGTGAGTCTTATCTTAGACAAACTGCTTCGGAAATGCCTGAACTGCACGTTAGTATGAGCCCTGGCGGTCGACGCACGTTCACGATCGAAGATATTCATTCAATCCGTAAGCACCTGGACCTGATTGGCCGCGGGAACCGGCGCTACCTGCCCCATCGTCGCACGGGGGAGCAGCTTCAAGTCGTCTCGGTGATGAATTTCAAAGGCGGCTCGGGCAAGACGACGACAGCCGCGCATCTGGCACAGTACCTGGCAATGCGTGGCTACCGGATTCTCGCGATTGATCTTGATCCCCAAGCAAGCCTTTCCGCACTCTTCGGCAGTCAGCCAGAAACTGACGTTGGTCCGAACGAAACACTCTATGGCGCCATCCGGTATGATGACGAGCAGGTCCCAATCGAGCAGGTTGTCCGAGGAACGTACATCCCGGATCTTCATCTAATTCCTGGCAATCTTGAACTGATGGAGTTTGAGCACGATACCCCGCGCGCGCTTATGAACCGGAAGGAAGGTGACACGCTTTTTTACGGTCGGATCAGTCAGGTCATCGAAGACATCGCGGACAACTACGATGTCGTCGTTATCGATTGCCCTCCCCAACTTGGCTATCTCACGCTTTCAGCTCTGACCGCCGCAACCTCGATCCTCGTCACCGTCCATCCCCAGATGTTGGATGTAATGTCGATGAACCAGTTTCTGGCGATGACCTCGAATCTCCTTCGGGAAATCGAGAACGCAGGCGCCCAGTTCAAGTTCAATTGGATGCGCTACCTCGTCACTCGTTTTGAACCGAGCGATGGCCCGCAGAACCAGATGGTGGGCTATCTGCGTTCGATCTTCGGCGAAAATGTCCTCAATTTTCCGATGCTCAAGACGACCGCCGTTTCGGACGCTGGCCTGACGAATCAAACCCTCTTTGAGGTTGAGCGCGGACAGTTCACGCGCTCGACCTATGATCGGGCCTTAGAGGCGATGAACGCCGTCAACGACGAGATCGAAACTCTAATCAAAAAAGCATGGGGTAGAACCACATGAGTCGGAAGCACCTCCTTGACGTCACCACGGACGCGCCCGACAGCTCATCAGCTGCTGAACACAGAGCGGCAAAGACTCGCTCCATGCCGCTTCTCGGCGTGACCAGAAAAGAACGAGATCCAGCGACGAAGCTGACTGCAAACATCGGTAACGCGTTGCGCGAGCAAAATGATCGTCTTGGTCGTGCCGAGGAGATCGAGCGGCGTCTCGCCGAAGGTCAGGCCGTGGTTGAACTGAACGCGTCGTCAATCGAGCCGTCCTTCGTTCAGGATCGCATGCAAGGTGATATCGAAGGACTTCTTGCATCCATCCGCGAGCAAGGACAGCAGGTCCCAATCCTTGTGAGACCTCATCCCGTTAAACCCGCGCACTACCAAGTTGCCTTTGGACACCGCCGGCTGCGCGCCGTTTCGGAGCTAGGACTGCCGGTCAAGGCGGTTGTTCGAGACTTGACGGACGAGCAGTTGGTTGTCGCACAGGGTCAGGAAAACAATGAGCGCGAAGACCTCACCTTCATCGAAAAGGCACGTTTCGCACACAAGCTAAACAAGCAGTTTCCACGAGAAATCGTCATCGCGGCTATGTCAATCGATAAAAGCAACTTGTCGAAGATGCTCCTGCTTGTTGACGCCCTCCCCTCTGAATTGATCGATGCCATCGGCGCCGCTCCAGGCGTTGGACGCCCAAGTTGGCAGCAATTGGCAGAGCTGGTTGAGAAAGCATCGCCTCCGGCAGGCGCTGCGAAATATGCTGCCTCGGAGGAGGTGCAGGCGCTGCCGTCGTCGGAACGGTTCAAGGCAGTGATCGACCATCTGAAACCGCGTCGGACTGCGCGCGGGTTGCCAGACGTCCTGTCGACCCCCGATGGCGACAGGCTTGCGCAGGTCACGCAGAGCAAGAGCAAGCTAGAAATTACCATTGACAGGAAAGCCACGCCGGATTTCGCGGCTTTCGTACTCGAGCATTTGCCGGCGCTTTACCAGGAGCATCGCGCAAAGCATCAACGGAAACAGGGAGTGTAACCCGCAAAAGAAAAGAGCTCCCTCAACGTCGCCGTCGTGGAAGCCCTTCTGTCTCTGTAGCAAGAACAGAATCGCATTTCCTCGAATCCTCGTCAAGAGTCTTTGGCGCCGTTTTGGTGAGCGAATTTCCTTTGCCTGCTGAAAGGTGAGAGACAATGCAGTCGGGGAATGTAGCGACGCCGTTCGGGCGGCGGCCAATGACGCTTGCGCTCGTGCGGCGCCAGGCGGCAATGGAAATCAAGCATGGAAAAGCTGCCGATAAGTGGAAAGTGTTGAGAGACGCTTCCGCCGCGATGGAACTGCTCAAGATCCAGTCGAACAGTCTGGCTGTTCTTGACGCACTTTTGAGTTTTTATCCTGACAATGAGTTGCGTCAGGATGCACAATTGATTGTCTTCCCCTCGAATGCCCAACTGGCGCTTCGGGCGCATGCAATGGCGGGCGCAACGTTGCGGCGGCATATTGCCATTCTGGTGGAGTCGGGGTTGATCGTCCGTAAGGATAGCGCCAATGGCAAGCGCTTCGCCCGCAAGGGCGACGATGGCCAGATCGAGAATGCTTTTGGCTTCGACCTGTCGCCCCTCCTGGCGCGATCGGAAGAGTTGGCGATGTTGGCGCAAAGAGTGGCGGCCGAGAGAGCCTCGCTCAGGAAAGCCAAAGAGAGCCTTACAATTTGCCGGCGGGATGTTCGCAAACTTATTACTGCTGCAATGGTCGAGGGCGCCGACGGCGATTGGAAGACGACCGAGGACATCTACATTGCGCTCGCGAGCAGAATTCCGCGCGTTCCGACCCTTGAAGGGGTCACTAGCGTTCTCAATGAAATGGAGATGCTCCGTGAGGAAGTGCTTAATCGTTTGGAAAACCTCGAGAATGCTGAAAAAATTAGCACCAATGCTGCTCATATCGAGCAGCACATACAGAATTCAAAACCCGAATCCGTAAATGAATCTGAACCACGCTCCGAAAAGGAGCAGGGGGCAAAGGCGAGCTTGAGCCTTCAGCCGAAGAATGAATCGCAAAGGGCGTTCCCCTTGGGATTGGTGCTCAAGGCGTGCCCGATGATCAGCGACTATGCACCGCGCGGCGTGGGAAGCTGGCGAGATCTGATGTCTGCCGCTGTGGTGGTTCGATCTATGCTGGGGGTAAGCCCTTCCGCCTACCAGGATGCCTGCGAGGCGCTAGGACCGGAGAATGCTGCGGTGGCAATTGCGTGCATCCTGGAAAGGGCTAACTTCATCAACTCTCCTGGAGGCTATCTGCGGGATCTAACGCGCCGAAGTGAGCGCGGTGAATTCTCGCTTGGCCCGATGATAATGGCGTTGTTGAAGGCCAACGGGCAAGGCGGTTTGAGGGCTGGGTAAGTGCGGCTGATCGTTATTCCTGCCGTTGAGGATTTCGGTTGTGGTCAGCTGACCACCAAGCTAACCTCTTGGAAAACACCAACTTTCAAAGGCGGCTTGTCGCAGGCATTGTGCCGGTTACCGTCTGGCTCCCGAGCCAAATGACGCCTCTTAGGGGAACAGTAGACCGTGATCTCAATACGAACGCGCCCAAGGTCGCGCACGAACAAGACCAGGAGCGAAGTCTTCGCACGAAATGGCAGCCGCCTTTCATCAATTCATTGGCACCGGCGCGGCAAATCGCAAGGCGGCCGGCTGTGCCGGCTAATCGCGAGTGGGCGATGGCGCCGCATGGATAGGACGCAATAGGAACAACTACCTGCTGCCATCCGCAGCGCCGGAATCTACGGGGCTGATTCGCGGCGGCACTTCCACAACACTGGGAGAATTCATCAACCGCTATCTTGGGCGAGGTGACGCAATGAGCCACTCGACCCTATGGTCTTTTGACCAGGCAAGAATGGCATTCGAGGTGAGTTTGGTGCCGTTGTCGGAGAGATCATTGCGAGTTTCGAGCGAGGCGACGACCGGAGATCGAGGTGTCCGGGGATCGCCGCGAGGCATTCTCGCGTCGCGTCATCGACGATGTTGAGCACGCGAAACCCCCTTCCGTAAGCGAACTTGCAGGCACGCGCGCACCGATCCTGGCCAACGCGAAGGCTCTGCCCGCTGGTCGCTGGATTTTGTTCGTGACCAAAAGCAAATGATCCAGTGGAACATTTCTCCACCGAACGACTGAGGCATATACCTATCTCGCAAGGCCCAGCCATCGGCACAGTATTTGAGTCCGTTGAAGAAGGTGATGGGTCCAGGCGGCTTGGAGGAGGCATAGCCGTTCCAGCCGCCGAGTTTGGCGACGATCCAAGCGGCCCAGGCGAGCGAAGCTTTGGGATGGGGATTGGATTGCAGCTTGGTCTTGCCCTTGAAGCGGCTTTCGAGGGCGGCGAGCGTGTTGATCTCGTGGGGACTGACTGCCAGGCTTGCCGGGTGAGGATCGCCGCCACTGCGGTCCTGCACGAGTTGGAGGACGATTGCCGCGGCCTTGGCGGCGATGGCGACGAGCTTTTCCAGCCGCGGCGCTAACTGCAATTGGCTGTCTTCGATCTTGAAGCCCTGCGTCTTCATCACCCGGAAGAACTGCTCGATCATCCAGCGCTGCTTGTACCAAGCGACGATCTGCCAGGCGTCAGTCGCACTGGAGAGCGCATGGGTGGTCAAGAGCAGCCAATGCAAGGGCTCGACACCGTCGGGTGCGTCCGGTTCGACGACCTCGACCCAACTGAGCCTAACCCCGTCGGGCAGCCCTTCTTCGCGCAGGTTTTGCGGTCGCCTGATCGTCGCCTGGCCGAAGCGCAGGCACAACGTTGCCTGCCGCGCCGGACGGTCGGCGCGCTCGCGCAGCTCGATCGTTTGGGTGTCGCAGAACCGAACTGTCTCTACGACATCACGCAGTTTAGAGCCGCCGATGAGTGCATGGTCATGCATGACGCGCGACAAAAGATCGAAGCGTTGGTCGGGCAGGCGCGCCCACATCATAAAGAAGTCGCCCTATTGCGCGACCTCGCGACCGGCGACCGGCGACCGGCGACCGGCGGCTTCGGCGGGGGGGGGAGCGCCGTTGGGGTCGACCGCATCTACGGGCTCTATCGCGAAGAAGGACTTTCCGTTCGCAAGCAGAAAAGCCGGGGCGGCACTGTCGGCACGCGTGGCCCGATCCTGGTCGAAGCGAAGGCCAATGCCCGAAGCTCGCTGAATCTCGTTCACGACCAGTTCGCTTGCGGAAGGCGGTTTCGCGTGCTCAACTTCGTCGAAGACGTGACCCGCGAATGCCTGGCGGCGATCCCGTGCACCTCGATCTTGCGTCGTCGCGTCGCTCGCGAACTGTCGGTCCTCATCGAACGGCGCGGCAAACCGGGGATGATCGTCTCCGACAACGGCACGGAATTCACCTCGAATGCCATCCTTGCCAGGTCGAAGGATCATAGTGTCGAGTCGCACGGCATCACGCCGGGAAGCCGATGCAAAACGCTAATGTCGAGAGCTTCAACGGCCGGATGCGGGACGAGATGGTCAACCAAAGCCTGTTCCTCGGCTGCGATTATGCCCGAAGCGCCATTGCTGGGCCGACGATTACAACCACTTCCGGCCGCACTCATCGCTCGGACCAGACCCGGGCACGTGATGCAGATACCATTGCCGCAACCGGCTCCAACGCTGCGCGAGATGAAAGCTTCGCGTTTCCGCCACTTGGCGTACTCGGAGCGCGCAGGCTCTAGTTGTGAGCTTTCGGGAGGTTGTCCATTCAAAGCGGATTTAGGAGACTGGAGCTATCACACCTCGAGTCGGAAGGATCGCCGCGAATGAACATTCATAAGAATGCCCGACTGACGCCGTTGCGCCGGGAACAAATGGCGCTTGCTGTTATCGAAGGGCATCTGACCCAGGCTCAGGCAGCACAGGCCTATGGCGTCGCGGCCAAGATCGTCGCCCGTTGGGTCGAGCGTTTCAAGGCCGGTGGTCGAGAGGCGATGCTCGATCGTTCCTCCCGACCTCATGCCATGCCCCGGCAGACCAGTCAGGCGCTGGCGGAGCGCATCATCACGCTTCGCCGCCAGCGCCTGACTGGCAAGCACATCGCGATCGAAACCGGTGTATCTGCAGCGACGGTGAGCCGGGTTCTCAAGCGCGCAGGCCTCTCCCGCCTCAAGGATATCGAGCCGGCCGAGCCTGTGCGTCGTCATGAACGCCAGGCTCCCGGCGAGATGATTCATATCGACATCAAGAAGCTCGGCCGGTTTCATGAGGTCGGCCACCGCATCACCGGCGATCGCACTCGCCAGAGTTCGCGCAGAGGCAAGAGTTGGGGCGCCGGTTGGGAATGCGTTCATGTGGCCATCGACGATGCCTCTCGCATCGCTTTCTCACAGATATCGCCGGACGAGACGAAAGAAAGCGCCGTGGCCTTCTTGAAGGCGGCATTGGCCTATTATGCCAGCCTCGGGATCGCGGTCGAGCGCGTCATGACCGACAATGGTCCCTGCTACACATCAAAGCCATTCGGCCAAGCTTGTCGCGACAACGGCCTCAAGCACGTTCGCACCAGACCATATACGCCTAAAACCAACGGAAAGGCCGAACGCTTCATCCAGACCGCCCTCAGAGAGTGGGCCTACGCCGTCGCCTATCCCAACTCGGACATGCGCGCCGCCGAACTGCCACGATGGCTTCATCGCTACAATTGGCACAGGCCTCACGGAAGTCTAAACTCAAAACCACCAATCACTAGGCTCGCTCTTACCCAGGACAACCTGTTGAGGCTCCACATCTAGTCGCCGCCGGAGAGGATTGAGTGCTAGGTCAGCGGGTCCACTGATCGAGGTTTTTCGCCAGACTCTGCTGTCGTGGGCCAGCAAGTCTTTTGGGGTGGGACGCACTGCCAACAGCTGCTTTTCCGGTGGTCAGCTGACCACAGCTACAACACTCTGAAAAGAAACGACATTTTCGGGCGCTACTATGGACGGCGCATGACCCGCTCCTCGCGCCACCTCTCACAAGATCGGTTGTGTAGAGATAGGTACCGTCCTGTCGCCGCCATGGGTCGCGGGGTCTTGGCGGTCATTTTTGATCGTACATGACGTTCTAAGGGCATTGGTCATGGTTGCCCGGGTAGAATGGCCGACAGCCCTTCTATGCGGCTGGTGTAGTAAGGTCAGTTGATGCACGGAGCCGATTGAGCGGCTTCGTGTTCGAACGAACAATCGCGGTGTTTGTCACGACTGAAAGGAGACATTGCTTTGTAATCTTAACGGCGGTCTCCGCAGGATGCTTCAGGACGAAGACCTCCCAGGCTTCGAGGACAGTCGAAATTTGCTGGTCGTAAAACGAATGTTTGCAGATCTTCGGCCGTAATCATTCTTGTAGGAAATATAGCTGGCGGCGCGGACAAATGGCTCAATCAAATTGTCGAGCATCCTTGAAAGAACGCCGAAACGCGGACGGATTGTAAAAGAAACAAATACTGTCTGACTGAGTTCCGGCTCGCGCCCGAATTCGTCGTGCAGCCGAGACGGCTTTTTGGTAGCGAGGGGAGCGGCTGTCCTCTGCTTTTACCCGCGCCGCCGAGGGTCATGGCCCGCGCGCCTCTGCGGATCATAATCACCGCGGCTGAAGCCTTCAGCACGTTCCGGGGGAGGGGGCGAGCAGGCGGAGGAAGCCGGCTCCGCGGCGAGGATGTAGGCGCTGAGCTGAAACCGCGGAGCGATAGCGACTAGCGGTCCTGGCGCTACAGATCCCCAAAGGCCGGACCTGACGGCTATGCAGTCGAATAGCGACAAGAAAAGACTCTCTGCCATCGGGCGTCGGATGAACCATGCCCTCAACGGCGAATGAGGCCAAATCGGTGGGCTTCGTCCAGCAGGACCCGCACCGAGGACGGTTGCCAGTTCTTGCCGCTGCGCACAGGCCGTTCTCCCATCTGGTCCAGTTGCGCGGCAATGTCGCGCAGCGACAGGTTGGGATCGGCAATGGCAATTGCCGCCACCAGCTTCATCAGATAGTCTTCGGGAGCCCGGCGAGGGGATCGAGCAAGGAGTTCCTTCTCCGCGAGCTTTTCGCGTACCATGCGATGAACAGCGCGACGAAGGCGTTCGACGGTCCAGTCGTGGCCACGGCGATTGAGAACCCGCACGACATTGTCCCAACTGTGCTGCGGCCGGAGTTGACGCACCATCGGCAGCCACGTCTGCGCCGATGCAATGAGTTCATCGAGATAGAGCTTCTCCCGTGCCTGCGAGATTGCCTTGATCGCCTCCGGCCGTCGTTCTCGCAGACCGGGATTTCCAGGAAGCTTGCCGCGTGCCTTCGCCGCCTTAATGCCGGCTTTGGTACGCTCAGCGATTAGCGCCCGCTCGAGCTGCGCGACGGCGCCGAGGACCTGAAGGGAAAACATGCCCTGCGGGGTCGACGTATCGATTGGATCGCGGATCGACCGGAAATGCACGCCGCGGGCCTCGAGGTCCTCGATCACCGACAAGAGATGACTGACGGATCGGGCCAGTCGATCGAGGCGCACGACAATGAGGACGTCGCCGGCGCTAAGTTCAGCGAGTAATCGCGTCAGCACCGGTCGAGCCCGCGATGCTCCGGAACCATGCTCCTGATGGATCCGATCGCAGCCGGCTGCACGCAGCTCGTCCAACTGGGCATCGTGGACCTGTTCATCCGTCGACACCCGGGCATAACCGATCAGCCGCTTGGGAGATTGTTGGTTGTCAAATGTTTGTGGCTTTGCCATCGCGCTTGTAACGGCCCTGTCTCGAAGTAGTTTGTACAGATAAGGCATGCGTTAGAAATCGAACAGTTGCAAGCGTGTTTTAGGCATTGAATAGCAGCCCGCCAGACTCGAAATGCCGCCGCAGACGAGCAACGGAGCGTCCGGATGAGCAAACGCGCGTCCGCGGGCTTCTCTGGCGGAAATGCCGGAAAAGCAGCGGTTTCGGAGATGGCTGCGAGAAGAGAACCCTGCTGAAGAGCGCCGGCGCATAATTCCGGAAGCGAGGCGGGACCACGTGCGCCGACTGCGGCCGTTGAATTCTGTCTTGGGTAGTCCGGTCATCCGGGGCTAAATCACCCTAGAAGCCCGGGAAACCGGGCGTTTCCGGCGATCCTGGACCACCGACAAACTGATCTACGGCCTGAAATCCATCACTTCCGATAAGCAGTACTTATCGGAAGTGATGCCTCGCGCAAACCACCGTCAGGGGCAACGGAAGCTAAAGGCATTTTCGCTTCTAAAACAGAAAAGAACAGCGCTAATTCATATGGTTAACGGGATGGAAACATCACGTGCTCCATCAAGTTGGCAGTAACGGACGCGGAAAATGAGACCGTAGACAATTGAGGGCAGGCCGAACCTGCCTGCGCCTCGGCGGCAAGCTCGGTCGTACCGCGCGAGCCCGTCTGTAAGCAGAGCCCGGCCGATCGCCCGTTCCGGCCTAAGCCGCTTCCCAGACCTGGTTCAGGATTTTTGCGGCGAGCGCCGCCTTGTCCTGCGGCAGGAACCGCCCATAGTGCTGCTGCACCACATCGGGGGTATCCTGGATCGCATAACTCGCCTGCTCGTAGGAGCCTGTCTGCTTGAGGATATGCGTCGCCAGAATATCCCGGACATTGTGCGGACCGTGCGGCAGCAGGCCCTTGATGGCGCCGCGACCGGTATAGGGATTGTAGATTCCATATCGTTGGATGACGGTTCGCCAAGCTTAGTAGAATGTCGCGGAGTCGTATGCGGCTTCGGTACTGGTCGTCTTCACCGTCTTCACGAACAGGGTGCCGGGGTCCTTTGCACCGGCGAGCAACACACCGCGGTGCCGTTCGATGTACGCGTCCAGGTATTTGTAAAGGTCGAGCAGGTCGGGCAGGATCAAGCGGAAAGGTTTCTGGCCGAAGAAGGACGAGCCGGAATTCTTGAAGGCGACGGACGGGATGAGCACTTCCCAGCCACGCTCGCGATCGCTCCAGCGCAGCTCCCCGCATTTCATGTCTTCCAACCGGCGTTCCGCCGTTGGAAAATGACCGCGCGGGCAGACGCGAAGCTGGCGGAGGTTCTTCTGCCGCAGCCCTAGATGCAACCCAAGCCGAAGCATCAGGAAGGAGCGGACGGCTTCCGCCGCCGGCCGCGGATAGTGGTCCTCGTCCGGCATGCGCTTCAGGATCTCGTCGGTGATCTTGCGATATTCCGCCAGCGGACTGTCTGCCTCCAGGATCACCATGATCGGCTCGAAAGGATCGCGATGAACGCGCATGACCCGCTGAACTTCCTTGGAGCGATTGGCAGCATGCCGATGAAACGCATCGCAGGCGCCATGCCAGTCACGCGAAGCGAATTCGATCTCCTCTGGGGCGATCAGGCCTTCGATGGATCTGACATTCCTCAGAAGCTCCGGATGCTGCCGGATCCAGCCGACCTCGGCACGGGTGAGGGCTTGTGCGACCATCAGCATGTCTTCTTCCCACTTGGTCTAGAAGCCGCGCCGCTGCTCGCGCCATTGCAGATACCAGTCCCAGACACCCGGGAAAATCAGCAAGCCGAAGGTCAATTGGCTGAGCGGGACGCCGCGGCCTTTGACGATGCCGGCGGGTGAGGCGGCGAGCGCCCCGAACATCAGCCCGAGATGCTCGATCTTTTGCGATGCCGTTTCCTCGCCCCACACGCCATTGCGCGGGAAGCCGATCGCCGTCAGCGTCGAGGTCTTGAAGCGGATCAGGTCCGCCATCTCCATCGCTAGGCGCGGTGGAGCATCGACCACGCCGGAAAGAAGGTCCGGGTCCTCGAAGGATTCTTCCGCGCTGCGATTGTCGCCGATGGTCAGAGCTGCCGATCGCGGAGACAGCGATCCACCGCCATAGGTGATGCCGGGAAAGCGGATGGCATAGCGTTGCTTGCTGGCCGCCGCCTGGTATCGGCGATAATCGGTGGAGCCGGAGATGATGACCCGTCGCACCCAGTCGAGGATCTCCTCGCGCTCGGAAAACGGCAGGCTGCCAAAATCGTCCGGCAGATGCCAGGCCAGTCGCCGCCGCTCGGCAGGACTGATATCGCCAAGGTCATGACCGTTGAGCGAACGCGCCTGATGCGGAAGCTTGGCCTTGAAATATCCCGGCGTCAGTCGATAGCGCCGCTCGATGCGGGCGAGGATATCGAAGCTGGCAATGGACCTCGGCGCGCGTTCACCCTGGATCCAAGACAACAAGGTCTTGTGGTCGAAGCTCTCGCCGAGACGAATGATCGCGCGATAGAGTTGCCAGTAACTGTCGCCGAAGCGGCGCATCTGGTAGATGAGCGCGTCCTGAAAGCTCTGGGGATCGTCCGCCGCTTCGAACAGCGGTTCGGGAAACTCCTGGACCGGTTTCGGCTGCGGACCTCGCGGCGCAGAGGCGGATTGGGCCGGAGTGTTGTCGCTGCCCATCCGTTGGGGCTTGCGGGTCGCGGATGCCACTGGTGCTGGCGCGCGACGAACGGGTTTGGGCGATTTGGTTTTCGACTTTGACGGTCGAACGTCTTCCGCCGCCGGCGGCATGCGGAGCCATCGAAGGATGGCGTCGAGGCCTGGACGTAGGTGGTGTTTCAGCTCCGCTGTCATCTCGTCTTCGACCCCGCAGGTTTCACCGATTTTCGTCCAGTCGATGCGGCCGTTCAGCAAAGGCGGTGATTTGCGGTAGATAATCAGGCTGATGAGGTATGGTCGGATATTTTCCAGGACCCGTTTCGATGCGATCGGCGCAATGCGCAGCTCGCAGAAATCTGAGATCTTTCGTTGAAAATGACGTGAGGAAACATCTTGTTTTGGCATGCTCGCATTCCATAGCTATCGGCCCAATGCCGAGGGCGAGCGGAAATAAAAGCTGTCCTTTAAAAAACAATGTATCCACCGGCGGCCCATTCTCAATGAGCGCGGCCGGATAGCGCTGGCACGCACCATGGCGGCGCGGAAGATGCAGGGGCGCCGGAACGTCCTAGATGCTGCGGAGTTGGTTGAGCTCGTCATGGCACAGACGCTTGAGGTGACGTCGCATGCGCGCGGCGGATTGTGGGAACCTGGGATTGAGGGAGGTGACGGAGAGGGGAGGTTTCGGGCGTGGGGCGTGATGTAGCCTCCGAAAAATATCGCGATTGATTTCGCCTTCCGTCGGTTCATTTTCTGCGTTGTTGATTGTTGCATTGAATCCTAGATCCGCAGCACTGTGCGGCCGCGTGGTATAAGAAAGTGCGTCTGATGTCAGAGAATCTAGAAAAAATTGACTTGTCTGAAAATCAACTCTTGGCTTCGATTTTCGGAAATTTAGAGTGGGGCAACGCTGACGTCTTCGCGCTTAGCTCGCTTGGCGAACCTGATGGTCTCGGCGAGATTGCTGGCTACTTGAGCATGCTGGACGGCAAGCGCAGAGTCCGAGATATCTATCTGATTCTTCCGCCGCTTGGCGAGCGGGATCGTGACACTGTCGGGTCCCAAGTGCGTGCGGGTATCCGCCGTGCCCATTACACCATGGCCCGCGATGAAAGAGCGACCAGTATTGCCGATTCCAGGTTCGAAAATCTCAAGTCTATTGAAACCTCCAGCTTCAGCGGCGAAAACCTGATCTCTGTCATTTCGGTTGCACGCGAGTATGACGTCGTCATCATCGCTGATGCGAACGAATATCGATTTGCCGGTGTCTCAGTTCCGCTCGAGACCGTACTCGACGAGGACCGGTGGGCGCCTCATCTGGCCCATTTGATGCTGGCAGCTGAGAGAGTGGCTCGCGCCCACGGCAGCTATATCCTCTTGGTCACGAGAACAGGTCTGCCAGCCAGGCAGCCTAATATCGATCGGCTCCGCGATGCAGGAGATGTTGGGCTACTTGAGCTCCGTGTGTCCGTCGCAATGGGCGCAGAAGAGGTCGTGGCTTTCGTTGAACACCTGATCGATCTCGTTGACCGCGATCGCGCCGGCGCTGCGCTGTCCCTCATAGAAAACGAGGTCCGGCTGTCTAAAGACCAGAGATGGGCACTTGAGATCGACATTTTCTCGCGAGCAGGTCTAAGACCGCGCGTTCAACAACTCCTTCAGGAAGACCTACCAGATACGGCATCACTTCCGGCAACCGTCCTGCTTCGTCTCGCTGAAATTGCTGCCGAAGCCGATCGTGACGATTTATCTGTCTGGCTGCTGGATCAAAGTCTGCCTGATCTGCAATCCCAATCTCATCTCGAAACTGCTTTGAGCGTTGCGCGGAGGATCGAGCGGCGACCTTTGGTCGAACGGGTGATGATTGTTCTCACCAATCTGCATCCGGAGTCCGTTGTTCTTCGCCGACAGCGCGGATTTGACGCCGTAACAGAGGGAAAGTATGAGCAGGCCTCCGAAATATTTGAAGGGCTGCCGACCCCAAAAGACCGTGATCGAGCCCAATTCTATCGGGCACTCAATGGCCGAATCGAGTGCGGTGCGCTGAAGCAGCCGGAGGCGCTGATCGAAAATCTGATCAACCAGTTCCCCGACTACAGCAATGCTATCCGTCTGCAGGTCATCAGGTCACTGGAGCGCACCGATAGGCGTCTGGACGCGATCGCGTTGCTGCTCGACACGGACTTCTCGACAGAGGCCACCTGGCTGACGCTTGCATCAAATCTAATTGAGCAGACGATCCTGGCCGGCGAACTTGATACCGTTAAAGGAACTATTCCCCAACTGGTGGATGTTTCGCTTCGATATCTCGCGTCTCATCCGACTGACGGACGCGTCCGCACATCCATTGTCGACCTTCTTGATGCATCACACCTCGCAACGTTGGGGCCTGCGATCCTTTTGCGCTCAGTTCTTGAGCGAGCCGGCCGGCCGGTCACGGTCCGCGAGCGAACCACGGTCCAACCGCGGTCCGGATTGAAAGATATTGAATCTTTGCCAGCGGTCTCGCGCAGAGTCTTAGATGCGCTGGCAGCAAAAGGGGAGGGAGTGATCGTCATCGCGAAGCACACCGTGTCCAGAAAGGAACTTGGAGCTGATCCGGATCAAGTCCTCGCGGCAATCCTTGAATTCATCAATTTTTTCGAACCTGGACGGCGGGAGAGCGTCGATACGCAGGTGCTGCACAATCTGGTAATCGTTGCGGCTGCTGTTGCACCGCTAGCCACCGCAAGCGATGAGGATTTGACGGTTTTGCGGGGAGTGGCGATCAAGCTGGCAGTCTGCGGCCAATCGCAGGCGGCTCGCGATCTGGCTGAACAGGCGCTTGCACTTGCTGGCGATAGCCCACCGCGTCGTCGGCAGGCCCTCTTCTCCTTCGCCGATATTTATGCGCGTCTGGGCATGACGAGAGAATCCCTACTGGCGCTTGCCGCCGGCATGGAAGCAAGTGACAGCGTCACTTGGGACGAAATTTGGTACGAGCTCAATCTTCTGTTCAGATTACTCCGTGATCTGGGTCTGGCCGATCGAGCTATCGACCTCATACCTCGCTGCCGCGAAGCGTTGGCGGCGATGGGATTGGAAGATGTCTTCGGTCACCGCCTCGACACGTTCGAGCTTCAGGCGAAGGATCAGATGCGCCGGAAAAATGCAGCTCCGGCCGAGGGCTTAGAGACTTTATTGGCCGATGCAACCAAAAATGCTCGAGAGGCCCTCAATGCCAATGACGAGCTGCTCCCTGTTACCGTCTTCTTGCGACAGCTTATGAACGAGGCGCGAGCAATTGGGTTACCCGGGCATTCAGAAACGCAGTTGGTTTTCGACAAACTTGTCGAAAAACTCCCCATACCCCACAAACCCATAGCCCTGGCGATTAGTGATAATCCGACACTGGAAGATGTCGTTGCCGTGGCGGGCGGCGTTACTGCTTCCCAATATGCCGACGATACCAGTTATGACCTGCGCTTGGTCAGAGCAATCGCGAAGAAGCTTGCCCGGTCTTCCATAGATAGCCAGGACCTGGAAGGCTTCGTTTTCGCTGCGGAAGCCTTGAGCGATCAAGGTCTGCAGGTGTGGGGAAGGAATGGTGAGCTGGTACAGCCCACTCGATTGCTTCATTCCAGTGGCGATCCTCTTACGGTCGCATCCGATCTCGCCCAATGTTTGCCGATCGTGTGCCTGGCAAGGGACGAGGCAGGTCTGATGTATGGGAGGCTTGGTGGGGAGGGCGAATGCAGACTGGATGCTGTACCGACCAGAGTGTTCGAGACAATGGCCTTTAAACAGTGGCGGGAGATCTTCCCCTATGGCTATCGAGAGCTTGGTGATGATGCGTTTCGCGAATCAACGGCGTCTCTCGGCTTGGTCGAGCTGCCGAAACGAGCGCTTTTCATCGCTGGCGAACTCACTCTTTTGCCGCCGAACGTCATGAGCCTAGAAGGTGATCTCGTCGGTTTGAACAGCGCAGTCGCGACCGCACCGTCGCTTGGATGGTTGCGTGCTTCGATCGACGCGGATCGTCAAGGAGATGGTAGTGCCGCTGCCTGGATACCTGTCGCCTCGGACCTCTCCGACACCGAAACCCTTTCGCTGTTGCGAGATGACATCGTGGATGTTCTTACCGACGCCAGCGTGCCTCTGTTCACGGAACCCAAACCCCCGAGTAGTTTTTCCAGAGCAGATCTTGCGATCCTTGGAGCGCATGGAGGGCTCTCGCATGAAAACCAGTATTTCCGATCGGTGAGCGATGATCGTCATCAACCAGCCGACATTAAACAGCTGGTGGACCTTCTTCATAATAGCCGCGTGGCGATTCTATTTGTTTGTTCCGGCGGGCGCCACGATTTTCATCCGGAAAGCGGCGGCGCCGTGGGTCTGGCGCGGCGCCTGCTAGGACATGGACTAAGCGCGGTCGTTGCACCATCTTGGCCATTGGAATTTCTTGCTGTTCGCCCTTGGCTGAAAGCCTTTCTTCCAGCTTGGAACAGCGGATCACCGTTGATCGATTCATGTCATGTGGCGAACCAAGAGGTTGCCCGCGTGTCCAGCTACAGTCTCAAGCGCTCACTGGCAATGACGCTTTATGGCAATCCCCTTGTCACGATCGACGGCTGCGCCTGGAGTTGACTGCGGGAAGTCGATCGTCTCAGGACATCCAGTAAGACGATCTGTTAAGGAAGACCTGAATGTGGATTGGTCCTAAAGGGTTTAAAGTCACTGTAGGGGAAAGAACTCAACGGCAAACCTCATTGATCGCGCTTGCCAAGCTGTTGCTGTTCCAATTGACCATGATATTGGCCTGTTGCTCGAGCTCAACAGGCGTGCGCTGTTGATTGCGACGGCGTATGCCAATGATTGGCTTGGGGTACATGAACGCGTTCAAAGCGAGGTCGATTTCCGTCTGGATCCAGAACCGTTCGTTGACGTACATTCCCGCAGGAACGATCACGCAACTAGCTTGGCGAATCTGCTCCTTCAGCTTCCCCTTGAGGACTGAAATGCGAACGGCTTCATTGGGTGCTACTATCGGCTCGTTTCTGGGAACGCTGTAATCGCGGTAGGAAAACCAAGGAATATTCTGCGATGCCGTATCAAGTAACCGAATGACACCTTCGTAGCGTTCGCTGTAACTCCAAGCGTGGCTAATAAAAACATCGTATGTCATGTAATTTCAAATCCATTGTGGAAGCACCTGCGTTCTTCGTACACAGGCGGTGCAGTCGCCTACCAGTGGGATTCGATGAAATCCCCGGCTATTGTTTGTGATAACTGTTTAGCCCTGCAAAAAAGTCGGGTCGGCATGTATAATACGTTGCTGCATTATCCAATGCGGACCGAGGCTCAATCGTCACCGGGCTACGGGCACCGAATAGCGGTTTGCGATCTTCACATTTTGACAATTTTTAGCTTAGTTGCTGGCCGGTGACGGTTGAACCAAGTTGATCAACGACTTGTAGTCCTTCATCCTTCTCTGCCGCTAATCTGACAAGCCTTTTCCAGCCTGTCTCCAAAGACTATGCGTGTTGTTGCCTAGCCACCCATTGCGTATGTTCCCTAGAGAAGGCCTGCTCGGCCTCTACGACGAATTGTGAGAAATCGCCCTCAGTTTTCATCTCGGGGATCTTACCTCGAATGATGCCAATTTCATGTGCGGTCAACGTATACGAGGAAGCAAGTTCATTGAATTTCTTGACTTGCATCCAGCCTAGGATTGAGGAGGCGACCACGATTACTGGCTCTATTGGCCAAAATACGAAGGTTGGTTGGGTGATCCTCATTAGACTCAACACAATCGCAACCGCATATGCGATTACGCTCGCCACGACCCAGAGCCTGCTGGCTTTCTTGTTTGCGCCGGCCTTTTTCGCATACCATTTCCGTTGCTCAAGAATCCGATGTGTATCGTAGAACCGAATTCGATCTTCTAAGGGTAGGGCCCTCACATCTTCCATTGATGTCGTAATCTGGTCGGCGGCCGCCTGATCAGGAGGCATCCGATCGCCAATAAGCCTGTTTGCCGACAATATTTCGGCGAGGTACGTCCGGAATGACCTTGCCCCGTTGACATAATCCATTTTGAAGTAAGCTCTGGCCCATTGAGAGGACCAGGGAATGAAGCGCAATCGTTTCACAGACGAACAGATCATCGGCATTCTGAAGGAGCACGAGGCTGGCACGCCGGTCTCGGAGCTTTGCCGCAAGCACGGCGTCAGCGATGCCAGCATCTATAAATGGAAGGCCAAATTCGGCGGCATGGAGGTATCCGAAGCCAAGCGGCTGAAGACGCTGGAGGACGAGAACACGAAGCTGAAGCGGCTTCTGGCGGATGCCATGCTCGACAATGCCGCTTTGAAAGACCTTTTGGGAAAGAAGTGGTGACGCCCGCGGCCAAGCGGAAAGCTGTCGCGCATCTGATGAGCCATCATGAGATGAGCGAACGGCGGGCGTGTAAAGCCATTGGTTTTTGCCGAATGACGATTCGTTACGAGACCAGGCGCGACGATGATCATGAGCTTCGCGAGCGAATGAAGGCGTTGGCGCATGAACGCCGCCGCTTTGGATATCGACGCATTCATGTGCTGCTGAGGCGGGAGGGTCACCTCGTGAACCACAAGAGGCTCTTCCGGCTCTATCGGGAGGAGAAACTGACGGTGCGCAAGCGCGGCGGTCGCAAGCGAGCGATAGGCACGCGAGCGCCGATGCTGGTGCCGATGGTGGCCAATGACCGTTGGTCGCTAGACTTCGTGTCGGATCAGTTCACCGATGGGCGCAGGCTGCGGATTCTGACCGTCGTCGATGATTGCACGAGGGAGTGCCTGGCGCTCGTCGCCGATACATCGCTTTCCGGTCTTCGCGTCGCACGGGAGCTTGACCGGATTATCGAGGAGCGCGGCAAGCCGAGGATGATCGTCAGCGACAACGGCAGCGAGTTCACCAGCAACGCGATCCTGCAATGGGCGGACCGGACCAAGGTTGACTGGCATTACATTGCGCCTGGTAAGCCTATCCAGAACGCTTTTATCGAAAGCTTCAACGGGCGGCTGCGAGACGAGTTATTGAATGAAACTCTGTTCTCGTCGCTTGCTCACGCCCGGTCTGCGCTTTCAAACTGGCGTAGCGATTACAACGATCAACGCCCGCATTCAGGCCTTGGCTGGCTGACACCGGCCGAATTCGCTCAGACACTCAACCCGCGACGTGATGTGGTGCTGCGCAGCCGAAATGGCTCCGCACCGCAACCCGCCGCTACCGAACCAACAACAGCAACCAAAAAACGCTGGAGCGAACGCAAAACTGGATAAAACTTGGGGGCAAGGTCAGGAATTCCGACCGGCGCATAGCAAGGTTATCGGCATCGCCAAATGGTTCGCCTCGCATGCAATATTTCCAAGACGACGTCTTGATAGATTCCGCGAGCGCACGCCCGCGGTACCAGCCTTGCTCCGGTTTCAGCAGGCTCCGCGTGATCATAAGCACCAACGAAGCAATCAAAATGAGCGCTGGGATAATGAAGTACAGCGAAGTCGTATAGAAATTCATAGAAGAAATGGTCGCTAGGAGCAGGAGGCCGTACTCAGCTTTAACCAGCCATAGAAAGAAGCTTTGCGAGCTCGCCGACATCACGTTAGCGGTCCTATAGAGAGCCGGATATTCGAACTGCGTAGTCGTCATGATGTTATCGGTCCAATCGCTCTGTCGGCTAGCGGCGTTCACAACGCAGCCTTTGCACATCTTCCAGTATCCACCACCAGTCTGTTGCCCACAGCAAGCAGGACAACAGAAGGATGAGATGTCTCAGACAGTCTTGTCCTTCGCCACTGAACGGAGTTCAGTGATGACGGCCAAAATCCAGGCTCGTTCTTCTGAATCGTTAGGTAAGGCATCCGCCAGCAGCTGAATGTTGTCGGCGGTGGTTTCCGGCTCCCATGGTTCGCGTACCCTTGGTATCAGATCGGCGAGGTGTTCTTCACTCAGCACTCTATCGTGGCTTAGCACGCCAAGTTCGAGGAGTGTCGCATAGTCCCAGTAGTCAGGCGTGCCGGTGGCTATCTTCCTCCTCACCGCGTATTCGACGACCGATCGCAGCTCGGAAATTCGTTTGTCGTTCGGATCGAACACATGGATCAACGTCAACGCGTTGATACCCGGATAAGCATCTCGCCAGTCAGCTTCAAATC
Source organism: Rhizobium sp. BT03 (assembly GCF_030053155.1). Classification (NCBI taxonomy): domain Bacteria; kingdom Pseudomonadati; phylum Pseudomonadota; class Alphaproteobacteria; order Hyphomicrobiales; family Rhizobiaceae; genus Rhizobium; species Rhizobium sp. BT03. The sequence continues at coordinate 243,467 of NZ_CP125643.1, forward strand.
CCCTGCTGTACGCTTCGATCGCCTGTTTCAGGAACCCTTTAGCTTTGGTCGGCTTTTTTTCGTTGCTGGCCGTCCGCCACCGGTCCTTGTAGACGCGACCTAAAATGCCATAGGTCTCACTACTTGCGCCACGTTGTTCTATAAGATCGAGCAGGACTTCTTCGGCTTTCTCACTGTTTCCTGCACGGTTTAGTGCGAACGCAAATTGCTCCCTTATCAGGATCGTATTTTGCAGCGGCGCATCAATTTTATCGAAGATTCGTACCATGTCAGGCCATGCTTTGGCGCCACGGTAGGAAAGGAACAAATCCACGATGACGCCGGCCTCTTCGTCATCGAGCGCGCCCAAGGTGAGTTCTACCTCATAAATTGCATCTCTGCCGAGCTTCCTAGCTTCGCTCAATTTGTTCTTCAGTTCAGCGGTGTAGGCAACTTGACTGCGAAAAACGTCGGTCTTTTCATGGGCGAGGTCAGGATATCCATCCAATAACTGATAGAGAGGGCTGTCTTTCTCCAGGTTTTTCCTAGCGGCTTTTATCTTGTCGACCAGGGTCTTGACGGATGCCCCTGTGTTCGCGGGTCCGCCTCTGCTACCGATCGGGTATGGCATTGCTCGCAGCGGCGCCACGTCGAATGGCAACCGACCCTGCCCCTCCGCGTAAAGGAGTACAGTGGTTCGCGGTTTCGCAGCATGCCGAACGCCGAGTTCGTAGAACACATTGGCGTTCGCCGTCGTCAGATCCGCCACCGCGAAGTCGCAGAGAACAAGCCGCTCAAACATTGGCTTATGGATAATGCCCCCTGCCTGCTCCTCATCAGCTCTGATCGGCTCCAGCCCAGCTTGTTCCACTGCTGGTTTGATAAGATCGCGATAGACCGCATCGAAATCGATCGGCTTCTCGCCGCCGGCAGATTTTTTTCCGAAAGGCATCAGCACAAAACACAATGGCTTATGGACCACTCCTAGAACTCCCCCTCGCGATCAGGCTACCTCACTCCGGTGGCCAGGAAACTTCCCCTGATTGAAATCGGAACTGCGGTTCTGAAATGCTGCTGTTCATCTATTGGCTATATGGCAAACTTCAACTACGAAATGCAATCTGACATTGAGAATAAGGAAGGTCGACTGCCATGTTCGTCGCCGGCGGACTTTATCGCGAAGTCTGTGAGACGCCATCCTGGAACCGAGAGTTCGGATCTGGGGTCAGAGCGGCGGCCGCCATCAGCAAGCTGTCACCAGGCACGAAATTTCACACCTATCGTTCGTGCCCAGGTGGCGAGGCTATGGGGTATCTAAAAGGACTTGGCGTCGATGTCGTCTGCGAGCAGCGCCCGACCGACATCGTGTTTGCATATTTCCATCCGTTATCAAACCCACTGATCCGGCCAGCTGTCGACCACGCTAGCACGCCGTTGGCCGTGACTGGCGATTGCGTTTTGAGGTTTGGTTTCCTGGAAGGTTCTGCAATCGTGAACGCCGAAAGGGCAGTCTACGACCCACAAGGATCGGGTACTGTCGAGCCATTCGAGGCCAACGGGTCGAAGGCGGGTGAGCTAGCGATCGTGCTCAATGAAGAAGAGCTTTTGCGATACAGCGGCAGCTCAGATATGAAAGCTGCCTGTGACACCCTACTCAATCAACGCCGAGCTGGCGTGATCGTCGTCAAGTGCGGCGTTCGAGGGGCACTTGTTGTAGAACGGGAGCGCACCAGCAACATTCCACCCTACCATTCGGAACGTGTTTTTAAAATTGGTACAGGCGACGTCTTTAGTGCAGTTTTTGCACATACCTGGGCGGAGCAACACATGCCGGCAGTCAAGTCCGCTGAAATCGCCTCGAAGGCCGTATCGTTCTATTGCGACGCCGATGAGGTGCCCTTGCCACCTTTGACCACAATATCGAGGTTTCCTCTCACTGGTACTTCACCAGCTTGTGTGGCTTTGCGAGGCTCCGTGGAGACACTTGGAAGGCGTTATTCTCTCGAAGAAGCAAGATATTGCCTTCAATCGCTTGGAATGGCAGTAGAGGCGGTCGACTTAGGTGATATGCCAATCGCACGACATGATGGCCCAAGAACCTTGCTGATCTTAGCGGATGGGCTCAATCCCCAAGCAGTTCAAGAAATGATCTCCACCCCCCCTAGGGCGCATCGAATTGTTGTGTTGGACGAGGAAAAGCGCCTTACACCCTGGGAGGGTATCGTATTTAAAGATGATTTCATCACAGCCTTGTATGTAGCCGCATGGCCTGTCGAAGCGCAATGATATGCTTTCACATTGCGCCCATGTATTGCAATGGTACCTTTCAGCGAGTCGGGGGGAACGCTCGTAATGGCGGATGTTTATGTCATCCACTCCAGCAAAGATAACGATAAGACACATAGAATGGTCAAGTTATTGGAAGCGCAGTGGGACGTCTGGTGGGATTACAATCTAGTCGGCGACTATTCGGAAGTTATCGAGCGCGAAATCGCTAAGGCAAAATGTGCGGTCGTTATCTGGTCGAAAGACGCCAGCGATAGCAAACCGGTACGCGAGGAAGTTCGTCTCGCCGAAAGACATCAAGTTCCTATAATTCCGATCCATCTGGATACGGTTGAAATGATGTACCCATTTGCCGGCCGGAGCGGTGTTAATTTTATCTCGTGGGACGATTCAGCCGCTCATTCGTGCTTTGAACAGTTAGTTGCAAAAATTTCAAACGTAGTCCCGCAAAAAAAGTCGGTCAGGCAACTGGTTCCTTCTCCGCAAATATCACTCACGTGGCCGAGTCTTCTTTTGTCCGTCTCGTCCCATGAGACGCAACTGGTGCCCTTCGATGCCGTCAAAGCACTCAGGTTGTTCGGCGCGTCAGCAATTCTGGTGTCAGCATACGATCTGCTTCCCTCTCGGCGCCCCAAGGGAATAATCCAGGAATTAAGACAAATTCAGGAGGATGGCGGATTTATCCTGATTGACTCGGGCAACTACGAGGCAACTCGGCGGGGGGACGACAGTTGGACAGCCTCGAAATTCGCAGAAGCAATGAAAGACGTTCCCCATGACTGGGCGTATTGCTTTGATGTCGTGACGCCAAGGGTTGAGCCCGATAGGGCGATAGAAAGCGTAGTCAGGGCTGTGAAACGGGATCGTACTGCGGCCACGGCAAAAATATTGCCAATCGTCCACGCGCCAAAAGAGACCTTGAGTGGGTACAACGTCAAAGACCTACCGTACATTGTCAAAGAAGTTGCTGCCACACTCTCTGCTCCTCTTATTGCGGTAGCGGAAAGGGAGCTAGGGTCAGGCCTGATCGACCGAGCGAAGACGGTGAAGCGTATAAGGCGAGAGCTTGATAAGCTACCTTATTATCAACCCTTGCATGTGCTTGGAACCGGGAACCCTTGGAGTATTGCGCTTTTGGCCGCCGCAGGCGCGAACAGCTTCGACGGCCTCGAGTGGTGTCGAATGGTTGTTGATCAACAGACTCATCGATTGCATCACTTCCAGCATTTTGATTTCTTCAAATATCAGATGAGTTTTTCGGACTCGCAGGTGACTTTGGACGCGATCGATGATCCGAAGATCGAATACGCGGGTAAAGTAGCCCTGCACAATCTCGATTATTACCGCCAGTTTGAGGTGAGACTGGCAAATGCGATGAAGTATAAGCAAATGGAAAATATGCTGACGGACATGATTGGTCCGGCTAGCGTCCAGCAGATCAGGAACGCTATTCCGGATATCTTTCAATGAATTCGCTTCGCGACCGCCTCGAGCGTGCAGTCGTCTCGATATATTCCGACGTCGAGGAGAGGGCCCTATCGGTTCCCGCAACGTTCGAGGAACGTGTTCTTTGGAAGGAGTTTGCATGTTGCGTTCTTAGTAGCCAGGTGCCCTATCCCCTGTCGGTTGCAGCGGCCGAGGCTATCGACCGCGAAAGCGTTCTCCACATCGAGGCGCTGGAGGACACCGAGGATCGGCTTGTCTCTATTTTAAGGGCACCCCTCATCGTAGATGGAGCATTCAGACGCTACCGGTTTCCTGCTTCGCGGGGACGCCAACTTGCAGCCGCGCGGGTCACCGTAACGCGGCAAGCCGGCACCCTAGGAAACTTGCTCGAGATACATCAGGACCCTGCCAAGTTGAGATCGTGGCTCGTCGAAAACACCCTTGGTATGGGACCGAAGCAAGCCAGCATGTTTCTACGCAATTGCGGGGTCAGCTATGACCTCGCCGTACTTGACCGGCATGTGCTCGAATATATGGCAGAGATGGGTCTCTGCTCAGCCGCTCAAAGCTCGATTTCGAAGATGTCTGAGTACCGCAGGCGGGAAGATACCTTGCGTTCCTATGCCAGCAGCCTCGGCGCAGCCGTAGGTCTGATGGATTGGGCCATATGGATCGTGATGCGAATGTTCAAACAAAAGTCGGTTACTGAGGAACTTCTAATATGAGCGTAGTTACATTGGTGTCCGGCGGTCTCGATTCCACTTTGGTAGCCTATTTGGCGATCGAAGAAGGACTGAAGGTTCATCCCCTGTTCGTCAATTATGGCCAACGAGCGATTGATCGCGAGCTCGCCGCTTGTAAAAACAGTATGATGAAGTTGGGAATCCTGGACGAGCTCGAAATAGCCGACCTCTCGGGATACGGAAGGTTGATCCGCTCCGGACTGACTGACCCCAACAAGCACATCGTTGAAGACGCGTTCACGCCCGGTCGCAATATGCTGTTTTTGCTGACGGCAGCGGCGCACGCTCACCAAGTCAATGCCGACGCGGTGTCGATTGGTCTACTTCACGAAGAAACAAGTCTATTTCCCGATCAAACGTCTGGTTTCTTGCAAGACGCCGAAGCTCTAATCACTCGCATCATGGGCCGCTCAATCAAGGTGCTTGCGCCGTTAGCGGCCTTCCACAAAGATGAAGTGATACAACTCGCAAAAGCTAAAGGTGTAGGCGGCACATACTCGTGCCATCTCGGCTTAGAGGAACCTTGTGGCGAATGTATTGCATGCAATGAATTTAAGGTCGGGGAGGCTTGAATGGGAGGCGGAAGCAGCGGAAGTTGGAGTCGGTTAGGCGACATCCGTTCCCTTGAAGAAAAGGCAAAAGCGGCCCTCCAAGGTGGAAAGCGTAACGTCTTTATCAGCTTCGCGACCGAGGATATCAACGAGGTGAATCTGCTTCGAGCTCATGCGAAGAACGAAAACAGCGATATCGAATTCAATGATCACTCGGTCCGCGAACCTTACGACAGTGAGAGAGCAGCTTATATCAAGCAGAAGATCACCGAACGGATCAATCGCTCCTCGGTAACGGTGGTCTACTTGTCGGAGAGCACTGCGCAGAGCCAATGGGTGCAATGGGAGGTCGAGAAGAGCATCAGTCTCGGCAAGAGGGTCATCGCTGTGCACCCGCAAGGCAAGGCTCCCACAGTTAATCCACAGTGGATAAAGGAAAACCAGATCAAAGTTGTCCCTTGGAACAAGCTGTCCGACGAGCTCAGATAGCTGCTTTTTAGTTTCGGGGAAGCACTACGTCCTGACCGGTGCCTGGCAAGCTGATCCATTAGGAAAATCTTGCAAGGCGGTGCCGCGAGCGCACAGTTAGATCGACACTATGCTCGCGAATACGAGAGGCAACGAATTCTGTGGTTCGGGGGTGACATGGGCAGAATGAAAGAACTCATGATCGAGTATCGCAATCAAGAAGCGGACTTCATGGAACTTGCCGAACAAATTCTCAAATCTAATGGCTATCAATGGCTCGGCGGCAGAGACCCTGAAAATTACGATCCTGCCGACCAGGTCCCCTACGACTGGAAGATGCGTGGCCCCGACGGCAATGTTACATTGGTTGATGTCAAAATTTATCGGTCGAACCAACTTGATCAAACTCTCGTTTGGAATGGCTTGCAGCAACTTTCGATTGCTGCCTCCTACGAGAATATCCAGCATGTTGCGATCGTGACAAATATCGAACTGTCGCCCGACGTAGTCAGGAGCGGCATGTATGGGCAATACCATTTTGACTTGCTCGATTTCCGTATGCTCAGGGATATGGCGCACTCGGAAGAAGAACTCGATCAACTATATCAAGCCGCTGCCGAATTTCGCGACGAAACCTGGGCCACGCAGCCATTTCGCCCGACACCACCGAAGGACAGCTTCGATGCCGATGAGGCAAAACGGAAATTAAGGGAGTGCCCCGTTGGCGATGGCCCAAAATACGAGCAAGCTTGCGAATATGCCATACGCGGCGTTTTCGCAAATGATTTCAATCCGTGGTCCAGCAAGCAGCACAAGATTGCGGACGGTTTTCATCGGCTAGACTTGCTAGGGCACATCAATTCGCAACAGGACTTCTGGAAAGGTCTTCGATACGATTTTCGAACCCGTTATGTTGTATTCGAGTTTAAGAACTACGCCGAAAGGATCACTCAAAAGGAAATATACACGACAGAAAAATATCTATTTGCCGGCGCATTGCGAATGATTGCAATAATAATTGCGCGGAATGGTGAAGATGCCGGTGCAAAAGCAGCCCGTGAAGGCGCTTTGCGTGAACACGGTAAACTTATTATACTTCTTACAGGCGATGAACTGATCAATATCATTGGCGCGTTCAGGGCAGGTGACGACGTTCATGGTTTGTTACTAAACAACCTACATAACATGCTTAGTGTAATAGGTCGTTAAACAAATAATTCAACTCAAGTGCTTCTCCTGGCCCTGGATTTCGAAGGCGCGAAAAACGCGCAGGGATTGTCCTATGGCCAACTGAGAGAAACGCGTGGCCAAAGCTACACGAGTTGTTCCAGCCTTTCTCGAGGGTTCGGAAAGTTTCGATTTGGAAAGGAGGCTGGAGCGATCACTTCGCCGGTGCGCAACATTTCGAGGGGAGCAACTGAACGCCTGTGCGTGAGGCGTGAGGCCAGTTGCCTTATATATAATACTTGAACGGCAGCTTCGGTTCGCCGGTCCGTGGTGCCGCGAGGATCACGTCGCCCACCGCGTCGGCGAAACGTATCGTCACCGGCAATCGATCGTTATGCAGGCAAGAATTGAAATTGATCTTGGTCAGGCCCATCACGTCCCCGAGAACCGTTTCAAGTTCGCAATCTCCGCGGTGAATGCGGACTTCTATCGGATTCGGCGTCTCTGGCCCTTGGTAGGTATCAAGGCGCGGGGCGAATCCCGACGTCCAGAGGAACGCGCGGCGTTCGTGCAATATCAAGGCCGTTCCGCGGATGACCGGATATCGACCGGGCCGGTATAGCTTCATGCGGTCTTTCGCATCGGAAATCTGCACTCCTACGACATTGGTCCCCGGAGCAGCGGCCTTGAAGCCTTTCCATTCCGGGTCCGCGAACGAGGACTTGGCATGAATGAACAGCTCAGCGGGCGGCTGTCCATCATGCATTTGTTGATATTCGCCGATAACCATCTCAACTAAACTGCTTGCCGCGTCCTCGCTCAGATGAAATTGCTTGGATTCGGAATGAAACCATGGGCCGAGCGCACCGCGAAATACGACGCCTTCACCGCTCGAAAGAAACATCTGGGCGGCGCAACAGGCGAAGCGATCATCGGAACTATTGTCCTGTCGCTTATAGGCGAGGCCGACATAGCAAACGCCGGGTCTGACGTCGGCCAACTGCCATGGTCGTCCACCATCCTTGTAATAGGCGCCGGTCAATATTTTCCAGGCGATCGTTGCAGGGTCCTCCAATCGTCGCAGTGGCTTGCCGATTTTGTTCAGGAAATCGTTAGGCGCCAATGTGGTTTCCCTAACGATCTGAGTGACGATACGGTCTCTGAGCAGACGTGCCTTCAACTGGCGCCTGAAATGGGTGGCATATTGATAGATCTCCGCCGCTTCCAGATCTTCGGGGAAGAACGTCGGCTCCAACATCAAGTCCCTGGCAGCAGACTTGGACAGTTTCACCGAACCGCGGATGCGGTCCGCCTTGGGGACGCTTGATTGGGGTCGCCCGAGCTTGTAGATTTCCTCAGGAATAACCACGAACCAGAAATTCGGAGGTGCCTCCAAGCGATCGGCGGCCGCCACCAGTGGGTCGACATACAGATCCACGGTGCTTTTGATCGCCTCGTTCCTGTTCTCCAGGCGAAGAGCCCGCGAGACAGCCGCGGGGTCGATGCTATCGATGATGTGCCGTGGCTTGTCTGGCCAAGCACTGGCGAAGGCGGCACCATAACCCGGAAACGGCACATGCTGCGGGTCGTCATTGGCGGCGTCTATGACATTGCCGACCGAGCCCATCCACTGCCGGAAGCGAGCGACTCCCGCGGGAGTGCCGATCACGCCGAAATTGATGGGTGCTCGCCCTCCGTCGCCTGGACCGAACAGAAATAGTCCGTCCCGTGGATAGACCATGCGCTGGCCGTAGCGAAACTCGAGCATCGGCTCGAGAACATGAATTGCTCTCAACCTGTCACTCCTCATCTCCGGGTATATCGAAGTCATTCTCGTCATCGAACCCGGCTTCGTCGTCCGAGCTTGCGAGAATGTCGCCCGTTTCCTCGTCCTCGTGCTCCTCGGCAGCGGTGGCCTCCGCCTCCAGCCCGAAAGATACGTCGAACTGGACCGGAGGTACTTCGAGCGCCATGAAAGCATCGCCGCCCATGTCGATGGACAACTCGGTCGCGTCACCGACGAGCCATCCCAGGTAAGCGAGCATCAGATCCCGCCACCGATCATTGCGCCAAGATTTGCACATGGTTCGCCGCATCGTGTGCATGCGCTTGGCGTCACCGACCGTAGACCGACCATCCACCGTAAAGATCACGTGGCCGGAGAGGCGAAAGTGACGGAATGGGGCGGTAGCTGGCCATGCGCTGACTCCATAATGCCAGAACACGTTGCGCGCCTTGGACTGCCCGACGAGTTGCCGGCGCCCGGATAGGCCGTCTTTCCAGGAAAAGGCTTTCTGCTCCACGCCGGCCGCATTCTTGTCAGGCCACCACATGTACCGGCCACTCGCCATTTCCGTGGCCTGTAATCCGGCCTGTCCCAGCCGGCGATCGAAACCTTGTCTCATGAGATCGACGACATGGCGTCGCGCATCATTGGCGTCGATACGATAGCCAGGAGCGCCCCTCGTAAGAAACTCTTCCGTTTCGACTATCCCGGCGATGCTCATCGGGAGACTGTCGCCGAAGTGTTCATGCAGTGCCGGTGGGGAGGCGAAGGTAAGAAAACCGCGCCCCAAGGGCACCACCGGCAATGGGCAGCTCTTTATGGCGCGGTCCTTCGCACCGATCGAGATCCCGCCGGCAAAGTCATAAATCCGCAGGTCCCGCGGCAAGGCTTTCACACGTAGCCAGTTCGATATAAGCTTTTCGCCCGTTTCTACCACGCTCTGTCCGTCCCGCAGGGAGATCTCGCGCCAGATTCGAGAGCGCTCTGAAGCGCCTCGACGGGGTATACCCGCGCCTTCCAAGGTTTCGATCAAGTCACGCAAGCCTTGGGCCCAGCCACCCATGAAGTCGACGCGCTGGGCATGGACCATCTGGAATGAGGACTCGTATTCGGCCGTTCGCAAAGGAATGACGAAGCTGTCATCCTTGATACCCTTACCGGTCGTCAGGGCGATACTGATTTCGTTTCGTACGCCTTGCTTGGCTATACTGACCGGGTTCGAAACGACTAGAACTTTGCCGGCTCGGTGGCGGATCGCGTCTTCAAGGACCACTTCCCAGTTATCTCCGCCTTTTAGGCGGAAGATATCAGCCCAAACGTCATAGCCCATGGCGTCAAGCCGATTGCCCAGCCAGAGCGTAAACGCGTTGTCCTCCGGTGTTGCATGACTAATGAAGATGCTCTCTCGGACAGCATCCGAAGCCACACTAGAATTTGCGATTACAGAATCAGCATTTGTCACTGACACGTCCCCGATTCTGTCAGAACTGAGTGAGAACATATAGAGAAACAATGATGCTGGCAGTCAAGGCCGGGACCGGTGCTGCACAGGGGCAAAGTATTGGCCAGCAACAAAACAATTGGTCATCCGCATTTAGTTAGCAAAAAACCGTAGGAATTTGATGGCTGCATTCTGGTCGCCGACATCAAAAATCCGACAGGCCGCCACCTCGGCCTCATCGAGCCGATGTCGGCGATTGGGGAATCTGAACCGGAAGGCCCTTCTAACAACGGGGTCGCTGGTTCTGATCCCTTCAAGACCTTCATTTGACGATGAAACGGTTTATCCGCTGATGTTGCGTGCAACTAATCTCCTGAATAGCGTAAACCGCGCATCCTTCGACTTCGGCCGTAGAAGTTGGCTAAGGTTACCAATCTTCCGAGCCCCCCAACATCAGCCCTGCTTCGGTGATGAACGGGCAGGGCCGATTACGCCTGTCGGAGAAATCGGATGCGACAAGCAAAACTTTTTTTGCACGAGTGATGCCCACATAGAACAGTCGCCGCGCTTCATCGTACTGCTCTTGGGTGGTGCTCGAAAAATGAGGAAGGTGGCCGTAGTTCATGCTGATCAATGCGACCGCATCGAATTCGCGACCCTTAGAGTTGTGCATCGTAATCAACTTGAGAGCTTTTTCCGGGTTGGCAAACAGCCCCATGTCAGAAATAGCGAGGTTTTCAAGGTCCACGCGATTTGCCCGCATGTCCCGAACCATCTCATCCGCTGACGCTTCAAGGAGCGCTGTCGGCGGGGCCGGGACCCAGCCGTCAGTATACAGCTGCTCCGCGATTTCAGCCGCGATTTGATAAAGCCAAGCCTTTCCACCAGGATGAGCCGTCGCGCAAGCTCGTGCGCGATAGATCAATGCCAGTGCGGTCCGACGTCCCGCATAGCTGAAGACGTCAAACCGCGTCGCGCCCGTGATGTCGCCTATAAGCCTGAAGAGCGCTTTCTCAACGCCTGGAAGGCCGAGAAAATGCTCCGACTCGGCACAGGCCCCAAGTTGTTCGGCCAAGCCGGCGAGCAGGCGTCGTCGTCTATATGGCCTCGCACCCGGCCCGAAAACAGGGATATCAAACTCCCTTAACGCACGCGCTACGGGTATGAGGTGCGTCCACCACGGCGCGAGAACGGCCGCGTTTCCGAGCTCGATACCTTCGTCCTGCAGCATAGGCAGAAAATGCTCGGTGATTGCGTTGAGGGGTTGGGAGACATGAACGTAGGTAACCTTGGCATCAAAATCCTTCGCTTTTCCTTCCGAATGCATGCGAGGATTGGTCGCGATCAAGGTGTGCGCTGTATTGACGACGCCGGGCGCGGACCGAAAATTTGCAGTCAGCGAATAGTCTAGCTCGGCGCCAATCTCGGTCGCAAATTCTTGCGCCAAATCGGGGCGGGCACCGGCAAAGCTCATGATTGACTGGTTGTGGTCGCCGACCATAAAGAATTTCGTGGTCAGGTGGCGGTGCAGCTCGCGAAAAATCGCCAGCTGAACGTCGGTAGTGTCTTGAAACTCGTCGACCAAGAGCCATTCAAAGCGTGCCGCGATTCCTCTGGCAACAAATGGATGTTCGCGCAGAATACGGAGCGAGTAAAAAAGGATCATCGCGAAATCAAGAAAGCCGCGCGCGCGGACGAATTCCCAGTACAAAATGGCGGAATCGCGCGTCACGATACCATGCTCAAAACCGTCACCTGCCGGCTCGCCATGGACGTCGACTCGCAGAGATTCGTAATCGTCGAAGGTTCTTGCCATGGTGGCGCGACCGAAGTGGTCCTCTACCGCCTCTACGATTTGCTCGAAATCCGCGATTTCCCGTGTCAAAACCTTGAAAGTTGGCGGCAACTCAGCAACGAGCCAGCTGTAAGGCCTCAGAATGTGTTGAAGGCAGAACGAGTGGATCGTTGAAACATCGCACTTTTCAGTGCTCGTGTTCGTTCCGTAGACCCGCAGGCGCGATTCAATCTCATCCACGGCCGCATTTGTGTAGGTTATGCAACCGATAAATCGGGGGGATTTCTCGACGGTATCGGCAAGCCCAAGAAGCTTTGCGAGGATCACGCGGGTCTTGCCGCTGCCGGGGCAGGGATCGTGTCCCAGGGAGTGGTGTAGCTGGATTTCATAGCCATCGGTGATTTCCGGTAGGGTCGGGTTGCTTAGAGCCAACCTGAAGGACTCCACCGATGACCGACGACATGATGAACCTACGCTCACTCGTTGAGAAGAGCGCTGACGCCGATTTGCTGCGCGAGATGATCGGCTTTGCTGCCGAGAAACTGATGGCGCTGGAAGTCGGCACGAAGACCGGTGCGGGCTATGGCGAGAAGAATGGCTTTCGACTTGCCCAGCGCAACGGCTACCGCGACCGAGACTGGGAGACGCGGGCGGGCACCGTCGAGCTGCGCATTCCCAAGCTTCGTACCGGCAGCTATTTCCCGAGCTTCCTTGAACCACGCCGTATGGCCGAGAAGGCTCTGACGGCGGTTATTCAGGAGGCCTATATCCAGGGCGTTTCGACCCGCTCGGTTGATGACCTCGTCAAGGCGATGGGCATGTCGGGCATTTCCAAGAGCCAGGTCTCCCGGCTGTGCGAGGAGATCGACGAGAAGGTGAAGGCCTTTCTCGACCGGCCTATCGAGGGCGAATGGCCCTATCTGTGGATCGATGCTACCTACCTGAAGGTCCGGCGTGGCGGGCGCATCGTCTCTGTTGCAGTCATCATCGCCGTCGGCGTCAACACCGACGGCCGACGCGAAGTGCTCGGCATGGAGATCGGCACGTCCGAGGCCGAGGCGATCTGGACGGAATTCCTGCGCAAGCTGACCAGGCGGGGTCTGCGTGGCGTCAAGCTCGTCGTCTCCGATGCCCATGAGGGCATCAAAGCCGCAGTATCGAAGGTGCTCTGCGCCACCTGGCAGCGCTGCAGGGTCCACTTCATGCGCAATGCTTTGGCCCATGCTGGAAAGAGCGGACGGCGCGTCGTCTCCGCCTTCATTGCCACGGCCTTCGCTCAAGACACGCCGGAGGCGGCAAGCACTCAGTGGCGCAACGTCGCCGACCAGATCAGGCCAAAGGTCCCGAAGCTTGCCAGTTTGATGGACAACGCTGAGCAAGACGTACTCGCCTACATGACCTTTCCCAAGCAGCATTGGGCCAAACTTCACTCGACCAACCCGATTGAGCGATTGAACGGCGAGATCAAGCGGCGGACAGAGGTCGTCGGCATCTTCCCCAACGACGACGCCATCGTGCGCCTGGTCGGTGCGCTGCTGCTCGAACAGAATGATGAATGGGCCGTCCAGCGATCTCGCTATATGACCCTTGAGACAATCGCTACGATGAGCGATGATCCACTCATCAGCCTGCCAGCAGCAAGCTGACACTCATCCGGCCCTCTGGGATGAGCCGTGGCCGTCTAAGCTACACCACTCCCTGGGACACGATCGGGGCAGGCGGCAAGCAGCAGGTGTTTTTCCACCTCGACGGCCGACTGCTGCTCCTCGGTCAGCGAGATCATTCTGAGAGCCATTCAAACGCTTGTTGGATGTATTCAGGGAGCTCGTTCGCATGATCGGCAAAACGTGCGGCGACCTGAGCGTAGCGCGCCTTGCCAAATCTCTTGGCGGTGTTCAGCACGGCTCCCCCGAGTTCCACCCGGAGCTTGACTTCATCATCGAGCTGCAGAGATCCCGAACATAGTTTGGCATAGCCGGAGGACAAGGCCTCATGAATTTTCGGTGCACCCAATGCCTCTGCGGCCGCGATGTGCATTGGCAAAAGGCCCTTGGTTGTAAGCTCGCGTTCGAAGGTCGTTGCTCCAAGAAAGACTTGAACAAAATCGTTCTCGAGCGCCATCAGGTCGGGGGCAGAGTCGTCCGGGTTGAAATCAAGCGCGGTAGCATCTGATGGAATGAGATCTGCGTCCGCCACGATCGCGCATTTCTTTTCCAAGGAGCCGTGCGCGAAAAGTTTGGCATAGACGTCGAAGTGAACACCGTGGATCGGAGTCAATGAAATGCCGACACGCTCCAGCTTTACCTTGTGCACACTTTCGATGAGAGCGGGTATCAAGAATAGCTCGGCGGCCCCTTCGACCAGCATGACCTTCCTCGCGTAGAGAAGGCTGCTTTTCGTCGAGTCTAGATAGCGCTCTAGGTCGGAAATTTCGCCGGACGTCAATTTCGCATTCAAGGCGAGATTGCCAGCCGCGATGCTGGCATCGCCTCGTTTTGTGAGCGATACGATTGTCTTGAGGGGAACCTGCGACGTCACATGGGTGCTGTGGCTCGTGAGAACCGTCTGAACGCCGATCGAGTTTAGTGCAGAGATGAGAGAATATTGAAGCTGGGGATGCAGGTGAGCCTCGGGTTCCTCGATAAGGATGAGCTGTCCTGAAGAGTTTCCGCCGGCAATGCGCCGTTTGAGATATTCGATGAGGATCGAGATATAAAGGATGTTGTTCATCCCCAAGCCGTTACGGCCTGGTTCGAACTCCTGGAGAGACGTATCCGACAGGATAAGTTTGAGATTGCGCAGGATGGCCCGAAACGTGGCCGCCGAGAGCCCTAGCTTTGCACCCATCTCGAAAGCTGGACCCGAGACGTCTTTGAAGCGCGAATCGATCGCCTGAGCTACATCGGAAATGGTTTTCGATTTCGCGATCAGATTGTTTGCTTCATCCAGGATCTGGATCAGCTCCTCCTGCTCTTCCTTTGGAATCTCGAAGGACTCGATCAGCTTGATCAATGGCGATTGACGTGGATTGCGCAAATCGCCCTCGACGTCTCGAAGGGCCGGCAGATGGATAACAAGGAACGACTGAAGATCGGCAAATCGCACTGCTTCCCCAACGCCATCTTCGTTCCACTCGAGGTCGAGGAGATCGATCGCCGGGTTTCCTCCTCCGCGGATCTCCCAGGCGTAATCGTCCAGCGTCAAGCTACCGGATTGGATAGCACCGCTCGCGAGTTGCTCGCGAACCCCAGGCTTGGGTCGGAATCGGTAAAAGATCCTCGCGCGGTCGGTGCCCGTCTTCCACGTGCTGACTAGAGCCTCTTCATTCACAATTCCCTCGAAACCTGTCAATTCGACCCCAATTAGGACCTGTGTGGGTATCGAGATATCCACATTGGCGTTGATGTCTTCTCGGAGAAGCGAGCGCAAAGTCGACGGAAGCGAAATATCAAGGCAGATCTGAATGGCCCGCAGAATTGCGGTTTTTCCGGTATTGTTCTCACCTATGATACAGCAGAGATCGTTTTCGACATTGACGTCAAGGCGTTGAAACGTCCGAAAATTCTTAATAACGATCCTTGCTACGCGCACGAGAAGTCCTGTTCCGCCGACTCAGTCCAGCAATTGATTTACCCGCGAAAAGTGTACACCGAGAAGAGCTGGTGCGCGATGCCGCTTTGCTGTAAAACGAAGCTCACATAGTGGCGCTGTTCCAGCGAGCGCGTCACACAATCCCGACGCTTTAAGCTGGTTTACAGCCCGAACCGTTTTCGCATTTCCCCCGCCTTCGCCCACTCGTCGCCGGGCATCCGGTCGATCAGTTCCTTCATTACCCTAGAAAACGCGGCCTTAAGCGTTTCTTCGGTCAGAACCTTGGCGAGATCTGTCGGAAGCAGCGGGCCCATGTCAGTGAAGAAGCCCGGATTGACGAGTTTCTGGAACATGCGCTGCTGCGCCTCGGCTCTGGAAATCGCTACCTCTCCTTTCTCAAGGTAGAGCAGAAAACACTCGACGATCCTGGCCGAGTTCAGCCCCTCGAACACTCTGAGCGCGTAGTCAAGGTCGAACAGATCGCGGCCCTTGTTGCGTTGAAGCAAGGCACGCAGCTTGGTCGCCAGCATTTCTTCCCGAGAGAAGGTCGGGATTGCAGCCGTTCCGGTGAACCACGGATTTTTGACGCCAAACGGAATCTCGATGGGTGGATCGTAAGCTTCACGCTCGCGTGTGTTGATTTCGATCTTGAGTTTTATCGGACCGGGAGAAGCCTTGTCTTCTGCTTCGACAGCGTATTTAAGTTTGGGCGCAACCGGGCTTTGATCGAAACGCGGCTTGCCTAGCCACGAATCGAGAACGTCCTGCAGATGCTCCAGTAACGGTCGGATAGGGCCGGCAGTCGTCCTCACAAGGTCGATGTCTTCCGAATAGCGCAGCGGCTTGGGGAAGTGCAGCTTGTTGAGCGCAGTGCCGCCGCGGAAGCGCAGTTCGTCACGCAGGAACGGATCGGAGAAGATGGCGACAATCGCGCGGCTGATTATGAGATCCTGCTCGACTTGCCGTTGACTTGCCCACGGCACCACACCATTCCAGGCGGTGATGTAGTCCTGCGGTATCATTCGTCGATCTCCGGCGGTCGGCGAACGATCACACGCCAGTGCTCATCGCGTTCGGATGGCGGCGGCGACAGATCTGGATCTCCGGCCTGCTTGGGGTCGAGTTCGACCCATGGCAACGGCCCACGCGGAGATAGCGCTGCAAACATCGCTTCCGCTATCTGCGAGTGCCCCAGCCTCCCAAGTAGATGCCCGAGGCGTTGTGCGACCGCTTTCTCGAGAGCACGCGACAGGGAGGCAAGCTTTTTGGGTTGCAACTGTCCGGCAAGTTCGGAAAGCACCGTAGCAATATTGTCCAGACCAGCCCCGGAATGCGGATAGCGTACCAGGTCGAACGCCGTCAGTTCCGGCGAGGATAACTTCATATATCCCGAAGGCGTCTTGCGGTCTTCGATTCCTGCCGATACCGCTCCCATATCCTTGCGGTATGAAAACACGATCCGCGTTCGCCCAGCCTCAATATCGGGCAGGAGTTTGTTCGTGACGACCTGAAATTCCATGGAGGCCTGGTGGGAGGCGCCATAGGCGGCCGCGGCCGTCAGCAACCCCACATAGTAGGGCCGTTTTTCGTGGCGCATCAGGGCGTCGATATACCACTCCGGCGGCGGCGCTCCCATGACTGCGTGCTGAGGCGGCACAACCACATAAAAGCCGCGCCGGGGTCGGATAAGCTGGCCGCGCCGCTGCAAACGCTCGGCGGCGTCAAGGAATGCGCCCCGGCTGATGCCGATCTCCTGCTGGGCTTCATCCGCAGAAAAAACTCCCCGGCCCGCAGCAAGTAGCCCAGAAGCGTAGGAAGACAGTGTGGGTCGTTCGATTTGTATCATATCTCATTATCCGCTTTTAGCGCGGAAAACTCAATATGATGCCGCAACTGAATCATTCTCGGAAATCCGCCCTTATTGCGGAAAATGCAATATGACTCACTAGCGTAGTTGCCACCAATGCCAGCCGCGGGGTAGATGACCGCCGCCATTTTCTCGAATTTTCTCACCATTCAGATGCTCAGTTAGGCCAGAAGTAGCCATTCTAATAGGCCTGCCAACCGTGGCGATTAATCAGTCTTGAACAAGCAAACCAATCAGTCCGTGCTTGGCTCTCGATCGGCAATCCTGAAACGCGAGTTATTGTCCCGCTTATAAAAATTAGCACAAATAAATGCTGCTGGAACGACAGGGTCGGCGGTCCGAATCCGTTCAAGGCGGCCGTCTTGGAACTGCTGAGCCGTCGATTAGACTCCCGTCCAGGCGTGAGAGCTCACCGCTGCGATAGATCTGCCATCGTCGCGTCCATTAAATTCCGGAGCAAGGTGCTTCGGACCTACAACGTAGAGCACTGCGGTCTAGCCTCCCAACCAATAAGCTTCTTAGGCAAGGAGGTGGCGTCGCGCAATTGTGCGGCGCGTTCGGTTGCGCACTCAAATCGGAGGCCAGGGAACTCGCGTCCCCTGCGCTGGTTTGTCGGGACGAAACGAATGGAGGTCCTTAATGGACAAGGTCATCGACGTCGATTTCCACGTCACCTGGCAATCGCCCGTCTTCGTCCGGATCGGCGACGGCATGCGGGAACGTATTGACGGGCCGGACGCGGCATTGGCGGCGCTTCTCCATCGCTGGCCCTCGACCAGTCAAGCGGGATACGCCGTCGCCAAGCGCCGCTGCGTCGACGCGATCGCGAAGCGCGGCAGCCCGGAGCTTGCCCGCGAGGCTTTCGTGGAAGCGGCAGTCTCGGCTAGGGTGCTGGGATGATAGGATTGGAGCGGCGGCCCGCACGAAGCTTACCACTGTCCGCCGGCCTGCTCTTGGGCCTCGGACTCGGAGGCTTCTTCGACGGCATTGTTCTTCACCAGCTTTTGCAGTGGCATCATATGCTCAGTTCCTGGTACCCGATCACATCGATCGAGAACCTTGAACTGAACACCTTCTGGGACGGCGTCTTCCATTCTGGTACCTACGTCTTCGTGCTCGCCGGTCTCTTCATCCTTTGGCGGTCCGGTCGCCTCGGCCATTTCCGCTGGTCGACGGCCGACCTCGTCGCGACAATGCTCATCGGCTTCGGAGCATTCAACCTGATCGAAGGCATTGTCGATCATCAGGTTCTCGGCCTCCACCACGTCAACGAAACCGCTCCTCGCGGAGAGTTGCTCTTCTGGGACATCGGCTTCCTTGCCTGGGGTGGGGCGATGGTCGCCATCGGCGTAATGATCATGAGGCGACGACATGTCTGAGGTGCTTCGTGAACTCCGCACGGCAATAATCTGGGCCGCGTTCGGTCTTGGTCTTGTCTTCGCGACCCGACCGGTGTGGTCGTTTCTTCTCTTCGGCCCAAACCTCACGCTTGAGCACCTACTCTCATTGCGGTGCTTTGGCCTGCCGACATGAGGCGCCGGTCGAGCGCGCGACCTATCCCTAGCGATCTACGGAGCTCATCCATGACTGCGTATCCTGACCGAAATGGCCTTGATGCCGTACACCGTGCCTCCCGCCATGTCGTCATCGTCATCGTCGGCGGCGGTTTCGGCGGCCTGGCCTGTGCCATGGAACTGGGCAACGCCCCAGATAATGATGTCACGGTCGTTGACCGCCGCAATCACAACCTCTTCCAGCCGCTGCTGTATCAGGTGGCGACCGCCGCCCTGTCGCCGGCGGACATTGCCGAACCGATTCGCAAAACGCTTGCCAGGTTCAAGAACATCAACATGATCATGGCAGAGGTCGTCGGAATTGACCCGCGGTTGCACAAGGTGTCACTTTCTGATGGCGACCCGCTTTCCTACGACAAGCTCGTCATCGCCACCGGCTCCGATTACAACTATTTCGGCCATGATGAATGGCGGCAGTTCGCGCCCGGGCTAAAAAGCATTCATGAGGCGCGGCATATCCGTCATCGGCTGCTTCTGGCCTTCGAAAAAGCAGAGCGAGCGAAGAGCGAGCCAGAGAAACAGGCATTGCTCACCAGCATTGTCATCGGCGGTGGACCAACGGGCGTCGAAATGGCCGGCGCCATCTCCGAACTCGGTCGCTTCATGATCAGCCGCGACTTTCGGAACCTCCAGCCCTACAATCTGAAAGTGATACTCGTGGAGGCGGGACCACGGATACTCGCCGCCTTTCCCGAACATCTTTCTGCATACGCCAAGTCCTATCTCGAGAATATCGGCGTCGAGGTCCGCACGGGCAGGCGGGTGATGGATATTCGCGAGGATGGGGCCGAGATCGAAGGTGAGTTCGTCCCCGCCGGATCGATCATATGGGGCGCGGGCGTCAAGGCGTCCCCCGCCCATTCATGGCTCGGGATACCCGGACTGGCGGGTGGCCGGATCCCTGTCGATGATCATCTTCGTGTCCTGGGGTTCGACGACATCTACGCCATTGGAGACACATCTGCGCTCACCGGGGCGGACGGGAAGCTCCTGCCAGGTCTAGCGCAGGTCGCCAAGCAGCAAGGCACATATCTCGGAAAAAGCCTGCGAATGGGCAAAGCCGTTTCAGGTTTCAAATTCAAGAATCGCGGTAATACGGCGGTGATCGGTCGGAATGCCGCCGTCTTCGACTTTGGAAAATGGACGTTGAAAGGCAGGGCGGCCTGGCTGCTTTGGGCGCTTGTCCATGTCTACCTCCTGATCAACTTCGAGAAGCGCCTTCTTGTCGCCATCCAGTGGGTAGGGCGGTACCTCACGCGGCAACGCGGCGCGCGGATCATCGATGAGACGGCTGAGGGAGCCGATGACGGTCCCGGCGCGGAGCCTCATCACATCGACGATAACCACGACGATTGTCACATCGCTGATGTTGATCGGAGTTTACGGCCATCGAACAGAACGCACAGTCGTCGAGGCTATTAGCCTCAGAGGTGCCTTGTAGACTTTACGCTCAATCGTTTCTCACGCCGACAACCTAAGTCCAATTGTCTGCATCACACAGCCTAGAACGTTCACCCATAGCAAGAGTCGAACCAGCCCTATCGTCATAACAACCCATCAATAAATGACTATACAGATATCGTGCCGGTTGTATCCACAGACGGACTGCTGCCAATCGAACCTACCCAGCCACGGCTGAGCCACTGAAGTTCCACAAATACCTCTTACGCCACCGACAGATCAAGCCGCCTGAGTGGCCCTCTCGGATGCTTACTTCTGTTCTTCCATCTCTTCATCGACAATCGAGCTGACGAGGGCAACGACCCGGCTGCGCACACGCGGGGAAAGGAGCAAAACGTCGTCTATCAGACGCCGTCCCTCCGCCGTGGAAATGTAGGCAATCTTCTCATCGATCTCTGTTATGATTTGCTGGCCCTGAGTGGTTTCGGGATCTGGAAGGCCTTCGAAAAACCTCGAAACAGGGATCTTGAGGCAATTGGCAAGCTCGTAGAGCATCGAAGCGCTGACGCGGTTCTTGCCGCTTTCATATTTTTGTACCTGCTGCAAACTGACCCCGATGCCGGCGCCGAGATCCCCTAGGGATACATTCGACTGCATTCGGCGGATACGGATTTGCTGTCCGACATGCCGATCAACTGGATGCACCAACTCGCGCGCTAAATTCGACTGTTCGGCTTGCGCAGGCCTCGAAGTCCGGACCTGTGCTGCTGCATAGCGCTTCATGGTGGACACCCCGATGGAGAGTTTCACGCGGTGCGCCCCCGCTGAAAACTCGCTAAACCCACTGATCGGGGAGTTGGAAACCGTACAAGACGGTCCTGTGGCCTTTAGTTCCGAGGAACCTGGACATACGCCACAGGCTCCTCGACCGAAGGTCAAGGAGTGTGGTGTCGAATCGGCCGACACCAACCGCTTGTAGGGGTTTCCACACCCCAAGGCAGCGCGTACTGCCTCGCTGCGAAACCTAGTTGAAATCCGCCCGCCGCGCAACCGAATGCTTCACAAGATTCAATGGCTTCGCTCTTCCAACGCTGCACGAAGAGCCTCGGCGCTTTTGAATACGCCAAGTGGCGCTGTGTGAGCCGCGGCCGAACGAATGGCGTCAGCCGCAGGCTAACGATCTGTTCTGGGTCCGTACGCAATGGCCGGAAGGGTCGTCGGAACCTTTTTGCTGCGGGGTGATCTGGTTGAAGTCGGCGTATTTCACCTTAGGCGCCACCTCCGCTTGTTAGGATGGATGGCGAAGTTTCCCATCAGCTGTCCAGGAAACTCGCTCTCGGCGACCAGGGTCGGCTCGACCCAGACAATAGCCGCACTTCAGGAATAGGGCAGGGGCGGCTGCTTTCGCTTCCAGCGCAGCTTGTCCAGCATCTTCCGCAATCGGATGGCCTCGGCTTCCTTGAAGCCCGTTGATGCAGACCGACCGAACCTCGACGCTGTGTGCTCTCGCATCACACAATCTGTGCCGGCGCATAAAAACCCATCGGCTGTGGAATTGATGAGCGCGGCGCAGAAGGCGTCAGGGTAATGGCCTCGCCGCTCTGGGCGGCTGCTCGGCGGGACGATATCCGACAAGCGAACGCCGCCGACGCCATCGCCGGTCATATCGCCGGGCTTCTTGTCTCCGGCGAAGGTGTAAAGCGGCTTACTTTCCCATTTCTCAATGGCTTCGTCGGAAATCCGCGGGTTATGGGCATCGATGATTGGAGCTGGCGGCATTCCTCGCGGTACGGGACGATCATGGTCGATCTCCGCCCCACTTCTGCCCAAGGGGTCGCAACGATCTTGGCTTCCATATTTGAAGATACAACACTGTGCCGGCCCAGCGACATTTCCTTATCAGCTTCGTCACCACGCCGATTGTGGTGCCGAGGAAGATCGCATAATGGATCGAAGGGAACTGGCCCGGCAGGCGAGCAAAGAAAGACAAGGTTGACAGGCGCATTGCTTCTTCGATTGAGGGTTCGGCAGTTCATGCGTGACGACGGTGGTGCCGATCGATCGGGCCTTCGCCCGTGCGCGCTGGCAACGCCGGCGCTCTGGATGCGCTACATAGACCGCGTCGGGGTTGGCGGAAAATCTTTTAAGACTCCGGCGATGCACAACAAGGAAGCTCGCCGATAAGTTGCCCACGTGCAACTTTTGAATCAGTACGGTTTGACTTCGTTCAGGGCCAATGTAGCCTCACCCGTCTCATCCCCCATTCGACTGGCCACGAATTCTGCTCCTGGAAAGGTGAGGTGGACATTTGAGCGTGGCTATAGACGGGCAGTCCGGTAATCGTTATTTCGGATATACCACCCCATCACCAAATCATCCCGTGAATCTTCAAGGCCTTTTATATTGAAAAAAGTGCAACGCAGTTTTGCCGTCGAGTACAAAAGCGGCAGACGAAAACTCGATACTAGGTCGAACTCGATCTGGGGCAACGTGGACCTAAAGTCCGTCGCTCGCGACCTAGACGAAGAGGCAATGCCGTTTCTGTCGGATAGCTCTCAGAGTGGCAAATCCGACAGCGAAATTTCTCTACCAAAACCAGATCAGGCTGAGTCGTTGTTGACACCGCCTCTTGAGCCGTCGACAACTGCATCAGATGCACAGGAGATAAGCATGGCCGACGAGACTGATACTGCAACCAGTGCCGATGTGCCGGCCGTTGTCGAAACGCCAATTACGCCGAAGAAACAGCGCAAACCCAGGGCCAAGAAAGCCGCGGCACTCGAAACCGCGTCAGCTGACACTACGGCAGAGCCAGCAGCTGCTCTGGCCGGCGCCGGTGGTGTGAAGAGGAGAGGGCGCAAGACAAAGGTGATCGAAGCTGCGGCGAGCGCCAAACGCGCACCTGTGCGCCGTGCTCCGAAGGCGGTGCAGACAGCCTCGGCCGCGCCGACGACAGCGATCGATGAAATGGCGGACCTCCTGCAGTTAGAAGAGGAAAATCAGCGGCTGCGCAAGCTTCTGGCTGAAAAACTTCGCGCTGAAAATGCCGATCTGCGCAAACGGCTCAAGCTCGATTGATATAAGCAGCCGGTCAATCGCCGGCCGCATTTCTGTGCTTGTCGAGACATACATTTTGGCGGCGGCGGATGCTGTTGCCGGAATGAAGACTTACTGCCTGCTTGCGGGATAAAACGCGAGGTCGGATAGATGGCGTCTCCCTGGAAATTTCTTGCCCGACTGGTCTCACCGGGACGCGAACAAAAGCGAAAAAACGGCTCGACCGAGAAGGTTTCGCCGGAGGCGTTGCCTAGTTCTGGTCCGACTGAAACGCCTGCCGAGGACAGCCTGAATAGCGATGGTCGGCCGGCAGGCGCGGAGCTACCTCGTCACGGTCAACCCGGTGCAATTTCCCTCAAGCCTGTGCATTCCGAAGAAGCCGAAAGCGATGTCCACGACAAGGTCGACGGCGAAGTTGCCGAAATCGTGGAGGTCGCTGATCCCGCTATATCAGGTGGTACTGGTTTCGACGTCACCGCTGCGAATGATGCCGCTAGGCTCAAGCGAATTGCCGAGTCGCACCGCGCGAGCAAAGGAGCCGCAGCAAGGAAGCGGTGGCGATTGCAAACGATCCCCAATTTATCCAAACTGCAAACGGGATGAGCCTCGATGACGAGATCAGGATGCTCAGGGATCAGCTGGCCAGAAAGCTAACGTTGCAAAACGCGCAGTTGAGAAAAATGCTGGAGCGGTTTGAACGATGAGCGTGACGCGCTGCCTGCCTTTTAAGCTTGTTGCAGGTGTCCTTTCAAGGCGATAGAGGCGGCATCCTATCTTGCGACCTATCCTCACGACCGTTATACTGTTTTTGAAAAACAGTATAACCCTGGAGTCGAGCTATGAAGTCCATCGACCTCATGTATCAGACGATGCTCGCTGAGCTCGGTCAGCGCTCGCTCGACGCCGCTTGGACGGCCGATTTCCCTCCGGAGGGTCGGTTCACCCCGGCAAACATCAAGGGGCGCAAGTACTGGTATTTCGACATCCCGGATGGACATGGTGGTACGAAACGTCGTTACGTCGGTTCCGCTGATGATCCGGTTATCGCACAGCGCGTAGCTGATCATAAGCGGGACAAGGACGATCTACGCGCTCGCAGGCGCTTGGTAAATACCCTGACCCGCGAAGGCGGGATGATCGCCCCTGACGCCATGTCGGGCGATATCGTCGAGGCTCTTGCCGATGGCGGTCTCTTTCGGCTCCGGGGTATTCTCATAGGCACGGTGGCCTTTCAGTGCTATTCAGGACTGCTCGGTGTCCGTCTTCCCATGGCTGCGATCCTGACCGGCGATGCTGACATCGCCCAGGACTATGCCATCAGTCGGGAGGTCGAAGATAGTCTGCCTCCGATCCTTGAGTTGCTGCAGGGCGTCGACGCCAGCTTTCGTCCAGTTCCACATCGATCGGGAGCCGCGGTCTCGTCAGCGTTTCAGAATGCCGACGGCTACAGGGTTGAGTTCCTGACGTCGAACCGTGGTTCGGATGACTACATCGATCAGCCGGCGAAGATGCCCGCTCTTGGTGGCGCCAGCGCGGATCCACTGCGCTTTCTCGACTTCCTCATAAGGGAACCCGTCAGGACAATGCTGCTCCACCGAAGCGGTGTTCCGGTCGTCGTCCCTGATCCGTCCCGGTATGCCGTCCACAAGCTAATAGTCGCCAGCCGCCGAAACACGGACGGGCAGGGGCCGGCGAAGCGTGAGAAGGACATCCGACAAGCTGCGCTGCTCTTCGAAGCGCTGCAGCAGACAAGGCGATCTACCGACTTGGCGCTCGTCTACAACGAAGCATGGAGGCGCGGGCCTACATGGCGAGAAGGTATTCGAACCGGGGCGGGAATGCTGCCAGCACAAGATGCCGAGCGGCTCAACACGGTCCTGACCGAGGGCGGAAAAAGAAACGGCGAAGAAATTGAACTTCCGTTTGGAGAATAGGCCGTCTTTCAAGGCTAAGCAGTTGATTTGATTCGAAGTCGTGAAGACAATGAAGATGAATATGGTCCTGCGGGGTCCTGTGCCGAATATCTGCATCGCACGGTCTCAGATCTGGCCCCGGCCAGCGCCGGGCAGGCGAAGCGCTGATCTACATAGCAAGGGGGTCAATCGAGAAGATCGCGGTCGGCGACGTGCTCCTGATACGCAAGGGCGACGTCGTACCGGCCGACGGGGCTCTCGTCAGCGAAGTCGCGACGATCGACCAGGCGGTCCTGACCGGAGAGCCCTTAAGGGTGCGCATCGCGAGGGATGGCAACATTTCAAGTGGCCCTACGAACGAGGGGGACGTGATCGAAATCCGCGTTCTAAGTCGCGCCGAGACAGCACCTATGCCGGAATACCGGAATAGTGAGGCTCGTGGAAGCATCGAGGCGCTCCAAGGCGAAGCTGATGCGACTGGCCGACCGGTTCTCGGTGTGGTTCTTGTTCGCCACGGTAGCGATTGCAGGCGTCTCGGCGTTCATGTCCGGAGACCTGTCAAGGATCGTGGCCGTGCTGGTCATCGCCACGCCCTGTCCGTTGATCCTGGCCGTACCCGTCGCACTTGCGTAGGAGGGCGTTCTGGTGAAGGGTGCGGGACCTCTCGAGGCACTCGTCCAGGCCACCGTGGCGGTGTTCGACAAGACGGGGACGCTCACCGCGGGACAGCCCGAAGTCGGCCACATCGAGGGATCGGAGCATCCTAACAGGATCCTGCGGCTGGCCGCCTCGCTGGACCAGGCGTCGGGCCATGTGGTCGGACGCGCGCTGGTGGACGAGGCGCATAGACGTGGGTTGGTAGTGAGCCGCCCATCGGAGGTGACCGAGACCGCGGGATCCGGAATCGTCGATGGCGTGCGCGTCGGCGGCGGAGGAGACGCCTAACGGGTCAGGCAGCGCAATGCGTGTCAAGGTAGTGTTTGACGGCACGCCGGCTGGCACGATCACGCTCGAAGACCGGCTTCAATACCTTCCGCCAGTCGGCGGGGCATTGCTTCAGGAGGCCATCGACGTCGCGGTCATTCTAAACGCCCTTCGCGCCCTCTAATGGGCGAGAAGCACTAGTAGCTCGGCCTTGACGAGAAGTTCTCGAGTGACGCCGCCGAGGATGAACTCACGAAGCCGCGAATGGCCAAATCCGCCCGCGACCAGAAGGTCCGCCTTTCGTTCCAGCGCGGCCGATTGGATGGCGCCTGTCGCGGTCTCGCCGCCTGCCTGGATCGATACGTCATCCACGTCGAGTCCCGAATGCTTCAACGAAGAGATCAGGAGGGCGCGGTTCGCCTCGTCGATCTCCTTGTCGTCGGTGATCGAGATGACCTGCACCTTGATCGCGCGTTCGATGAAGACCCGTGCGCTGGAAAGGGCGCGCGCTGCGGTGGCGCTGCCGTCCCAGGCGACGGCGATCGTGTCCACACGAGAGTAGACGCTGGTGGCTGGAAATAGCACGAGCGGACGGCCGCTTCCGAATAGCAGCGTTTCGGAGAGTTGCCGGGAGAGCTCCGAGGCTTCGACGATGGAAAGGTCGTAGCACTTGGCAATTTCAGAAAAGCGTTCATAGACGAACGGTTCCCTGACCTCGAATCCGTGGATTCGCACCTCGAAGCCAGTTTCCGAAATAGCGTCGGCGATGTGTCCCCGCAGCGAAGTCCCGCTGTCCCGGCTATACCGTTCTGCTTGTCCCCGCCATGTCTCGACATCGATAACGGTGGGAAAGGGCGGATGGACCTGGGGGATCCGGACTTGTGGGATACTGGCGACGAGATGGGCGTCATTCTGCCTAGCGAGGCCGATAGCATCGATTATGGCGAAGGAACTCGCGTCGGGATAGGTCGACAACGGGAGATGGAACTGCGGCTTCATGCTTGCCTCCTGAGGTTAAACTTCCGTCATGATGCATGCCGCTGAGAGAGTTCGCATTGCGCTTGGTCAAGGCCGCGGCGCAATGAAGCTCCTATAATCGCGCCTTCATCGAAGCTGGAGGACACGGCCATGACGATCAATCTGACGGAGATCAACCCCGGTGAGTGCTACCGCATCCTGGAGAACGAGCGTTTCGGTCATCTGGCATGCTGCAAGGATGGGCAGCTCTACGTGGCGGCGATTTATTTCGCCTTTTCCAACGGCGTCGCCTATAGCTTCACCATGCCCGGCAAGAAGCTCGACTGGATGCGGGGAACGACAAGATCTGCCTACACATCGAGCAGCGTTCGAGCGCCGGCGGGTGGACGAGCATCGTCGTCGAAGGCAGGTTCGAGGAATTTCCTGACAGCGAGGCGCGACAAAGCGAACGGCTCCACGCGTGGTCTTCTCCAAAAGTATTCGGACTGGTGGGAAATCGGCTCTATGAAGCCCCAGGAGTTCCCCATGCCCGATGGCTCTCCTCATGTCTTCTACGGCATTGCCGTCACGGCCGTGTCGGGACGCAGTGCAGTCAGAACGGAATGACCGTCGGTGCTCGAGCCGAACCCGCATCCCACAATCGGAGCACCACATGCCATATCTACGCGGCCTATATCCAAGCGCCACATCTAATTTCACCTCGCACCCGCGTTTCGCGCGGGCGCTCTGATTCAAGACGAGATCTTTGCCGGTCGGCCGCGGTCACTGCGGATTTGACGGCGTCCGCCGCCCGGCGAGGGCTTCGATGCTTTGAATTTCTGACTCGACTTGCCCGCAGTATCGACCACGGTGATGCGGTCGAGGTTCTTTCGGACTATGTCGAGGGCGAGCTGGAGGAGTATCCTAGAGAGGTGGCGCGACTGTGTGAGGCCGGGTCACGAACGTTGTCGCACGCCGCCGAAATGTGTCGCGACGTCGCCGCCGGTCAGGCCAACGAGGCTGAAGCGAAGACGGTCGTGTGAAGCCCGCGGCTCATCGGATGGTTCGCAAGACGAGCACGGAGCATGGTGCGCGCTGCACGACGTGGTCCACGACCGAGGCGAAGACGCGGTCGAGCACGTCGTCGCGGCGAGAGGCGATCACGGCGAGATCGGCGGCATCTCCTTTGCGATGGCGACGATGAGCTGCGACGGGTTGCCCGCTCGGACGTGTATAGAAGCAGGAGTCTCGGTCGACCGCGGGCCTTCCGAAAGTCTGGTCTCGGAGGCTCACATCACCTCAACCGCCCAATCGTTCGGCGAGGCCGACGAGGGCAGGCCCTCCACCGCGTGAACGAGGTGGAGGCTTCCGTTGGGCGCGATCTGCGCGTGGGCCGTTTCGACGAGGTGGAGCATGCGTTGCCGGGATCCTCGGCCGATGGCGCCGTGGCGAACAGTCAGTATATGTCCTTGCCAGACAGGCTAACGAACTCGGTCGTCAGTCCGTCGTCATGCGCTTCCTTGAGAAGCCGATCGGCGCTCATGATGTCGAGACACATGGTGCCCGTGAAGGATTGCCGCAGGGCGCAGCAGAAGTGATCTCTCGCCCATGCCTGGCCTCGCGGCGTCGCCGCCGTCACTTCCCAGCGATCCTCGTCCCGACGTCCGAGAACAAGGTCTGCGGACGTTCGCTCGACGGGAGGAATGGTCGTGGCAGCGTTCGTTTCTGTCTTGCCGGTCTTTTCTTGTTCGCGCATGTCCGTCTCCTTTGGATGAGGTCGTGGCGCTGTGTCCAGGAGCCTATCTGTCCCCGGGCGTTTGTTTTTGACGAGCATCAATCCGGATGTTTGACCGGGATCAAGCCAAGGTGGGGAAGGTGGCGATACGACTGTGGCCTGCGGCGTCTGCCGGACGGACCTTCACGTCTGCGAAGGAGACCTCTCCCAGCCAAAGCTTCCTCTCGTTCCAGGGCATGAGATTGTCGGAACCGTGACCGCAACGGGCGAGGGCCTTCCTCGTCGCCTTGTCGGTCAAAAAGTCGGGGTACCTTGGCTGGGCCACACCTGCGGGCACTGCGCATATTGCCGAGAGGGTCGCGAGAACCTGTGCAACGATCCTGGCTTCACGGGTACACCATCGACGGCGGCTTTGCGGCCCATGCGGCGGCCGAGGCGGGCTACGCGTTCGAACTGCCTGAAGATGCGGACCCGGTGGCGACCGCGCCTCTTCTCTGCGCGGGCCTCATCGGGTGGCGATCCCTGAAGATGGCGGGCGAGGGGAGGACGATCGGCATCTATGGGTTCGGCGCGGCCGCCCACATCCTCGTGCAGGTGTGCAAGCATCGAGGCCAGAGCGTCTATGCGTTTGTGCGTCCCGGTGACGAGGCCGGACGGAAGTTCGCGCTTGATCTTGGCGCCGTCTGGGCCGGGTTTTCCGGTGAAAGGCCGCCGGTGCCGCTCGACGCCGCCATCATCTTCGCGCCGGCCGGCGAGCTCGTGCCAATGGCGCTCGACGTGGTGCGGGAGGGCGGAACGGTGGTCTGCGGCGGCATCGACATGTCAGACATTCCGAGCATGCCCTATCGTCTGCTCTGGGGCGAGCGGCGGGTCGTCTCGGTGGCGAACCTGACGCGGAGCGACGGGGCGGAATTCTTCTCGATCGGGAAGGCGGCAGGGGTCAGATGCTTCACCAGCGTCTACCCCCTCGAGCATGCGAACGAGGCTCTCGACGATCTGCGCGCAGGCCGTGTCTCTGGAGCCGCCGTGATCGTTCCGTAGCCGATGTTCCCCTTGACAAGGATCAATGCGCTTTGCTTGCGCTACACGGAAGCTTCTTCGTCAAGACGTCCGCCGACAACCGGCGGCGCTTCCGCAAGGAGATCAGAGATGTCGCGTTCGTTGCTCGCCTTGGCGGCGCTCTTCATCGCAGGTGAGAGCCTATTGTCGGCTCCAGCCGTTGCAGACAGCCTGTCGCTCGCGCCGATGCTCCAGCGTGTCGTGCCGAGCGTCGTCAGCATCTCGGTGCAGGGCAGGGAACTCGACGACGCGGATGCAACGCTTGCTCTTCGGACTACCTGACGACGCTGCGCCGGCAGAGCACAGCTTCCAATCGGCCGGATCGGGTGTCGTCATCGACGAGGTCCACGGCTACATCGTCACCAACCAGCATGTCATAGCAAGCGCCTCAAAAATCGAGGTGGCGCTCTCCGACGGCCGACGCTTCCAAGCGAAACTTGTCGGCGCCGATCCCGAGACGGATGTCGCTGTCGTTCAAATTCCACCTGATCATCTTGTTCAAGCCGAGTTTGGAAGCGCGTCCTCGCTTCACGTCGGCGACGTCGTCGTGGCGATCGGGAATCCCTTCGGCCTGGGCCAGACCGCGACGATGGGCATCGTAAGCGCGCTTGGGCGCCGTGCCGTGGGATCGGAGGGGTACGAAGGATTCATTCAGACGGACGCGTCGACCAATCCCGGCAATTCGGGCGGCGCGCTTGTAAGCGAGGACGGCGTCGTGGTCGGGATCAATAGCGCGATCATCGGCCCCGCCGGAGGAAGCATCGGCATCGGTTTTGCGGTCCCAGCCGAGACTGTCGGCATCGTGATGCGGCAGCTCATCCTGACCGGCAAGTTGGTACGCGGCGAGGTGGGAATTTTAACGCAGGACCTGACGCCCGGTCTCGCAAAGGCGTTCGGCGTCGATGAAGGGGCGGGCGCGCTGGTCAGCGAAGTCCTTCCGGGTTCGCCGGCGGCAAATGCAGGAATTCAGCCGGGCGACGTCATTCGGATGGTCGACGGAAGGACGGTGCGCGGCGCGTCCGACGTTCGAAGGCTTGTGGGATCGCTACCGTTGCAGTCCAAGCCGTCCTTCCAGATCGACCGCGCGAGCCGAAGGATAGAAGCATTTCCCGTGGTGTCCGACGCACCGGTTGCCGAACCGGCTGCTCCGCGTACCATTCATATCGCCCGCGGCCCTCTCGCCGACGCCGAGATGGCGAACTCTCCCGATGGTCCCGGCGCCCGCGTCGTCGTCGTCGCCGAGGGTTCGGTCGCGGCACAGGCCGGCCTGCAGCCGGACGACGTTATCGTCGCTCTCGACCAGCAGCCGGTGACGGACGTCGGGCAACTCCTCTCAATACTCGTGAAGGAGCATGCCCGTGCTCTCATCACCGTCGTGAGGAACGGCCACCGCCTCTTCGTGGCCGCTGACGTGCAGACCCAGTAGCAGCCCGCAGACCGTGTTCTGTCCGCTGAAATTCCAAGGTCGCTCTCGTGCTTGATGAAGATCAACGACGAAAATCTGCGGCGCTGTCACGATCGGCACGTCGCAAACCTGAAGGAGGTTGTCATGAACGACATTCAACTCAGACAGAACATTCTCGACGAAATGGAATTCGAGCCCAGCATCGACGCGGCTGATATCGGCGTCGCGGTCGATAGCGGGATCGTCACACTGACTGGTCACGTGCGCACCTACGCGGAGAAAGAAGCCGCAGAGCGCGTGGTTAGTCGCGTCAAGGGCGTGCGCGGAATAGCTGCCGATATCGAGGTCCGGATTTTCGGGCCGAAGGAAACAGACGACGACGACATCGCCCGGCGAGCTGTCAAAATGCTCGACTGGAACGTTTCCGTGCCAAAGGATTCGGTGCAGGTGCGGGTCCTCAAAGGGTGGATCACCTTGCGGGGAGAGGTCGAGTGGCAATATCAAAAGAACGCGGCCTACGACGCCGTGCGGGATCTCGCCGGCGTAGTAGGGGTGTCCAACCTAGTGGAGCTGAAGCCGCATATTACGGCGGTGGATGTCAAGAAACGCATCGAGGATGCTTTCCAGCGCGACGCCGCTCTTGAGGCCGATGCAATCAGAATCGACGTCCAAGGCAGAAAGGTAATCCTCTCCGGCAAGGTGAAGACCTGGTCGGAACGGCAGGCGGCGGAGCGCGCTGCATGGTCCGCTCCAGGGATCAGCACTCTTGACGACCGACTGACGGTCGGGTGATCGAATATCGGGATTGGCTAGACATTACTGCTCTGCCCACACTCAGCAGCAAGGGCGCCGCTGAGCGCCCTTCGCATAGAGCCCAATTTCCTTGATCGACTTGCGCGCAGATCTCGTCTTCGGAACGAAATTCCGCACCACCCGTTGCAGAGCCTCCGTCGCGAGCACAAGGCGACCATTGATGTTCTTGGAGAGCGACCTTGGGTGGCGACGTAGGCTGGGATCTTCCGCGAAGAAAGATATGAGTCCCCGCAACGGCAGCGCGATTGAGGTTCGGGTTTGATTTTTCTAAATTGAAATCCTGCTGTCGAGCAGAATCGCTATTAGGCCTCGCGGCGAGCAGCAGCCTGAGACGGGTCGACATCTCCGATGCAGTGTACGGCTTCTTCAGCCAGCCGGCGCCCGCTTCGATCTCCTTGTCCGCGGCATGGGGTTCAGAAAAGCCCGACGTCAGGAGAATTTTCACACTCGGCCAGCGCTCCCGGACATTCCGGGCCAGTTCGTCGTCGTTCATTCCCGGCATGGCCACATCACTGAACAGGAGCGCTACGTCATGCCCCGCCTCCAGCTCCTTCAACGCGTCGATCCCGTTCGTAGCTTCGATCACGAAGTAGCCAAGCGTCTGCAGGCGGCTGACCGTCACTCGGCGAACTCTCGCGTCGTCCTCGACCACCAGGATAGTTCCGTGCCCCGAGGCGGGGCTTCCTCAGCCCGCTGCTCGTTCGGATGAGAATCCTTTCCGGCGTCGGCGCGTGGAAGAAAGAGGCGCACCGTCGTCCCTTTCGCCAAGTTCGCTGTAGAGCTGCAGGTGCCCTGCGGATTGCTTTGCGAAACCGTAGACCATGCTCAGCCCAAGCCCCGTTCCCGAGCCCGTCGGTTTCGCGGTGAAGAACGGTCGAAAGCCCTCTCCATCACATCGGACGTCATTCCGGTGCCGGTGTCGGTCACGGAAATGAGGACGTAGCTGCCGGGGCGGATCGCCGGGGTACATCCCGACATAGTCGGAGTCGATCTTGCAACAGAGCCCTTGCAGGCGGGCACCTCAAAGCAGACAGGAGCTGCGATGGAGGACAAGGCTTCGCAGGTTCTATCGAGCACGAAATACAGCACTCCTACCAAGCAGTTGGAAGGATCCGTGCTCTCACAATCCAACAAAAAGCGCTGATGAACGAACAAGAACTTTCGAACCAGTTTCTGTTGCTTTCCCCGGGCTTCTCGTCAACCAGTCTTATTCCGTTTCCTGCCACCTTAACTCATCATCTTCCGGAAAAGCAGCAGTTGGTTGCGAACATCCAGTGCCTCGGTCGGTGGACTCCGCTGAAGCGCCTATTTGAAGTCACTCTGCCCCAGATACGCTTTAATGCAGCTAGGAATGGGAAGCGATGAGCAAAGTGCGTAGGAGATCAAAGTTTCCCACTCCTTGTGGCCTGCCGAGGTCGGCGATCGATGACAGGTGTAATCGAGAGACACTGGCCCCCGAGACATCAATGCCGCTTGAGGGAGACGTATCTGACAACGTTGGTTGTAAATCCGCTTTTGTTTGCCGATGCACATTCAGTGCCATGGCTGGATCGCATGGTTCAGATACACGCAGATAGACATCGCGACCGATCGCGCGCGTGCCCGGCCTCGCCGAAAAGGTGCCAGATGTGACGGCAGCCTTGCATGCAAAGCTCGCCGAGCACCGGGCGTTCGTGCGGGAGCGTGGAGAAGACTTGCCGGAAATCCAGAATTGGCGCTGGGCACGCTCCTCCTAGTGCGACAGAGGACCGAACTGGGTAGCGACTACCACCAGCCATACTGCCGCAGCTACGCCGGCACGCAGGAGAAAGGATTCGAGTGCGAGGTGGCAACCTCGCCTTCGACTTGGGGTGTCCCACGGCAATCGCAGCCTTTGCAGCGTCAGCTACCTGTTTCGAGTCCTGTTCGTTCTGCAAACGATGCGATCTTAAAACGTCCTGGAGAATGATCGCCGGGTCATGCTGCAGCCGTCAACGAGAGGCAGCTAAGGGTGAAGCCCGGTCCCATCGCCGTCAGGACAGTTCTCCTGGGTAGTCCTTGCGCAAGAAGCTTCTCGAGTACGAACAGCGCGGTTGGCGAGGACATGTTCCCATAGTCCGAGAGAACCTCACGTTCCTGGTCGAGGGTTCCCTGGCTTAGTTTAAGCGCCGATTCCAAGGCGGTGATAACCTTTGATCCACCGGGGTGGCACGCAAACCGGTCAACGTCGGCAGGAGCAAGATCTGATCGGGCGAGTATGGACGTTACGCCCTTCAGCACATGAGTTTCGGCGAACGGTGGTATCGCACGATCGAAGATCACGCCCAGACCCTCCGGATCGACGCTCCATCCCATGATGTCTAGCGTGTCGGGCCACGTATGCTGGCCTGCAAGTTCGACCTCGGCCAGACCGGTCTCACTAGCACGCACCACGCAGGCGGCGGCCCCGTCGCCGAAGAGGGCGGTCGCCACGATGTTCGCCTTCGTAAGCTTGTCCATGCGAAATGCCAACGTGCAGGTCTCGACGGCGACCACCAGCACGACTGAGCCTGGCCGGGATGCCGCCAGCCGTGACCCGATTGAAAGCCCAGAGACTCCGCCGGCACAGCCGAGGCCAAACACGGGAACCCGTTCGACATCGTCCCGGAAGCCCAGTTCTCGGCTTACCCTCGCTTCCAGACTAGGTGTCGCAATACCAGTCGAGGAGACGGTTACGATCGTGTCGACATCGCCTGCTGCAATGCCCGCCGACACGAGAGCCTTGCTGGCGGCGGCGACGAACATTGCACCCGCGCCCTCGATATGAGCGAGGTTTCGTTCGGGCCATCCCGACGTCTCGAGATACCACTCGATCGGCCGGACGGCATAGCGGCGCCGAATTCCCGAGGTTTCGAACACCCTTGCCAGCTTTTCGAAATCGCCAAATCGCGATGAGAACGCGGTGTGCGAGGCTCGCGCCGCGTCACGCTGGTCGATGACATGTGGCGGAACGGCGGTGCCGACGGATACCAGCTTGACGGGTTGCTGCATAAGACTCCTTGCGACGGCGCGGGAAGAATTTGGTACGCCGCGCGAGGACGAGACCGAACCGTAACGCCTCGATCCTCAATAAGTTGCAATGCGGGCGAGCCTGACGCCGCACTTCGTCGGAAGGCTTCAGAGACGACGACGCGTGAAGAATGCCTCCCGCGGCTTCGTGTCTGCCTTGATCCACGTCAATGCGCTCAACAAGTTGGCTCCGTAATTGTCCGATCGAAAAGGAGACAGCGCGATGCTTGCTAGAGACATCATGACGACCCCGTGACGACGCTCGACGAGGGACACAACGTCAGGGAAGCCGTCGAGATCGTCAACGCCAGCAAGATCGGCGCGGTGCCCGTCATCGATGGCGAAGGGCGGCTCACCGGCATCGTCACCGGGGAGACCTGCTGCGCCGGGTGGCGTCATCCTGGGCGAGACGGGCGGTACCGCATACGCGCGACCGCGAAGATGCACTGGCGGACTATGTGAAGGCCCGAAGCTGGCGCGTCAAGGACGTGATGTCGACGCCCGTCGTCAGCGCCGCCCCGAGCGCAACCGCGAGCCAGCTCGCAGAACTCCTGCAGGCCCACGACATCAAACACCGAACGGCAGACTCGCCGGCATAATCAGCCGTCACGACTTGATGCGAGCGCTTCTCGATGTTCGACGGCAGTGTACTGCTTCCGGCGACGAGGCCCTAGGGACGGCCGTTCGTGGCCGCCTGGAAACCGAGTTCGAAATAAGGTTCCCCATCGTCAATGCGACCGTCTCCGACGGGGCAGTGACCCTGAGGGGAGAGGTCGAGACGGAGCTGGAATGCTCGGCGGCCAGGGTGGCGGCGGAAAGCATCCGCGGCGTCGGCGGCGTGGTAAACAACATCACCCTGGCTACCGCATGGTGAGCTCTCTCAAACTATGAAATCGTCCCTGGAGTTTCCGTCATGTTTGTCAGGGTCATCGCAGACGCCGTCGTGTCGAGGCTTCTCCTCGTCATCCTGATCCTCATGGTGGGGACGGTCGTGAGCGTCCTACTGGTGAGGCCATCCGACGACTCCCGAACCGGGCGCGTCGAGCGCTCTCTCTGACCCCTGAGTGCGCGATGAACATCTGGCCCTCCAGGATTTAATTGTCCGGCCGCGTCCCGCAAATGGCGCGACGGATTCGATGCTCTCCGAACTATTCGGCTTCATCTGGCTGATGGGAAGGCGTCATCAGGCGTTGGTCGCAGGGCTGTCCGTGGCTCTTTTCGTTATCGGCGCGGCGCCTCTCGAACTCCAGCGCCGGATCGTCAATGAGGCGACCGAGCAAGCGTCATACCGGTCTCTTCTCTTTCTCGTCTCCCTCTATCTCGCGGTCGCAGTGTTGAAGGGCGCGATAAATTCACCTCCAACCTCTAAAGAAGCTGGGTGGGCGAAAAAAGCACGCTTTGGCTCGGGGCGCGCGTTCTGCATCGGGCCGAGACGCCGCCATCGGAATCCACGCTCGAGGGGGTTGAGCTGTCGATCGTCTTTGCGGAAGCGGAACCGGTGGGCAGTTTCGTTGGGACCAGCATCTCCGAGCCGCTACTCCAGATCGGCATCCTTGTCACCGTGGGCGGTTATCTGATCTATCTCCAGCCGCTGATGAGGATGGCCGTCGCAGCCACCTTCGCCCCGCAGATTGCGTTCGTCCCGATGTTAGGCTGCTCACCTGGCTTTTGGAGATGCCGCTCATACCCATGGCCTTGACCAAGTCGTCGACAGAACGAGTCGAGATTCCCTGGATATACGCTTCCTGGATAACGGCCGTCAGAGCTTTCTCTGCCATGCGGCGCGGTTCAAGGAAGCTCGGAAAGTAGCTGCCTTTGCGCAGCTTCGGAATGCGAAGCTCGACGGTGCCAGCCCGCGTCTCCCGATGTCACGGTAGCCATTGCGTTGTGCGAGCCGCATCGAGTTCTTCACACCGAAGTCTGCACCCGTAGCCGAGCCTACTTCCAGCTCCATCAGCCGCTCGGCGGCAAGGCCGATCATCTCACGCAACAAATCTGCATCGGCACTCTTCTCAACAAGGGAGCGCCCGTTCATCATGTCATTGGTCATCGGTGATCTTTCCGTCAGGTTGGTCTTGAACAACCCGACCCTAGCGGAAAAACACTGATGGCCGCCCGCAAAGCCGATCACCCGCTACAGCGCAACGAGAAGCGCGCGGGCGCTCGGCTTTACTCCCTACCGTCACCTACGCCACGTACTGGGACACGATCCGATAGAACGGCCACCTTTTCCCGCGTGCAAGTGGCCATATGGGGGTGGCGTAATAACCACGCATACGCGAGGTCGGTATGGCAGGTTTGATCTCTCCTTCCAGGTCGCTCGCGTTATAGATCGCGACGACGCCGGGCACCGAGAACGCATCGCCGACATCGATGTTCAGGATTCGGGCATGTGGCTGGTCGGAGCGTCGCAATGCGATATGCAACATACCGCGGCGCCATGTCATCGACATACTGACCAACACCCGTCAGCAGACGTGGATCTTCGGTGCGCTTGTCCCGCTTGCCGACAAGTTTGGGCCGCAGCTCGACGGAATGGTCCTGCTGGCTCATTCGTAGAACTCCACACCCTTTCGCAACTCTTGCCATTGCGCGTCGTCGTGGCCGAAAATGATAGAAGCTCCCCGCTCCCGAAGAGCTTTCAGGCGAGCGAGTGCCTCTGCGGCGAGTTCGATGTTCCAAGTATTTCTCGGAGCGATACCGGTGTCGACGCTCGCCTGGAGCGGGGCAGCATCTGAAGCGAGTATAAATGAACCATCTTTTTCCAGCTCGACACGGGCGACGGTCATTCCGGGGGTATGACCCGGCATGGGCAGCAAGACGATGCGCCCGTCGCCAAAGACGTCATGCTCGGCATTGAAGGTCTGGAAACCCTGGGGCTGGTCCCATTCTCCTCGAAGATAGCCTTGATTTTCTGCACCGCTTGCCGTGGCGGCCTGCGCCTCCGCTTCGTGGCAGAGGATCGTTGCGCGCCGAAAGTACGCGTTGCAGCCGCAATGATCGGGATGCAGATGTGAACAGATCACAACATCTATGTCCTCGGGATCGAGAGCAAGAGTCTTCAACTGATGAACGACCGTCCGCTCTGGCGAAAAGATCGGGGTCATAACCTTGCTTAACCCACCCCATCGCGCGCCTGGATCGATGGCGGCCTCTGGATTGCATCCGCTATCGAACAGCGCGTTGCCTTGGGGATGGCGCATCAGGGTGGCGTGAACCGGCAATTCAATCGCTTCTTCCTTCAGCGCCCCAGGGACGTAGATGGACCGGCGCATACGAAGGCGGCCGGCCTCGAGAAAATGCATCTTCATCTTAAAGGTCCTCTCTTGCTAGCCAGTTCGCGGACGGCGGTGACGATGTTTTCATAGCCCGTACAACAACAGATGTTTCCTGAGAGCGCTTCCCTGATCTTATCATCGGTTTCCAGCGGATGGTGGCGAAGAAGGTCGATGATCGCCAACGATGAAACTGGGCCTACAAATTCGCATTGCAGGCCATGATGCTGGCGGAACGCTTCTTGGATTCGTCCGAGTATCGACGCTTCCCTGGCCATGGTTTCGATTTCGCTCCCGTCTGCCTGCACTGCAAGCATCAGACAGGAGCGTGCGCTCCTTCCATCGAGAATGACGGTGCAGGCACCGCAAACGCCATGTTCGCACCCGACATGGGTTCCGGTCAGGCAAAGGATCCTGGCGCAGGAAGTGGCTCAGCAGCGTTCGTGCTTCGATCGTGCGCGTCATATACGCTTCGTTGACGCTGACGGTGATCGTCTTCTCACTCATCTTGCTTGAAGCCTTTCGTGGTTCGCGCGGCTCCAGGCGGCGCGAAGGGCCCGTTTGGCAAGGACGCCTGAGAGATGCCTGCGGTAATCTGCAGAGGCATGGATATCCGTGTTGGGCGTGAGGATTCCAGCCAGGCGATCCGCCACCGTATCGAGAACCGGCTCGGAAACATCCGTCCCCTCGATGATGCCCTCGATCTCTTCAAGCCGCAGCTGGGTTTCACCAACGCCCATCATGCCAACGCGAAGTCAGACGCCCTGCCATCTACACAATGCAGCGTCGTCGCAAAGCAAGCGAGTGCGAAGTCCCCGTGGCGTTTTGCAAACTCCTCAAATCCCCATCCGGCATCCGGTCTCATCGCGTCGAGCTCGACGCGAATTACAAACTCGTCCGGTTCCAACGAGTTGACCAGCGATCCGACAAAAAAATCGGCTGCAGGTATTTCGCGTCTGCCGCGCTGAGAGGAGGCGATGACCGTCCCACCGAGGAACCGTGTCATCATCGGCATCTCGGTCGCTGGATCCGCATGCGCGACGCTGCCGCCGAAGGTGCCGCGGTTGCGCACGGTCATATGGGTGACGTGATGCATCGCCTCATGCACGATCGGCAAGTGTTGGCGGATGATCGGGTCTGTCGCGGTCATGTGATGGCGTACCGTCGGCGCCGATTCTCACCCGATCTCCGTGCAGTTCGATCCGATCTCCATGAACCGACGTTACTACGCGCGGCGCCCAAAATCCCGCGGCCCTGCTCGGATGGATACGATCTCTCTGAGCAGTTCGAGGTTCTCGCCGGTCATGGTGGCCACGTCTTCGATCGTGCAGATATGCATCGAACGAGCCATCAGGCGGCCTTTTGCGCAGTGGAGACCGTCGGAAGCATATTCCACGGCAACAGGTCTTCAAGCCTATCTACCGGTTAATCTTTGATCTGGGTTAGGACGTCCGTGAGGTAGCTCTCGGGGTTGCGGCCATGCAGTTTGTCCGTTCCAATGATGGTCAAGATATTAGCGTTGCGCTATCCCGTTCGTAATTTGCATCGTGTAAGTCTTCACTCCTGATGCTCGTTCTCGGGCCGCGCCACGCAACGCGCGGCCCGTCTTTCGGTTTTCTCAACCCGGGAAATTGCTACTCGGATTGATTGATTATTACGAGTTTATATGCAACCTTCGGTACGATCGCCGACGGTCGGCGCACATCAGGAGGAAAAACCATGATCCGTACTACTGCAGTTGCAGCACTTGTGTTTGCTGTAGCAACCTCAGCTTTTGCTTTCGATGCAAGCAACTTCAAGGATTTTTCAAGCATCGCATCGGCTTCCAGCAGTTGGCAGAACCAGTCCGGCTCGACGATGATCATTCAAGTCGACTCGTTCGGAAATGTCTCCGGCCAATATGTAAACAGAGCCCAGGGCACCGGATGCCAGAACTCGCCCTATCCGCTAACAGGAAGGGTAAACGGGACGTTCATCGCATTTTCGGTCGGCTGGAACAATTCGACGGAGAACTGCAATTCCGCAACCGGATGGACCGGCTACGCACAGGTCAACGGCAACAACACTGAGATAGTCACGAGCTGGAACCTCGCTTACGAAGGCGGCTCCGGTCCGGCCATTGAGCAAGGACAAGACACTTTCCAGTACGTGCCGATGACTGAGAACAAAAGCCTCTTGAAGGATTAATCTCCTCTGCCCTGCCGGCGCTGGCCCGTCAGAGATTGTGGAGCAAGAATTCATCGAATATGGCCAAAGGCTTAGACGAAGCTGCTTTCCCTGCCGAATAAAAGCGCCGCGTGCTCGTCCGCGCGGCGCAAATCCTTATTTGATGAGTTCAATGCGGCCAAAACGGCAAGCTTTCCGGACAAAAGTAAGCATCCGAGGATGCGCCGCCTTGGGGCAAACGCGGCGATCTGATCAAGGTCGTTTGGCACGATGCCAGGGGGCCTGCCTGTTCACGAAAAAATTGGAGCGAGGAAGGTTTATCTAGCGTGACGATTGAGATTGTTGAGAAATCTGATTCAATGTCGTTATGACATTGCCGCCGCTTACCCTGCCATCGGACCTTGCCAGCGCTCATCCGGCGCTGCTGGCCGAACGTGCTGCGCGGCTGCAAGCTGAGGCGGAAGCGGCCAACGCGAAGGCGCGGCTGTCGAGCATTGAGGCGCTCAACGTGCATTTGCAGTTGCTGATCGGCAAGCTGGAGCGCGAGAAGCACGGGCCGCGCCGCGAGCGCACGCAGCGGCTGATCGATCAGTTGGAATTTGCAGCTCGAAGAGCTCGTGGCGTAGGCCGCCGAGGACGAACTGAGCGTCCAAGAGGCCGCAGTCAGAACACAGTCCGTGCGCGCCTTCGCCCGCAAGCGTCCAGTGCGCAAGGCGTGGCCCAAAGACGTCGAGCGCGCACGCATCGTCATCGAAGCGCCGACGGCATGTGCCTGCTGTGGCGGCTCGCGGCTGTCGAAGCTGGGCGAGGATGTGACGGAAACGCTGGAGGATATCCCGCGCCGATTCAAGGTGATCGAGACGGTGCGCGAGAAATTTACCTGCCGCGATTGCGAGGCGATCAGTCAGGCTCCCGCACCGTTCCATGCGACGCCCGCGCGGCTTCATCGGCCCTCAGTTGCTGGCGACGATCGTGTTCGACAAGTTCGGGCAGCACATCCCGCTGAACCGCCAGAGCACGCGGTTCAAATGTGAGGCATCGGTCCGTCGACCCAGACCCTGGCCGGTGAATGTTGATCCGAATGTCTTCGAGCTGCGGCAAATGCTGGAGCATCACTGTCGCACGGCATACCAGGAGGCAACGTAGCCGGCTGCGGCGACCCCATGCGAATGCGGGACGTCGCGGACGATGCTACCGACAATGGCGTCCCTTTGATCGACGCCATTCGGCCAGTTCGGCACGATGTAGCCGCGATAGCTGTAGATCCAGGTCTCGCCGGCCACATCGCCCTTTCCAGTGAATTGCAGCTCGACAGGGTCTCCCGGACGCACCGTACCGGTCAATTCCAGCGACCACCCGGGCCCACCAATGGTTCCGCCGACCTTGCGCCGAGCCAACTCGGTCAGCACCAGCGTTCCCTGGCCAAATTCCAGTGCATTGAAATCAACCGATAAATCGGGATTGTTGATCAGGCTGCGATAACTCCAAGTGCCAGTGAAGCTCATAGTTCCTCCCAATGGCGATCGACGCCCTAATGATGGCCGGAAACGGTGCCACCCTGGCCGTCCGGCAGGGTGATCCTGATGTTCTGCATCATGCCCTGGTCCTCATGATCGAGGATGTGGCAATGCAGAACGAACTCGCCGATATAGCGCTGGTAGTGCGTCCGCACGGTGATCGTGTAGCGCGCCGACGGATCGGTGCCGGGATTCTTGATCCACAGCGTGTCCTTCCAGACATTTTTCAAGCCTGGATATTGCGGATCGCCGTCGTCATCGGCGCCAAGCGCGCTGACATCGTTGCCGGCCGCATCGACAATTTTGATGATCTGAAACGAGATTGACATGGATATGGAATGGGTGGCTGACGAAATCCGAGCGGAGCGTCCATTCGTCGACTCCGCTCAGCGGCAACGTCCGGTCGATGCGGTTGGGATCATAAGGTTTGCCGTCAACCTCGAAGAAGGCGGCACCCGGCTGTTTCACATCGATGTTAAACACCAGTTGCTGCTCGCCGGTGACCTCGCCCGCGTCGATGTCCGGATGGGGAATAAAGCTTGAGAGCGACATCTCGTTCTTGAGGTCATCGATAACCTTGCCGGCGACATTCTGTGACATCGTGCGCTCAGCCGCCGAAATCAGCCAATCCTGCAGATAGGTGCCGATCTCGCCATTGACGGCATGGCCGCCTACTGCAGTGACTATGCCGAGAAGCCGTCGGCTTGGAGCCTCCTGGTTGACGCTGGCCGCTGCCGGTGCGGCGCCATCGATGATGCAGTAGTCACCCGCTCCTGGCAACACCACCAGCGCGTCAACGCGGTAGCCCGGTTGCAGGATCGCTTGCTGCCGCATCTGCACCTGCGCCATTGTCAGCCCGTCCTGGGCCACCACCCCATACGGAATAGTATCCTTGCCGCAATTCTGGTCGATCCATCTGTCGGTGTCCGCTGCCGCAAGCGTGCGGAACGCGGTCGTCCCGGTCTTGCGCCGGATTTCGAAATTGATGGTGTCGCGAACCCCGGCGTGTATCATCC
Organism: Rhizobium sp. BT03; assembly: GCF_030053155.1. Taxonomy (NCBI): domain Bacteria; kingdom Pseudomonadati; phylum Pseudomonadota; class Alphaproteobacteria; order Hyphomicrobiales; family Rhizobiaceae; genus Rhizobium; species Rhizobium sp. BT03. Next base: position 286,426 of record NZ_CP125643.1, read on the forward strand.
GCCACCGCTCGACCGAGCCAGCCTCCGCTGATGCCAACTGACCAAGCACCTGGCCGTTGACGCTGGTGAAGCGGCCCGAAGCCGGCCAACTGCCAGGTCCGAACTGATCGTAGCTTTCGATGCCGCCCACCTGTCCTGGCTGGCAATCATAAGTGATGTCGCCATTGTTATCGGTGCAAGCATATTGAATCTGCTGTAGCACCAAAACCCGTTCGGCGATATCGGAGCCGCCCGGCCGCTTCAATAGGCGGTCGATATCGCCAGTCTCGGTCGGTGTCGGCATGCGATCGCCACGGATGATCAACGCCCCGGACATGCCACTCGACACCTGCAATGCGGTTGATCCGTGTAGGTGTGGGTGATACCAGAAGGTGCCGGCGGGATGCTCAACGGCGATGTTGTATTCATATTGGAACGAAACGCCGGGACGGATTGAGATCAGCACATTATCGCCATTGCCAGACGGATTTACCCAGAGACCGTGCGAATGCAGGTTGGTACCGTTGAAGCAATGGGGGGTATTGGCACTGCCACCGCCGATGCCGCAGGTGGAATCCTGAGGGAACAGGTTGTGAAGCGTTACCCGCACCGTCTGACCGGGCCGTAGATCGATGGTCGGTCCAACCAATGGCGTGTCGGCACCGGATAAGCCGGTCTGGCGGGCGTCTTGATAGCCGCGCAGTTTAACGTGGTCGTAGCGCGCCGTGGCCGGATTGTAGATCTGTCGGTCGAGATAGGTAGCGTTCATATCGAGCAGAACCTCGCCCGGAAATGTCTCCCGGCTTTGTTCGAAGGTTTTCAGCATCCCCTGGGATTTTGTGATAGGTTGCAGCATATAGGCCAGGGGGTTAGTCACGGCCCTGGCCTCTTGAGCGACTGCGAATAGCGCATGGGTGACCGAAAAAACGCTCGCCATACCGAAGATCGCAATTTTGTCAGACACAGACAAACAACCCTCCCAAACCTCTGCCCGGAGTTTTGTTCTCCCCGGGTCGAACCGCATCCACAAAGTTCTACTGCGTCACCATGCGTTCACCTGCAATTCGACTTTGACTCGCGCGCTTTCTCGGGAGAAGACAGCTGCCGCCGCGCGACGAGAAAGTTTCAAGACTCATGCCACTCTGGCCGGATCGAGCCTCAGAAGGAATCTTGTGCCTATGCTTCAAGGACTTCCACGAGAGCGCGGTAGGAAGTCGGGCGGAACAGCACCATGGCGCGCACCTGACAAACCTGACAGCAGGTGTAGTAGGCCCGACATTTTTGTGGGGAGCATCGTTACGTGCGGCAATACGCGTCTCACCTTGTTTGTTTGTCGAGCTGCACTCGAGCAACGCCTTGACGCTCATATCGCGGTCACCGCCGCGGGCATTAATGTCGGCGTCACATACCGTTCATCACACCGCCTAATCGGAGAGACACCACGGGCAGACTACGCCAGTTCTTCCGGCTCTCTGCGCTGCGCGATGATCTCGAAACTAGGTTGCTTGCTCAGGAGTATCGCGCCCTGCTCCTCGACGATCATTTCGACGACGGCAGGAGGGAGCCCTTCCACAATCTTCTCCTATGGACGTCTCTTATGGACGTCCAACGCGATATCTCAGATGCACGGAGCCGAGGCCAGCGGCTTCGGCGCTGATAAACGTGAGCCTCGCCCTGCCGTCAAGCCCATCCTCGCCGCCCTCGAATATGGCCGGTGTACTCGACTTGCCTCCGATCGCAGGGAAGATGACCAGGCTGACCTCGTCAACAAGACCCGCCTTCAAGAAATGGCCATTGGTTTGCGCCCCGCCTTCCAGCATCAAGCGCTTCACACCGAACTCGGTTCCAAGAAGGTCGAGCGCGTTTTTCAGATCGACGCCATCTTTCTCCGAGACGATATAGGAAACGCCAGCCTGGGTGAGGCCCGCCAGGTAAGCATCATCCACGTCAGATCCTGTCAGGACCACAAGGTGAGCTCCCTCAATGTCGCTCTTGTCCCAACGTAGCCGACCGTCCTTATCCACGATGACAGCGAACTCGCCGGCGTCCGGGTTGGCGATATGGATCGGTCGCGCGGCTGTGCCGGTTGCTTGATAGGGGCGGTCGACGGCGTCCGCGAACTCTTCTCCCGTCGCTCTTCCCGAAAGCCAGGCGTCGGCACCGATCTTCTCATGCAGGCCGTCATAGATCTTCACGAGCTCATCGACCGAATGGCCGGTTGCCTCGGCCCAATCATTGACGATCAATCGGCCATCCAGCGGCGACATCATGTGACAGATTACATAGGGTCTGGGCATTGGATTACTCTCCTCTACAAACATTCCACCGTCAGTGACCTGACTTCAACCAGGCTGCGAATTTATCCATCCAGTCGGGGTGCCAGCGTGAAAGCGCCGGCCGGTTCAGGATCATGTCGTCGGCCGCCCAGCGGATCCTTCTGGCATCGATCGCAGACGTAACCGCGTTATCCGGACAGATGATGTAAAAATTCTCGTCGAGCAGACGGACCAGGAAGTATTCCACCAGTTGCTCTGCGGTCCATGCCTCATCGGGTTTCGCAATGCCCTGCGGCTTGAGTGCGGTGTTCATGGGTGTCCACGTGTAGCCAGGGACGAGGAGATGAGCCGAAACACGACCTCCCGTCTCCTTCAGAAGCTCGTGCGACAGCTGTTCGGTCAGGACTTTGACAGCTGCCTTCGCCACCGAATATGCGGCGTTACCTGGAGGAGTCGTAATACCTTCCTTGGAGCCGAGGTTGACAACGGCCGACTGGCGACCGGCTTCGATCATGTAGGGCACGAAGACGTGTTGCGCGGCCAGAACACCTCCGAAGTTTACATCGATCTGGCGTCGCCACTTTGCAGGATTGTCCCAAGGGCCGGCTCCTTGCGTTATGCCCGCGTTGTTTACTAGGACGGCCACGTCGCCAAACCGCGAAATCGTTTCGTCCCGCAACCTGGTCAGTGCCGACAAATCTGATACGTCGCCGCTCACGATCAGGATGTCCGTGTCGAGTGTCGAAGTAACATCCTCAAGTGCGTCGGCGTCGAGATCCAGCAGCGCGAGCTTCATGCCGCGGGCCGCGAGAGCCCTCGCGATTGCCAAGCCGATGCCCTTCGCAGCTCCCGTGATGACCGCAACGCGGCCAGGAGCAACGACGCTGTTCATTCTCTCGCTCATTTTTTGTCTTTCCCGTCATTGGACCGTCACCGCTGGAAGGTGTGCCGGACAAGCCGTCGCCGTGGAATTTTTCTCCGAGAAGCGTGCCGGCCGATGGCACCAGCGCAGAGAAGTCCATCAACGCTACTCGGGCGCTTGGGTCGTCGGATCATATCCGCAGGCTGCGAACGACCGTTCGATCGCACTATAAGAATAGGGTAGCGCGACGGCTACTTGAAGTGAGCGGGATCGCACGCACCGATGAGCCGTGTTCACTCAAGGGCCTTCGTGACGTAGGGAATGCCTGGCCAGTTCGACCGCGGACGGGACCAAAAAGGTAACGCACTCCTGGTCCCTGCCAGATCGGTGGATGATTTTCACTCACCGCCCCGATCAATTTTGCTCATGTAACCAATCGGCTCCACGGGCATTTGGTCACCAGCGCCTCGAGACGATCGTAGTGCTGACCAAACCAAAGGAGTGAAATCATGACAGGGAATAAACCACTCGCAATGATCACGGGCGGCTCATCTGGAATAGGCTTCGAGCTTGGCAAACAATTCGCCAAGAATGGATTCGATGTCGCCATTTCAGGCTCAAGCGACAAGGTGAACGAGGCCGCCGATGCGCTACGAAGCCTTGATGCCGAAGCATATCCGTTCAAAGCGGATGCCTCGACGTACGATGGCGTCGAGAGGTTCTGGACCTTTACGCAGGGGCTGGGGCGCCCCTTGGAAGCCGCGGCTCTGAACGTCGGTATCGGTATTGGCGGCGCCTTCGTCGATAACGATCTCGAGGATGAGCTTCGCCTGCTTGCGATCAATGTAACCGGGACCGTCCATATGGCCAAACGCGTCGTCCAACATATGGTCAAGAACGGCCGCGGCAGGATTCTCATCACCTCCTCGGTTTCGGCGACCCTGCCCACGCCATACGAAACCGTTTACGGCCCGTCGAAGGCATTTGGTTATATGTCCGCGGAATCTCTGCGCGAGGAGTTGCGCTCGACCGGGGTCACGGTGACGGCACTCCTTCCGGGCGCCACCAACAGCGACTTCCACGCGAACGCTGGAATGGGCGGTACGAAGCTCGGTGGCCAACAAAAAAACGACAAGACGCTCGTCGCCCAGCAGGGGTTCGAGGCTCTCATGAACGGCATCGACCATATCGTCGGCGGAGATCAGGAAACCAAGCGCCAGGTGTTGGAAAACCGGACGACCCCCGAGCCCGTCAAAGCCGCGCGGCAAGCCGAATTGACCCAACCGCAGTGAAGGAGCATGTCACATCTGAAAAACAAGGTCGCCATCGTCACAGGGGCTTCCTCGGGCATTGGAGCGGCGACCGCCAGAGGATTGGCGGAAAAAGGTGCGCGCGTCGTCCTTGCCGGCCGCAATGAGGAACGCCTCAGTCAGATCGTCGAAGACATCACCGGTTCGGGAGGTATTGCCAGCTACAAGGTTGCTGATGCCACGGATTTTGAGAGTACCAAGGCCCTCGTCGCGTTCGCCACAACGACGTACGGCCCGGTCGATATATTGGTCAACAATGCCGGCCTCATGCTCTTTTCCTATTGGAAGGATGCCGCCGTCGGCGATTGGAACAAGATGATACCAATCTGCGTGGCTATCTGCATGCGATCGCCGCGGTGCTGCCGTCGATGTTGGAGCGCCGGTCCGGCCGCATCCTGAATATGAGCTCTATCGCCGGCGTTCATGTCGGCGAGGCGGCAGGGGTTTACGGAGCCACGAAGTTCTTCATACGCGGTATTACCGAAAGCCTCAGGAAGGAGGTGGGCGTGGGTAGCGGGATCCAAGTGTCTATGATCAGCCCTGGCGTGATCGATACCGGCTGGGCCGACAAGGTTCATGACGAGACGGGCAGAAAGATCGCCGGAGAGCTCAACAAGCAGGGTATTCCGCCGTCGTCGGTGGCTGAAGCCGTGGTCTATGCACTAGACCAGCCCCCGGAGATCACGATCAACGACATTTCGTCCATGCAACCCGGCAGGACTGGTAGCCCGCGTTTTCGAGAGCTCAGAACTAGAACCTCCGGGACTGTTAGACCGCCTCGCGGAACCAACCGGTGCCGTCTCTCGTGGCTGTGGACACGAAGATCTTCATTGCATGACGATCTAATCCCGGACGTTTTCGTTTTTCAGCGACCGGGCCATCTCCGCCGTCCTTCGCAGGATCCAACATGGATCACTAGGTCAAATTTTTGACTGCTTCCTCGGCCATCACATACCAAATACAGGGCCAGTTAAATAAGGATTGAAGGTGCCGGCCGGCCTGAAGCAAGGTCGGCGCCGGCAAGGGCGATCTTTTTCAGTACAAGTGCGAGTATCCATAACTCATGGTATCAACGCGGGCCGATCTGGCCGACCTTGAAACTTTCGTCGCGATCGCGCGTGCGGGGGGGGGCCGAAAGGCCGCCGCGCTTCGCGGCGTTTCCGGGTCTGCCCTCAGCCACTCGATCAGGGGTTTGGAGGCCCGTCAGAATGACCATGACCGCTGCGAAAGACGCCGTGCCTGCATCGTCGCCGTCAATGACATCGACTTCCCCGGCCTGCAGGCCATCGGATCCGTCGAGGCCACAAGCCGTCATGCCGATGGCCGTCTGACCAGCCATGTCCGCTACTTCCTGCTCTCCACCGTCATGTCGGCTGCCGCCCTGATCGAGGTAACCAGAACTCATTGGCAGATCGAAAACAAACTGCACTGGGTGCTCGACGTCCAGTTCCGCGAGGATGCCGCCAGAAACCGTAAGGATCACGGACCGGCAAACATTGCTCTGTTACGAAAGATTGCCCTCAACCTCATCCGAGCCCATCCAGATAAGGCCTCCATTCGTCGAAAGATCAAGAAGGCAGGGTGGGACGATCAGTTCCTCATCTCTATCATCGCTCATATGCGATAGCCCTGCTTCACCAGGGGAATTTGAGTGCCGGCAGAAAGCGGTCGCTCGCAGCCAGAAAAATAATTGGCAGCAAGATCGCCTGGCATCCTTTAACATGCCGAAAGCGGAAAAAAATACGTGACAGCCTCCGATCCCTCTCTGAGCCGAGGCCATCCATGATGATAGAGAATCCGCAAGTCTTCGGCTGTCTGACACAACCAGCCGGTACGAATGCGGTACTGCCACGGCTCTCCTCCAGGCGCCCGTTTTTGATCTCTCGATATCTAAATTTGTGCAGACGAGCAGGCAAAGCTATAACGGCAGGATCAACGAATACTGGTAGCTCTCAGACAATCTGGATCGATATCAACCGGAAATGCCTGCATATGTAGGGAGGATTCAAGCACGGCGTGAGGGCGATGCAGACGGACGAGGCGGAGACGTCACGGAAACACGAGAGCACCTGCATCACCTCGCTCGAGGTTTCCAGGCGGCCTTGTAGGAGACCCGCGGCGTAGTGCCCCGAAAACCCCACCGCGCAAATGCTGATTATGAAAGACAGTACGAAAATGATTACTCTGTAGCCGGACACGGGACAACAGCCTGTCCATTGTGGTCGATCCTTGTCCATAGGCGGTGAAGAAACTTCATCAATCGGGATCCGCCTCCGAGGGAAGCATCGAATCATCAATGACGACACGAAAGCTGCGCGACCGAGGTTGTCTGTCAACAGATTGTCTGATAAAGCTTGCTAAGGTTCAAACTGTCTCACAAACTTGCGGAGGAATAACTCCGTAACAGAACCGGCGCTGCCGCAGCCGGCACAACTTTCACTGCTGAAATCGATTGCCGCGATGTCCCTTGTTTTCAATGGAAAGCGGTGACCGCATCTCGGCTATGTGAAGGCTTCGAACATGTCGTCGTCCTCGCGACGGCGGGACGCGACGCCTTGATGAACAAACGGGCGTCCTTTTTATGGATGGACGGCTCCATGGCGCCGAGATCACTAGCTTCCCCAATATGCATCTCGAGATGCCGATCTGGGACAGCTAAGTATTGAGATTCAAGAAGCAGAGAAGATGATTGATAAGAAAGCATTGCTCGATAATATGACCTTGGCGGAGCAGGTCTCGCTACTTTCCGGCGATACGTTCTGGTCTTTACCGCCCATCGACCGCCTAGGGATAGGGAGATTGCGCTTGACCGACGGCCCCAACGGCGCCCGCGGGGCGGGGTCTTTTGTCGGAGGTGTGACTGCAGCGGCTTTCCCGGTGGGCATCGCCATCGGAGCGAGTTGGAACCCGGATCTAGCCAAGGAAATCGGCAGTGCCCTAGGTGACGAGGTTCTTTCAAAAGGTGCCCACGTCTCGTTAGCCCCCACCGTTAACATCCAGCGTAGCGTCACAAACGGCCGCAACTTTGAGTGCTTCTCTGAGGATCCGATCCTGACGGCGGAACTTGCAGTCGGCTATATCGAAGGTCTGCAGTCCACGAAAGTCGGTGCCACGATAAAACATTTCGTCGGCAACGAGTCCGAGATTGAACGTACAACCATCTCTTCAGATATCGATGAACGCACGCTGCGCGAAGTCTACCTGATACCCTTTGAGACGGCGGTGAAGCGGGCAAAGGTCTGGGCCGTGATGTCTTCGTATAACAAGCTAAACGGTACTTACACGGCGGAAAGCCATTGGCTGTTGAACGAGGTTCTGCGCGGTGACTGGGGTTTTAACGGCGTGGTGATGTCGGACTGGTTCGGCTCGCGTTCGACCGCACCCACCGTGAATGCCGGGCTGGATCTGGAGATGCCGGGCCCGACTCGCGATCGCGGCTCCAAGCTACTGGCTGCGGTCGAAGGCGGCGAGGTTAGTGTCGAGACGATCCGCGCCTGTGTGCGCAATATCCTGACTTTGATGGAACGCACCGGCGCTATCAACGATCATCGCGAGTTTAAGGAGTACGCCATTGATCGACCGAAACATAGGGCATTGATCAGGCGCGCGGGAGCGGAAAGCGCAGTTCTGCTACAGAATGACGGGATCCTGCCATTGGCTCAGCAAGGTATGGTCGCCATCATTGGACCCAATGCTAAGGTCGCGCAGGTGATGGGAGGCGGCTCGGCGCAGTTGAACCCTCACTATGTCATCAGTCCGTGGCAGGGGCTGGTGGACGCGCTGGGTGAGGAGAATTTGTGCTACGCTCAGGGTTGCAACAATTATCGGTTTCAGCCGCTAATCGAAAACCCCACAACCTTCGAGTTTTTCCAAGGAAGGGAGCTAGCTGGCGAACCGGTGAAGGTCGTCGAGGAACCGTCGAGCCTTGGTGTATGGTTGCCCCCCGTGGCCGAGGGCTTTGTCGATCCCCTTCGCTTTTCGGCTAGAATGCGCACCATCTTCACAGCCTCGGAAGCCGGCATCTATCGCGTCGGACTAACCTCGGCCGGGCTTGGCCGGGTCTATGTGGACGGCAGACTTGTGGTGGACGCTTGGGCTTCCTGGATACGTGGTACCACATTCTTTGAAGAAGGCTGCGAAGAGGTCGTGGGTGAAATCACGCTCGAAGCCGGCCGTACATACGAGGTCGTCGCCGAGTACGCCCGGCACGACCACGTCAACCTCTATATCGCTGCAATTCGGGTAGGAATAGGCAGATTTTCGGCCGAAGCGGAGATTGCCGAGGCAGCAGCCGTCGCGGCAAAGGCTGATCATGCGGTAGTCTTCGTGGGCAGAACGGGCGACTGGGATACCGAGGGCTCCGATCTTCGCGGTATTGCACTTCCCGGTCTGCAGAACCAGCTTGTTGAGGCGGTAATTGCGGCCAATCCGAACACGATCGTCGTACTACAAACCGGTGGACCGGTGGAAATGCCCTGGCTTTCCGGTGCTCGTGCAGTACTGCAATGCTGGTATCCCGGACAGGAGGCTGGCAACGCGATCGCCGATGTGCTCCTCGGCAAGGCCGAGCCCTCGGGCCGACTGGCACAGACCTTCCCCGTGCGCTGGGCTGACAACCCCACACATACCGAGGATGACGCGGTCTATCCAGGTAAGGACGGCCATGTGCGATATGACGAAGGTGTGTTCGTCGGTTATCGGCACTACGACCGCCACGGCATTAAGCCGCTGTTCCCGTTCGGTCATGGTCTCGGTTATTCAAGCTTTGCGATGTCGGACCTGACGGTAGGGCTACCGGACGCTGCCGGCGCGGTGACAGTGACACTGGAATTGACCAACATCAGCGAGCGGCCAGGTTCGGCAGTGGTGCAAATCTATGTCGGCGATGTTGAAGCATCTATACCCAGACCGGTTAAAGAGCTGAAAGCCTTCTCGAAAATTGCCCTGGAACCCGGTGAGAAACGAAGGTTGCGTTTCGTACTTGACGCCCGAACATTTGCCTTCTTCGACACGACCGAGCGGCGTTGGCGGATAGAGGCGGGGGAATTTGCAGTGATGGCTGGGTTCTCGGCCACCGACATCCGTTTGAGTTTAACTGTCACGCAAAAGGGCGCTGTCTTGGCGCTCTGAATGTGCCGCAAATCAATGACCATATTGGGCAGTGGTTGAGTTCCAACGTATGCAGTTTTGGCGGTGAAGCTGGGTGAGTTGAGTGAGAGAATGCCTCAAAACCGGTACTTGGTTAATGGCCTGGCCAAACACCGCCTGCGCCTCCAAAAACAGGCAATGTTTTCTGAACGATCGTAAGCGCGATTTTCCCCGCACCTTCTGCAATTGAGTGAGCTTTGGCATGAGGTGTCCACCCAAATAGGTGGACACCAAGGGATGGAAGAAGTGACCTGCCACTGGATTTTCATCCGGCGGCGATTAGAGCCTCGGCGGTTTTGAATACGCCAAGTGGCGCGGTGTGAGCAACCGGCGGAAACGCGAAGCCTTCATCTTGCGTAGCGTTGGAGCCGGTTGCGGCATTGTATCGGCATAGCTTGCCGGGGTCTGGTATCCGAGCGATCAGTGCGGCCGGAAATGGTTGTACAACACGACGACAGAACACCCACGGGACCGAGGTTCGCGAGCTTTTGTATCCGTGGCATCCCTGGTCCGGGCAACCCGTTCACGTGCATGAGGCGGTGTCCAAAGGGACGCATATTTCCGCTGCAGCCTTTCTGGTTCTTCTTCTGGTCGACTTCTTGAGGTCCCATCGTGGATTTCGACCGATCAGTGAGTGGTCGTTGGCGCAGCCTGGCGGTCCCGCACGTCGATCTCGCAAGCCTGCATTCTTTGGCAAGATTGCTGAAGGACGCTGATGCCTCATCGCAATCTTCGGTAATGGGCGCAGCACTTTGGTCGACTCAGCCTATTCAACGCCATGGTGAGGCAGCTACAATGCTGACTTCCAAGAGAACCTTGAGCCTGCCATCGATGCAAAATAGCTAAAAGAGCCAGCCTGCCCGTCTAACCAACGCGAGCAGAACTCTCGGGACATTGTCACCCAACTTGTAGAGGGCCATCTTCGGCGTCAAGGCGCAGACCCTAACCGCTTCCGAGCAGAGAACTACGTAGGGTGCTGGACATATTTGTGAAGAACCCAACACGGCACAATACTTTTATCATCACGGAACGGGCGCGGCAGTCGGCCAGCAGCCAGGCGCCTGTAAAATCCAAGTGTCGAGCCGACAGGGCCTTGAAGGCATGCCTGAAACCAGGATGAGGGAACATATCGCCGGACTGGGCCGAGTTGAAGAACGTTGTGGGCAAGAATCTGTGCCCTCGCCTCATCAGTCCAATTCCGCCGCTGCCGCCGACAGGTGATCACCTTGATGAAAGTCTGGTGCCGGAAGCCGGGCCAACTTGCTCAACGATCGGCAAAGGCCGGCTTGCCCAAGACAGTGTTTGTTGCGGAGAGCGCAGAACCCGACGTGAACGTTTCGGCGGCTGCTAGCGTTGGGGCGTCAACCGCGGCTTTGGATGAGGAACTATAGGACGCAACCCCGTAGCTTACGCCAACTGCGTCCGCCACCTCTGCCAGACGGGAGACCACGACACCGGCATGTCCGACCGGACAATCGATTGGCGCCATGCTCGAGCAGGTTTTCCTGTGGTGCCGGGACCGTTGCATATACGGCCCGTCACACAAGGAACTGGAACGCCTGGTGCGTTCGCAACGGCAGCATTATTTCGATAGCTGGTTGACCGGGGTGAGCGCTCGCCTTTCAGCAACTACTGTCGCATTGCTGGAAGGGTCTATTGCCGAGGCAGACGGGCAGACCGGCTTCAATACGATGAGCGGTGATGCTGGCCAGGCATCTCTCGACAACAACCTCAGCATGACGGCGAAACTTGCCTTCATTCAGAAACTTGATCTACCACGGAATATCTTGTCGACGACCGGCAAGGGCATGGGTGGAACCGATCGTCCGCCGCGTCGCCGGCGAAAAGGCCTGGGAGATGCGGCGGCACGCGCCGGCCAGACAAATCGGCCTCTATGCGATTTATCTTTTTCCCTTTCTCCGACGGTAACATAGTCGTGGAGCATCTGCTTGACCGACATCCGACATCTTGTGTTGGTACTGTCGGGTCCGCAACATAGGCTTGTATGGCCAAATCTCATGGTCAACCCTAGTTTAAATAGCTGAAGAGCCGTCAGAATCACTCTTCTAGGCCTCGACCACTAAATTGGCACAAGTTTTGTAACAGCCAATTGCGAGTCCGGAGCCGTCCACCGTTGATTCCGCAATCACTAAGGAAAGCAATGCGTCAGACGCTTAAGCAGCTCGCTGAGGGCCGTTACAAGACTGGAGGCCATTGAGGCATGCCCGGACGCGGCGCGGGCCTGTTCGAAGCAGTTTAGTAGAAAGGAGATCATCAGAAGCGGCAGTCGCTGCCCGTAACTGCATACGCTTTGGGCGATCTCGCCGTATCGGGCTGCCATCGTGAGGCGATTGCGAAATGCTGCCAGATAGGAAGGAATATTTGAACTGGGATTACGGCAACTTTGAAATCTTCTGACATGAGGAGGACGCGATGTTTGTGCGCAGCCTACTGGACGTCGAAGCTACGGATCACTTCGTGGAGTGGGGCAGCGGTACTAGCCACCGTCTGCTGACGGAAAAGGACGGCATGGGCTTCACCGTCTGCCATACGGTGGTGAGGGCGAACACCGTGTCGCTGCTTCAATACCGCAACCATCTCGAGGCTTGCTACTGCATCGCCGGGGAGGGCGAGGTTGAGGACATGGAGGGCAATATCTATCCGGTCCGCCCAGGCGACATCTATGTGCTCGACAAGCACGACAAGCACTATTTGCGCGGGGGCGGCGACCGAGACCTGATCCTCGTCAGCATCTTCAACCCGCCGCTCACGGGGATAGAGCGCCACGACCTCAATGACCAGTCGGGTTCAGCATACTGAGTAAGGCGGCCGTAACTCGGACCTCTTTGATGCCATGCCTCATGGCGAACGTGTCCTAGACAGAACGCAATCTGGGACATTATCGAAGTTGCTAGCCGACTATCCCGAACGTCGCGATCAGTGATATTGCGCGGCGTCCGCAAACAAGTACTTGCAAGATGCCGCGCTTTGACTTCGTTGTTTGAGGAGATATATCTCCTCGAGTGCAACTTTGGGGATTGGCAAAAAATAGCATATTCCGGGCTATGATCAGTGGGCACGGCATGAATGTCATCGACTTGCTATCTTTGCTTTGCAACTCCAAAATATCAGGGAGCCTCATGTCGTGAACTTGGAAGAGACACCCGCTTCAGGTGCCGCCACTTTTGATAAATCTTTAAACGGCGCTGGTGACAATCTTGATATGAACTACGTCCGCGATCGCAGAAGGTGGATAGTTGCAAGGGAACTGATATGAAGGATGTAGTGGTCATTGGCGCAGGCAAGATTGGCGGCGCTATCGCTTTGATGTTGGCTGCGACGAACGACTACACCGTCGTGGTAACAGATCGCGATCAGGCGCAGCTAGATAAGCTCGACAAGCATACTGCGATTTCGAGTAAGGTAGTCGACATCACCGACAAGACTGAGCTCGTAAAGTTGCTGAAGGGAAAATTCGCCGTTTTGTCCGCGGCGCCATTCAACCTGACCGGCAAAGTGGCCGAGGCCGCATTGGAAGCTTCCGTTCACTACCTCGATCTCACGGAAGATGTCGCAACGACAAAGAAGGTCGAAGAGCTTTCCAAGTGCGCCAACGTTTCTTTCATTCCTCAGTGCGGTCTTGCTCCCGGTTTCATCTCGATTGTTGCCAATGACCTCGCAAAGCGTTTCGACACGCTGGATAGCGTTCGGATGCGCGCCGGCGCACTGCCGCAATACCCGTCCAACGCTCTCAACTACAATCTCACCTGGAGCACGGATGGTCTGATCAACGAATACATTGAACCGTGCGAAGCTATTGTAGAGGGCAAATTCGTCACGGTCCCTGCACTGGAGGAACGGGAAGAATTCTCCTTGGATGGCATCACCTATGAGGCCTTTAACACATCCGGCGGTCTGGGCACCCTGGCCAAGACGCTCGAAGGCCGCGTCCGCAATATGAACTATCGGACAATCCGATATCCCGGTCACCAGGCGATCA